>CAZVAR010000062.1:0-20546 GCA_964625225.1 uncultured Alphaproteobacteria bacterium | reverse complement strand
GGCCATCGCGCCGACCTCGTCGCGGCCGGCGGGCGGGATCGGAGCGTCGAGGTTTCCCGCGCTGATCCCCGCCATGGCTTCGACGACGCGTCCGAGCGGCCGCGAGATCGACCGGAAGACGAGCAGCGTGAGGCCGGTGCCGACGACGATCGCCGAGACGATCACGAAGAGCGCGATCCGGGTCGTCTCGGCGACGTCGGCGAGCGCCGCGTCCCGCGCCCGCGCCGCCTCGCGGTTGAGGTCGGCGACGAGGGCGGAGAGCCGGTCACCCAGAGCGACGCTGTGCAGGCGCGCCTGTGCCAGATACATGTTGCCGATGACACGCTGGTCGTTGGTGTATTCCTCGACCGCCTGCATTGCGAGCTGTCCGTACTGGGCGACCTCGTCGCGCAGGGTCGCCGCGATCTCGGGACGCCAGCGGCCGAGCTCGTCGAGCTCGCGGTCCAGACGCTCCCGCGCGGCGCCGGCCTTGATCTCCGACTGCTGCAGCAAGCTGACGGCGAGATCGGTCAGCCAGTAGCGGAACTCGCCGAAGGTCGTGCGGACCCGGCTGGCGCTCTCGATCAGGTCGACGAGTTCGGTCGCCCGGACGAGGGTCTGCGAGTTCGCCGCGAGCTTGGTCGTGAGGTAGAGGGTCGTGCCGACGAAAATGGCGACGAGCAGGCCGGACAGGAGCAGAAGCCGCGCCCGGATGCTGAGCCGCTCGATCATCGCCGGACCGGCGCCGCCGGCGATCGGCGCCCCCCGGTCATCGATAGAGCGTAATGCTGATCACGCCGCCGAGCTCGCCCTCCTTGCCGCCCTCCTTGGGATAGCCGGTCACGTCCATCTCGCCCTTCGGACCGCCGTGGCACACGAGGCAGGAGGCGTCGTAATATTCGGGCATCGCCATGCGGAAGGCGGGCCGCCCCTTGCTGTCCGCGACGGCTGCGTAGAACCGGCCGGTCGGCCAGTCGGGCGACAGCAGCTTGGTCTCGATGACCTCGGCCTCCCAACCGTCGGGCCGTGCCTTGCGGTTGCGGATGTATGCGGGCGGGGCCGTCACCTTGACCTCCGCCTCTGCCCCGGCACGGGTGCCGAATGCCTCGTTGACCAAGCGGCCGAAGGTCGACGGGATGAACGCCTTGAAGCCGACGCCCCGCGCGTTGAGCGTCGGCTGATGCGTGTCGACGACCTCCGCGATGGCATCCATCTGCGCGCGCAGAAGCCGCCCGTGCCGGGACTCGGGGTCGATCGACAGGGCATCGATGCCCGTCATGCTTCGGTAGATCTGCAGCGTCTCCGCGAGCACCGCCTCCCCGTCGAGGCCCTTGTCGCCGATGGTCGGGTCGTTGATGAGATCCTGATGGCGGGAGATCACGGTGCGGCTGGCCCGCAACATGGCGGCGAGGCTGCTCGCGATCACCGCCTCCTCCTCGGTCGGCGTGTCGGCCGCGGACGCGGTGAGCCCGAGGCACAGGCCGAGGGCGAGCAGGACCAGAAAGGCGGCCGGGAGGCGCGAAGGTATACCCTGCCGGCGCAGCAGATGATCGTACATCGCTTGCCTCGCCTTCCGGGCGCGGTTGTATCGAAAAAAAATAATGATCCGAATGACCGGACAGTCAAGAAAAGGAATCGGCCACTGTAACCGGCCCGTGAATCGGACCGTTCCCTAGGTTTCGTCAGGGCCATCTCTAATCGACATCGGCGCCGGTCTTGGCGCGGCACCCGGAACTCGCGAAACGGGCCGCGCGGCATGCGCCGGGCGGCGTACCGCGTCCCCCGACGGCTCCGGGGAACCGGCGAAACGGGCCGGCCCTCTCCCGCGCGTCCGGACCGGCGGGACCCGGGTCAGATGAAATGCAATCCGCCGTTCACCTGAACGGTCTGGCCGGTCATGTAGGGATTGCCGACGACCATGAGGACGGCCTGCGCCACTTCCGCCGGCGTACCCAGGCGCCCGACCGGCACCTTGGCCGCGCTGTCGCGCCGGTGCGGAAGGATCATCTCGGTCGCGATCAGCGACGGCGCGACGGCGTTGACCGTGACCCCGTCCTTCACCAGCCGGGCCGCATATCCGCGCGTCAGCCCCTCCATCCCGGCCTTCGACGCATTGTAGTGGGCGCCGACCACGCCCGCGCCGCGTGCCGCACCGGAGGAGATGTTGACGATGCGCCCCCACCGGCGGTCGCGCATGCCGAGAAAGACCGCCTGGATGCAGAGGAAGGCGGATTTCAGATTGACGGCGATCGTGCGGTCGAAATCGGCTTCGGTCAGCTCGTCCAGACCGCGGTGCAGCGCCACGCCGGCATTATTGACGAGCACGTCCACCGGCCCGAGCGTGGCCGCGACCGCATGCACCGCCCGCGCGACCTCGGCACCGTCCGAGACGTCGGCGCCAAGCGTCATCGCGCGGCGGCCGAGCGCCCGGACCGCCTGCGCGACTTCCTCCGCCATCGCCGCCTGCTCACGATAATTGACGGCGACGTCCGCGCCGGCCTCCGCCAGCGCCAGCGCGATCGCCCTGCCGATGCCGCGCGAGGCCCCCGTCACCAGCGCGACGCGGCCATGGAGATCGGGAATCACGGACACGCTCTGCTCCCCTGCCGACAGATCCGAGTCGGATCGGACGCCGGTGCCGCGCCCGCCGCGGCGGCGTTCGGTCCATGACCGAGTATGTCCGATTTTCTCCCGGAGCGACCGGAATCGTGCGTCGGACGACCTGGCTTTTTCGCCGCGCCGGGCACGATCTTCGTGGCGCGCGGGGCGTATACGCCTCGGACGGGGCAGCGGAGCGGACGGTCCGTGCTACGTTCCGGTCGCAGATCATGCCGGATCCGGCCGGCGCCGCGCCGGAAGCCGGTTACCGCTGCCCTCGCCGTGCCCCATAACGAGGCCCGAGATGAAGAAACGCCTGTGTGCCCTGCTCGTTGCCGTCGCCGGCATGGCGGCACCCGCCGTCGCCGCGGAGGACGCGCCGGACACCCAGACGCCCCCGGCGGCCCGCCGCCTCGCGCTGGCTCCGGTCACGACCGAGCACGTACTGATCCTGCCGGACCGCACACTCGACTATCACGCGACCGTCGAGACCCTGCCGATCGTCGGCGAGGACGGCGACCCCACCGCCCACATCGCCGTGATCGCCTATGCCGCGCAGGCGGCGGAGACCGGCAGCCGGCCGGTCACCTTCGTCTTCAACGGCGGCCCCGGCGCGTCGTCCGCCTATCTCCACCTGGGCGCCCTCGGACCGCGGGTGCTCGCAACCGGCGCGGACGGCGCCGTGCCGAGCCCGCCGGCGCGGCTGACCGACAATCCGGCGAGCTGGCTCGCCTTCACCGATCTCGTCTTCGTCGATCCGGTGGGGACGGGCCTGAGCCGCGCCACCAAGCCGGGCGAGGACGCCGAAAAGGCGTTCTGGAGCGTCAGCGCCGACGTGCGGAGCATGGCCGAGGTCATCCGGCTCTGGCTGACCCGTCATGCGCGCTGGGACTCGCCCAAATTCCTCGCCGGCGAGAGCTATGGCGGGTTCCGGGCCGCGCTCGTCGCCCGGCGGCTGCTGGACCAAGAAGGCGCCGCGCTCAACGGCCTGGTCCTGATCTCGCCGGTGCTCGACTTCGCCACGATCCAACCCGAGGACGCCACGATCCTTCCCTGGGGCCTCGCCCTGCCGTCGATGGTGGCGTCGGCCCGAGCCCACGGCAAGGGAGACCCGTCCATGAGCCTGGACGCGGTCGAGCGCTTCGCCCTGTCCGATTACCTGGTCGGCATCGCCGCGATCGCACCCGCCGGTCCTGGACCGGAACCGGCGCTGATCGACAGCCTCTCCGCCCTGCTGGGCCTGAAGCGCGAGATCGTGGACCGGCATCGCGGGCGTGTGCCGACCGGGACGTTCGCGAAGCGGCTCCTGGAGGATGCCGGCCTGGTGCTGAGCCTCTACGACGGTGCGCAGACCGGGCCCGATCCCCGCCCGGGGCGCCGTGGCGGCCCCGATCCGCAGCTCGAGGCGACCAAGGCGCCGTTCTCCTCGGCCTACAATTCCTATGTCCGGGACGAGTTGAAGCTGACGACCGACTTGCCGTTCCGCCTGCTGGCCGATCGCCCGTCCCGGAACTGGAACTGGGAGGGCGCACGCGGCGGGCCGGGCAAGCAGGACGGGGCGATGGACGATCTGGCGGAAACGATGGCGCTCACGCCGGGGCTCGGCGTCCTGGTGGTGCACGGCCGGACCGACATGGTCACGCCCTACATGGCGTCGCGCTGGCTGCTCGACCGGCTGGATCTGCCCGAGGAGATCCGCGCCCGCGCCCGGCTCGAAGTCCTGGACGGCGGGCACATGATGTATCTGATCCCCGACCAGCGGCTCGCCCTGGGTCGTCTCGCCGGCGATTTCTATCGCCGGCAGGCGGCATTCTGAGACGGCGGCGCGACAGACTTTCCCCGATCGGGACGGGAACCACCGGCGAGGCGGCACGTTGCTCGCCTAGGAGAGATCTTCGGCGCAACGCGCGCGGTCGCGCGGCAGACCGCGTATGTGCGCGGACGACAGGTCGAACCACACGGGAGATGTCCTATGTCCATTCGGCTGTCCATTCGGCCCGGAGCATTCGTCATCGCCCTGGCAGCCATGATCGGACTGTCGCTGTCGGCGGCCTTCGCCCAGACCAGGACGTTCATAACCATCGGCTCCGGCTCGACGACCGGGCTGTATTACCCGACCGCCGTCGGCATCGCGAAGATCATCAACGAAGCCGGTATCGGCATTCGCGCCAACGCGCGCTCGACCGGCGCCTCGGTGTTCAACGCCAAGGCGATCGGCGAGGGCCAGCTCCAGATGGGGCTGGTGCAGAACAACATCGCCGAATATGCGTATCGCGGGACCGGGGTCGAAGCCTTCGAGAACCAGCCGGTCGAGAACCTGCGGGGCATCGCCGCCCTCTACCCGGAGGTCGTGCACATCCTCGCCCGCGCCGATGCGGGAATCGACAGCCCGGCCGATCTCCGCGGCAAGCGCGTGTATGTGGGCGACGTCGGCTCCGGCACCGAGCAGGATACCAAGAACATCCTCGCCGCGCACGACCTGGACTTCTCGGACCTGCAGAGCGCCGTGCGCGGGAGCGCCAGCGACGCCGTCAACCTGCTGCGCGACGGTCGCATCGACGCGATGTTCTATACGGTCGGCGTCGGCTCCTCCGCCATCACGGAGGCGGCTCAGACGGCACCGATCCGGGTGGTGCCGATCGATCGGGAGGTCATCGAAGCGCTGGGCAAGCAATATGCCTTCTACACGCCGTTCACGATCCCGGCCGGGACGTATCCGGACATGCCGAACGACGTCCAGACGGTGACCCTGAAGGCAATGCTGGTCGGGGATGCGTCGCTCCCCGAGGAGGTCGTGTACTCCTTCACCAAGACGATCTTCGGGGACAAGCTGCAGGCGTTCTACGACGACATCCAGAACCCGAACCTGAAGAAATACTTCACCGTCGAGAACGCGCTCGAGGGCATGCCCATCCCGCTGCATCCGGGAGCGGAGCGCTTCTTCCGCGAGGCCGGTGTCACGATCCCCGAAAGCCTCCGGGCGTCCGCCGATCGCTGACCGTCCGACCGCAGGTCGAGGCGTCGCATGGTCGACCGGGCGCAGGAGATCCTCGAATCGGAATTCGGGGGTCGCCAACCGCGGGCCGCTCCGGTCCGCCTGCTGATCTTCTGGCTCAGCGTCGCCTGGAGCCTGTTCCAGCTCTGGGCGGTCTGGGCCGGCACGCTGAATCCCCACCGGCTCGGCGCCCTCCATCTGGCCTTCGGGATGGCGCTGGTCTTCCTGGCCTTTCCGCGCAAGCACGGCCCCCGGCACTACGTGCCCTGGTACGATTGGACGCTGGCCGCGGCGGGGGTGGCGGGCTGCCTCTACATCATCGTCAACTTCTACACTCTGGTCGCCGTTCAGGGCGGGCTGCCGATCGCCCGGGACATCTGGGTCGGCACGATCCTGCTGATCGTGCTGGCCTTCGCCACCCAGCGCGCAGTCGGCTTCGCGCTGCCGGCCATCGCCGGTCTCGCGATCCTCTACGGCATCACCGGGCCGGCGGGCATCATCCCGCTCACCCCGCCCGACGTGCTCTACCTCCACAATGGCTATCCCTGGTCGCAGATCATTCAGCAGCTCTACATAACGACCGAGGGGATCTGGGGGACGCCGATCCAGGTCTCGGCGACCTTCGTGTTCCTGTTCGTGCTGTTCGGCGCGCTGCTGGAGAAGGCGGGGGCGGGCCAGTATTTCGTCGACCTCGCCTACGCGGCGCTCGGCACCTTCCGCGGCGGCCCGGCCAAGGCCGCGGTCGTGGCGAGCCTCATGACCGGCGTGATCTCCGGCTCGTCGACCGCCAACGTCGTCACGACCGGCACCTTCACGATCCCGCTGATGAAGCGCGTCGGCTATCCGGCGGTGAAGGCCGGAGCGACCGAGGTGGCGGCGTCGGTCAACGGCCAGCTGATGCCGCCGGTGATGGGGGCGGCCGCCTTCATCATGGCCACCTTCATCAACATCCCGTATTCGGAACTGATCATATACGCGCTCGTGCCGGCCCTGCTCACCTATTCCGGGTTGCTGCTGGTGGTGCATCTGGAGGCGCTGAAGCTCGGATTGCGAGGGGTGCCGCGAGCCGAGCTGCCGCCGCTCTGGAACACCTTCAAGCGCGGCGTGCATTACCTGATCCCGGTGGCGTTCCTGCTCTACGAGCTGATGTGGGTGCAGCTCACACCGGAGCGCAGCGCCTTCCACGCGACCGGCGTCCTGATCGTCCTGATCCTGGCACAGGAAGCCTGGCGCGCGTTGCGCGAGGGCCGCGGCCTGCTCGCCGGACTCGGCGGCGGCGCCTGGGCGATCGTCGAAGGGCTGGCGCTCGGCGCCCGCAACATGACGACGATCGCCATCGCGACGGCGGCGGCCGGCATCGTGGTCGGCATGGTGACGATGACCAATCTCGGCTACGGGCTGACCCAGGTGATCGACGTCATCTCCGGCGGGAACATCTGGGCCGTGCTGATCCTGGCGGCGATCGTCTCGCTGATCCTCGGCATGGGGCTGCCGACGACGGCGAACTACATCGTCATGGCCGCCCTGGTGGCCCCGATCATCGTCAACCTTGCCGCAGCATCGGGCATCGTCGTGCCGCTGGTGGCGGTGCACCTGTTCGTGTTCTATTTCGGCATTCTCGCGGACGATACCCCGCCGGTGGGGATCGCGGCCTACGCGGCCGCGGCAATCTCCGGCGCCGACCCGATCCGCACCGGCATACAGGGCTTCATCTACGATCTGCGTACGGCCATCCTGCCGTTCATGTTCTTCTTCAACCCGAACCTGCTGCTGATCGGGGTGGAGAACTGGTTCTACCAGGCCTGGGTGCTGATCTCGGCGCTGATCGGCATGCTGTCCTTCGTCGCCGCCACCCAGGGCTGGCTGCTGCAGCGGATGAGCTGGTGGGAACGCCTGGTGCTACTTGCCGGCGCGATCATGATGATCAAGCCGGGCTGGCCCACCGACCTCGCCGGCATCGCCATATTGGCGGGCATCGTCCTGGTCCAGCGGTGGCGTACGACGCATCCGGCCGGAGGGCGGGACGCCGCCGCGCCGCGGTGAGGGCCGCTGCCGCGCCGCGCGTGCCGGCGGTGCCGCAGTCTGCATCGGCAGGGCGGCCCGTTTCGTGGACCCGGCCGGATGTGCGGTCCGTGCCGAGACCCGGCGCGCCGCACCGGCAGCGGCCGGCAACGCCCCGGCCGGGCGCCGGTCCCCTGGAGCGCGGTGCGGCGCCCCGAGGATTCCGGCCGACTAACCCTGTTCGGAGCGCTCGGCCTGCAGCCAGAAATTCTGGATCTCCTGCGGCAGCGTGGCCCGGATCTGGTCGATCTCGCCGGGCGATATGTGCCGTGAGAGCGTACGCAGCACCGCCCGGGCGGCGGCATCGGCGCCGGTCGGCCGGATCCCCTTGAGCTCGTCGTCGACGCGCGCGAGGAACTCGTCGAGGGAGCGCACCCGCTCCGGCTTGCCGGCGGGCCGCCAGCTCTCGAAGAACACCCCGCGCACCAGCAGCGGCATCTGGGCGGCGAGATGCGCCGCCTGCTCCGGCGACAGCCGGTCACGAAGGGCATGCAGCACGGCGCGCAGCGCGTGATAGGCCCGCTTCCGGTCGGGGCCGATCTCCTCCTGGATCTCGCTGAGCCAGATGTTCGTGGTCTGGACCGTTCTGTCGATCACCTCGAGGCCCGTGCTTGGCATATCCGATCCTCCGCAGTGGGTCACCTGCGGCAACGGCCGGGCGCACGACTTGTTCCGCCTCGGGCGCGGCCGGCCCCAGCGGCGCGGCGGCTGTCGGCCGCGTCCGCAATCGCTCCGGCCGGAGCGGCAGCATGGCGGCGCCTGGAGAGGCGGGCTCGACCTCACGCCCGGGCGACGGCGGCGGGCGGAAGCCGTTCCGGACCGTCGCCGCGCGGCCGTCCGGGCACGCTATGGCGTGTCGCGGCCGTGAACCTGGGACGGCGGCGCGGTCGCCTCCACGGCCGTGAACGGCTCCAGGATCTTGTAGCTGTGCACGGCGCTCCTGGGCACGAGCCACGAATGCCCCGGCTCCAGGACCAGTGTCTGCCCTTCGATGTGCAGCTCCGCCCGGCCGGCGATGACATAGCCCACCGTCTCGTAGTCCCTCGCCTGGCCCGGCCCGGCATCGCCTGGCGACTCGCGCTCCCATAGCCGCATGGACACCAGCTTGCCGGAGACGAGATATTTCTGGCCCATCCCGCCCTTGGGGGAGGCGGCGGAATCCACCTTCTTCACCGTCGTGTCGCCCATGGCGGCCTCCGATCGCATTGCCCTCGCACTCGACACAATCGGCGCAGGTCGAAACGGTTCCCTGCCCGGCGCCGGCGCCCCGGTCGCGTGGAACCGCCGCGCGTCGGCCGTGTATCCTGAGTGCGTTGCCTGCGGCGTGCCGGCCGGCGGCAGCGGAGACCGGACCATCAGCGCAGGGAGCGGACGACGATGCCTCTTTACACATTCGACGCGGGCGATACGCCCGTCCTGATCGTGTCGGCCGCGGACCTGGCGACGGCGCAGGCGATCTGCGACGAGGCGGCGGACGAGCTGCAGGATCTCGGCGCCTTCGGCGCGTCCGGAGACGTCACGATCCGTGACGCCGACCAGGAAGAGCGGATGCATTGGGAGGCGGCGATCGCCGACGCCGTCGAACTGGGCGAGGTCGACAGCCGGGAGCAGGCGGAGGAAGAGAACCACATGGTCCTGCTCGTCCCCCTAGCGCAGGGGGGCAACGAGGACGACCTGGAGGATTAACGGGCCGGCGGGAACCGGGATGGACCGGCCCGCCCTCCGCGGGCGCGGCGCACCCGTCGCCGCGCCCGCGGCTGACGCCCTTCGAGTTCCGCTCCGGCTCAACGCATCGGCGCACCGGGCCGCGGTGCCGAATAGGCGGGCGGATCGCTGGCCGGGAAGGACATGGCCGAGCCCGCGTCGACGATGTCGTCATAATTGACCCTGTCCGGATCGAAGCGACGACGGCTCCGCGGCCGGTAGCCGGAGCGCCAGCCGGCGTACAGGGCAGCGCCCAGGGCACCGGCGGCGAGGCCCGCCGCGAGCGCGATCCATTTGCCGTTCCGACGATCGTTCATCCTTCTGTCCCTCCGTCTTCGGAGTCAGTGCGCATCGGCCCAATTGTCCCCGACGCCGGTCTCCGCGACCAGCGGCACCGCCAGCTGTGCCGCGGATTCCATGATTTCGCGGACCAGGGCCGCCGTATCCGCCACTTCCGCCTCCGGCACCTCGAACAGCAGCTCGTCGTGCACCTGCAGCAGCATGCGCGCCCGCAACCGGGACTGCGCCAGCGCATCCGGGATCCGCACCATCGCCCGCTTGATGATGTCTGCGGCCGCACCCTGGAGCGGCGCGTTGATCGCAGCACGTTCGGCGAAGCTGCGGCGGGCCGGGTTCTTGTCCTGGATATAGGGCGTGAAGCACTTGCGGCCGAAGATGGTGGTCACGAAACCATGGCGCCGGGCGAAATCCTTGCACCTCTCCATATAGTCGCGGATGCCGGGAAACCGGTCGAAATAGGCATCGATATAGGCCTTCGCCTCGGCCTGGGGAATGCCCAGGCGGCGGGCCAGGCCGAAGGCGCTGATGCCGTAGATGATGCCGAAATTGATGGTCTTGGCCTTGCGCCGGGCGGCCGCATCGACGCGGTCCGGGGCGAGGCCGAACACCTGACTCGCGGTCGCGGCGTGGATGTCCTGCCCCTCGCGGAAGGCCTGGCGCAGCGTCTCCAGTCCGGCCACGTGCGCGAGCAGCCGCAGCTCGATCTGCGAGTAGTCGGCCGAAAGCAGCTTCATCCCGGGGCCGCTGACAAAAGCGCGCCGGATCTTGCTGCCCTCCTCGGTCCGGATCGGGATGTTCTGGAGGTTGGGATCGGTCGACGACAGCCGTCCGGTGCTGGTCACCGTCATGGTGAAGCGGGTGTGCACCCGCCCCGTGCCGGGGTCGATCTCCTGCAGGAGCGCGTCGGTATAGGTGCTCTTCAGCTTCTCGAGCTGCCGCCAGTCGAGTACGCGCGCCGCGAGGTCGTTGCCCAGCGCCGCGAGCTCCTCCAGCACGTCCGCCCCGGTCGCGTACGCGCCGGTCTTGGTCCGCTTCGCGCCGAGGCGGGCGAGCTCGCTCCCCAGCACGTCCGAGAGCTGCTTCGGCGAGCCGATGTTGAAGGTGCGGCCGGCCAGCCGGTAGATCTCTTCCTCGAATCCGGCGAGCCGCTGCGTCAGGTCGCGGGACAGCGCGCGGAGCTGATCCGGGTCCACCAGCACGCCCGCGTCCTCCATCGCCGCGAGCACGCCGATCAGCGGCCGCTCCATCGTCTCGTAGATCGCGGTCATCCGCTCCGGCACCAGCCGGCCCTTCAGCAGCCGGTGGATGCGGCCGATATAGTCGACCTCCTCGGCGGCATGGGCGAGCGCGCGGTCGTGCGGCACGCGATCGAAGGGGATGGCGTTCTTGCCCTTGCCGACCAGGTCCTCGATCGGGATGCAGGTATGGTCGAACAGGCGCCGCGCCAGATCCGCGACCGTGTATCCCGCGCCGGTCCCATCGAGCAGATAGGACAGGATGCTGACATCGTCGGCCGCGACCAGCTCGACGCCGTTACGGCGCAAGACCCGGATCGCCTGCTTCACGTCGTGCCCGACCTTGAGGACCGAATCGTCGGCCATCAGCGGTCCGAGCAGCTCGAGCGCGGCGGCCCGCTGCAGCACGGCCGGGCGGCCGCTCCCTTCCAGATCGAGGCCGCCGCCGTCCGGCCCCGCGGCCCCGGCGAAGGGAATGTAGCAAGCCTGCCCGGGCTCGATGGCGAGCGCCACGCCGCAGAGCTCGGCGCGCAGCGGGTCGGGGTGGGTCGTCTTCAGCACGAAGGCGGCGCGCCCGACGGCGGTGGCCCGGTCTACCCAGTCCCGCAGCTCCGCCGTGTCGGTGACCAGCCGGTAGCGGATCTCCACCGGCGCTTCCTCGGCGCCGTCGGCGGCCTCCGGCGGGAGCGCGATACCGGCCTCCGCCAGCTTCTTCTCCGCCCGCAGCGTGATGCCGCGGAAGCCCTGGGCCTTGAGAAAGCCAATCAGCTTCTCCGGGTCGGGTCGGCGGACCGCGAAGTCGCCGACCGGCACCGGCACCGGCACGTCGTCCTTCAGCCGTACCAGCTCGCGCGAGAGCCGGGCCTGGTCGGCATAGGCGAGCAGGTTCTCGCGACGTTTGGGCTGCGGGATCTCCGCCGCGCGCTCCAGCAGCGCATCGAGGCAGCCATAGGTATTGATGAGCTGCGCGCCGGTCTTGAGGCCGATGCCGGGCACGCCGGGGACGTTGTCGGTAGGATCGCCCGCCAGCGCCTGCACGTCGACCACCCGCTCCGGGTCGACGCCGAAGCGCTCGCGGACCTCCTCCGGCCCGATGCTCTTCTGCTTCATCGGGTCGTACATGCGGATCCGCTCGCCGACGAGCTGCATCAGATCCTTGTCGGAGGAGACGATGGTGACCTCGATTCCCTCCGCCGCGGCCTGCCGCGCATAGGTCGCGATGATATCGTCGGCCTCGTAGCCCTCGATCTCGATACAGGGCACGTTGAAGGCGCGCACGGCCTCGCGCACCAGCGGGAACTGCGGCACGAGCTCGCTCGGCGGCTCGGCCCGGTTCGACTTGTAGGCGTCGAACAGCTCGTTGCGGAAGCTGGTGCCGCTCTTGTCGAACACGACCGCGATGTGATCCGCGTCCATGTCCTCCAGGAGCCGCATCAGCATGTTGCAGAAGCCGTATACGGCATTGATCGGCGTGCCGTCCGGCCGCGTCATCGGCGGCAGCGCGTGGAAGGCGCGGAAGATGTAGCCGGAACCGTCGACCAGGAAGAGCCGACGCGGGGGGCGGGCGGAATCGGGGTCGTTCATCGGGCTGTCGGGCGGCAGCTCAGTGGCCGCCCGTGCCGGTCTTCGCCCCTTCCTTCAGGATGTATCGGCGGCTGCAATAGGGGCACTCCACCTCGCCGCGCACGTCCAAGTGCAGATAGACGCGCGGATGCCCCAGCGCGCCGGCACCACCGTCGCAGGCCACGACGGGCGTGTCCACGTAGAAAGTCTCGACCTGATCCATCCCAGTCCATTCCGCCGGGCGGCCGGGCGCCGCCGCCATTGACCGCCGTAAAGCGGCGATGATACCCGTTGCCGCGCACGGCGCAACGACCCCGGCGCCGCGCCGCCGACCTGCGACGATCTTCCGCGGACCGTGACCCTTCCGTGACCCCTCCCGACCACGCGATCGAGGCGATCGGCCTGAGCAAGACCTACGGCGCAGCCGGGCGCCCGGCGCTCGACTCGGTCGACCTCGCGATCCCGCGCGGCAGCCTGTTCGGGCTGCTCGGTCCCAACGGCGCCGGCAAGTCGACCTTCATCAACATCCTGGCCGGTCTGGTCGTGCGGACGGCGGGGACGGCGCGCATCTGGGGCCACGACGTGGCGACCGAGGCGCGGGCGGCGCGCACGGCGATCGGCGTCGTGCCGCAGGAGCTCAATCTCGACACCTTCTTCACGCCCCGTGAGATGCTGGAGCTTCAGGCCGGCCTCTACGGCGTGCCCCGGGCGGAGCGGCGCACCGACGAGCTGCTGGCGGCGATGGGTCTCGCCGACAAGGCGGACGCCTACGCCCGGACGCTGTCCGGCGGCATGCGCCGGCGGCTGCTGATCGCCAAGGCGATGGTCCACGCCCCGCCGGTGCTGGTGCTGGACGAGCCGACCGCCGGCGTCGACATCGAGCTGCGCCGCGGCCTCTGGGACTATGTCCGCCGGCTGAACGCGGGCGGCACGACCGTGCTGCTGACCACCCATTATCTCGAGGAGGCGGAGGCGCTCTGCGACCGGATCGCGATCATCGACCGCGGCCGGGTGGTCGCCTGCGACACGACGCCGGCCCTGCTGCGGCGACTCGACAGCAAGGAGCTGCGCATCACGCTGGCGGAGGCCCCGGCGGAGCTGCCCCCGGCGCTCGTCCGCTTCGAACCGCAGCGCACCGGCCCGTGCGAGCTGCTGTTCCGCTACCGGCCGAGCGCCGCCCGCATCGCCGACCTGCTCGACGCGGTGCGCGACGCCGGCCTGGTGATCGCCGACCTCAGCACGCGCGAGACGGATCTGGAGGACATCTTCCTGGCGCTGACGCGCCAGCCGGAGCCGGACGCGAAGGCATCGGCCGCAAGCGCCCGGAAACACGGCTGAGATGGGGCAGGGCCGCCGCGCGCGGCTGCTGATCGCCGCCCTGCTGCTCGCGCTGCTGGCGGCGTGCGCGCCGCAGCTGCAGCCGCCGGGACCCGGCGGCGACGGTCCGGCCTTCGTCCTCGCCCCGTCCGGGCGCGGCCACTTCGTCACCGCGGACGGGCTCGAACTGCCGTTGCGGAGCTGGGAGCCGGCCGGCGGCGAAGCGCGCGCCGCGGTGCTCGCGCTGCACGGCTTCAACGATTATTCGAACGCCTTCGAGATTCCGGCGCCCCGGCTCGCCCGGCAGGGCCTCCGGGTCTATGCCTACGACCAGCGCGGGTTCGGACTGGCGCCCTATCCCGGCCGCTGGGCCGGCATCGCGCGCCTCGCCGGCGACGCCCGCGACGCGGTGCGGCTGGTCGCGCGCCGGCATCCGGGCCTGCCGGTCTATCTGCTGGGCGAGAGCATGGGCGCGGCGGTGGCGCTGGTCGCGCTGGCCGGTGACCTGCGCCCGGACGCCGTCGGCGAACGCCTCGGGCCGCCGGCCGCGCCCCTGCCGGTGGCCGGCGTCATCCTGTCGGCGCCCGCCTTCTGGAGCCGCGATGCGATGCCGGCGCTGTACCGGACCCTGCTGCACGCGGCCGCGCACACCGTGCCCTGGTACCCGCTGACCGGGGAGGGGCTGCGAATCCAGGCCTCGGACAATCTGGCGGTGCTGCTCGGGCTCGCCCGCGACCCGTTCGTGATCAAGCACACGCGAGTCGACGCGATCTGGGGCCTGGTCGACCTCATGGATGCGGCGGTCGCGGCGGCCCCGGCGATCGACTGCCCGGTACTGCTCCTGTACGGGCAGAAGGACCAGGTCGTGCCGCCCGCTCCGGTGCTGCGCACGATCGAGCGTCTGCCCCCGGAGGCGGCGGGCCGCTGGCACGTTGCAATCTACCCCGACGGCTACCATCTGCTGCTGCGCGACCTGCAGGGCGAGCGCGTCTCCGCGGACGTCGCCGCCTGGATCGCCGACCGGAAGACGCCGCTGCCGTCGGGCGCCGACCGGCAGGCGATGGCGCGGCTCCGGGCCCACGCCGCCGGCGAGCCGGAGCCGGCCGTCGAAACCTTTGCGCCGGACCGGGCTTTGCGCTAAGGTCCGGCCCTCCTACCCCAAGGGCGCCCGTAGCTCAGTGGATAGAGCGTCGGCCTCCGGAGCCGAAGGCCACAGGTTCGAATCCTGTCGGGCGCGCCACCCTTCCGCACGCCACTCTTCCGATCGACGAGACGACACGCGCGGCCTGCTGCATCGCGGCGGGACGAGCGGCGTGAGGGTCCGGGGTGCGGTCGGGCCGCGCTGTCTGGGGTACGGCCGGGGCCAACCGCGCCGGGCGGGCGCGCCGCGGCTCACTCGCCGACGTCCCGCCTCGACCGTGCGGCCGGCGTGCTGGCCGGATGCCGCCACCCGCCCGGATGCTCCGGGTCCTGCAGCGCCCGGAGCGCAGCGCGGAACTCGGCCATCGCGCCCGCCCGCGACATCTCCGTGCGGCGCGCGATTTCGCCGAGGGGCAGTCCCTCGACGACGAGTCGAATAATCAACATCTGCCTCGCGTTAAGCATACAAGTGCACCTCGATCATCTGCTCGGGACCTCTACGGGCGCCCTTAAACCATCCGCGACGAGTTTGGTTCCGTCGATCCAATCATTGTGACGGTTTGAACTGCGGCAGCGGCGGACGGCGGCCGCGGAAGCTCGCGCCCACCTCTGTTAACCGAATATTAACTATTGCCGTGGTATCATTTTCGGCTGCGGAACTAGCGGTGCGGCGGAGGTCAGGATGACGAACGCACGAAGCCCCGTGAGAACCTGGACGCTGCCCGCCCCGCCCGGCGCCGGGGCGGAGTACGCCGCCGAGGCGATCGCACGGGACCTGCTCGCCCAGTATCCGGACGACGCCGCGGTCATCGCCGCCTCGCTGGCGACGGACCGGCAGGCGGCCGGCGACGCCGCCGGGCACCGGCACTGGCAGCGCATCGGCGCCTTCATCGAAGCGTTGCGCCGCGGCCGGGATGCCGGCCGGGACGTCGGCCGGCCATACGGCCGTCACCTCCCGCATCCGCTGCAAGGACACGGGCCCGGCACCTGAAAAAACGGGCCGGCGGCGGCCGAGGCCCGGCTCACCGACGAGCGGCAGCACGCCGCCGCGGGGACGCATGCCGGGGCGCGCCGCTGTCGGACCGACGAATGCGCCCCTGCCGCGCGCCGCGGGCGCCCCCGGGAACCCCCGGGAATCCCCATCGGGTCCCGGGCACCCCCATACCTCCCCCATAGAACCCCACCGACCCCCATGCATCCCTGCCGCGTTCGCGCCGGAATGGGACGGGTCGTGCGGGGCGAGCCGCGGCGGCACCTTCCGCCGGCAGGCCCGGAGGACTATTGTCGCGGCATGTCTTCCGCCGCCGCGCCGCCCCGTTCCTACCGGCAGAGGCTCGGCCGCCTGCCGGGCGAACTCGCCGCCGTCGCCGACCGCGCCCTGGACCGCACGGTCCGGCTGGCCGTGACGGGGCTGAGCGAGAGCGGCAAAACGGTCTTCATCACGGCGCTCGTCCATCAGCTCCTCGTCGGCCGGCGGCTGCCGTTCCTGGAAGCCGCGGCCGACGGCAGGCTGATCGGGGCGAAGCTCGCGCCGCCGCCGGACGTCGAGATCCCGGAGTTTCCGTACCGGGAGTTCATTCAGGCGCTGATCTCCGGCGAGCCCGCCTGGCCACGGCCGACCGACCGGCTGAGCGCGCTGCGGATCGCGATCCGCTACCGCCCCTCCGGGATGCTCCGCCGCAGGATTTCCGAGCTCGCCACACTGCACCTCGAGATCGTCGACTATCCGGGCGAGTGGCTGCTGGACCGGCCCCTCCTGGAGACCTCCTACGGCGAGTGGTCGCGAGCCACCCTGTCGCTTTGCGGGACGGAGCCGCGCGCCTCCCTGGCGCGGGACTGGCTCGCCTGCATCGGGAACCTCGACCCGTCGGCGCCCGCGGACGAGGAGGCGATACGCCGGGCGGCCCGCCTCTATGCGGAGTTCCTGCGCCGGTGCAGGCGCCCGGAGGCCGGGCTGAGCCTGTTGCAGCCCGGCCGCCTCGTGATGCCCGGCGATCTCGACGGAGCGCCGGTCCTCGCCTTCTGCCCGCTGCCCGCCGGCGGCGCCGCCCCGAAGGCGGGCAGCCTCCATGCCGCGATGGCCGAGCGGTTCGAGGCCTACAAGGAACGGGTGATCCGGCGCTTCTACCGCGATCACTTCTCCCGCTTCGATCGCCAGATCGTCCTGGTCGACCTCCTGAGGACGCTCAATTGCGGTCCCGAGAGCTTCCGCGACATGCAGGAGGCGCTGGCGGTCGTGATGCGCAGCTTCGTCTACGGCCGTTCGGGACTGCTGGCCCGCCTGTTCCGCCCGCGCATCGACAAGCTGCTGTTCGCCGCCACCAAGGCCGATCACGTCGCGTCGAACCAGCATCCCGCCCTGCGCCAGCTCCTGGAGCGCATGGTGGCGGAGGCGGCGCGCGAGGCGCGGTTCAGCGGCGTCGAGACCGGCGCGATGGCGATCGCGTCCGTCAAGGCGACCGAGACGGTCGCCACCGAGCATGAGGGACGGCGGCTCTCCTGCGTGCGGGGGACGCCGCTCGGGCGCGACCGCGCCGTCGTCCTGTTCCCCGGCGAGGTCCCGGAGGCGCCGCCCACGCCCGACGACTGGGAAGTGGGCCGCTTCAACTTTCTTTCGTTCAAGCCGCCGGCGAGGCCCGAGGCCGCCCATGCCGGGCTGCCGCACGTCAACCTCGACCGCGCGCTGGAGTTCCTGATCGGAGACAAGCTGGCGTGAGCGATCGGCCGGTCCGCCCGTTCGAGCTGGAACCCGAGCCGGAGGCGCCGCCGCGGCCGCCGGAACGTCCGCGCGCCGCCGTGCTGGCCGAGGAGGGTGAGCCGGGGTTCGACGCCATCGAAGTCCTGGACGAGACGGAAGCGCCGGGGGACGCGGGGCGCCGGGCCGGCGCCGATCTCGTCCGCCGGGCCACCCGGGCGCGCCGCCGCGCCCTGCGCTGGCTGGCGGGCGGCGTCGCGGTCATGGTCGCCGTCCTCGTCGGCATCGAACTGGCCGACCTGCTGCGGGCCGCGTTCGCCCGCAGCGCCGCGCTCGGCGCGGTTCTCGCGGCCGCGGCGACGGTGATCCTGGCGGCGCTCGCCGCACTCGCCCGCGAGGAGATGCGCGACCTGCGCAGGCTGAGCGACATCTCCCGGCTGCAAGCCGACGCGGCGCGGTCCATGCAGCCGGGCGCGCAAGGCGCCGCGGCAGTCCTGGCTGCGCGCGTCGAGGCGCTCTATCGTGACCGGCCGGACGTCGCCCCCGGGCTGGAGGCGTTCCGCGCCGCCCTGCCGGACGCGCACGGCGACGCCGAGACACTGGCGCTGCTCTCCCGCATGGTCCTCCGCCCCGTCGATCGGCGGGCGCGGCGCGTCGTCATCCGGCACGCCTCGCAGGCGGCGGTGATCACCGCCTTGTCGCCGCTCGGTATCCTCGATTCGGCCATCGTGCTGTGGCGCTCGGCCCGCATGGTGCGCGAGGTGGCCGCGCTCTATGGCGGCCGTCCGGGGCTTTCCGGCTCGGTCGCGCTGTTCCGCGGCGTGATCGCCAACATGGCCGTCGCGGGCGCCTCGGACGCGGCGGCCGATTACGGCGCGGACGCCCTCGGCGGCGCCCTGGCTGCCTCGCTGTCGACGCGGGCGGGCCAGGGCGTGGCGGTCGGCATGATGACCGCCCGGCTCGGCATGGCGGCGATGCGCCTGTGCCGCCCGATCCCGTTCGCGGACGAGGAGCAGACCCAGCTCCGCCGCCTGCTGGCCGAAGCGGCGGCGGCGGCGCGCGGGGCGGCGCCCGGAGGCGCCTGAACGGCGGGCCCGACCCCCCGAGGGAACCGCGAGGGGGCAACCGCCCGGCTCGACATTCCGGGATGCGCGGCATCTCGTGCAATGCGCCGTCGGCTTGCGCGCCGCCGGCGGCGACCGGAACCGGCCGCCGCCGCCGGCGTTCCGGACGGAAAGAGCTTCGGGAGCCTCCATGACCGACGACAGCAGCCAGCCCGTCCGCCTTCTCGGCCTTTCCGGCAGCATCCGCCGCGAGTCCTACTGCATGACGGTTCTGCAGACGCTCCGATCCGCCCTCGGCGCCAAGGCGGAGCTGGCCATCTTCCCGCTGAACGACATTCCGCTCTACAATCCGGACGAGGACGGCGAGCGTGCCGCGCCGGCCGTCCGCTCCCTGCGGGAGGAAATCGCCCGCAGCGACGGCCTGATCGTCATCTCGCCCGAGTACAATTACGGCATGTCGGGCGTTCTGAAGAACGCGCTCGACTGGGCCTCGCGCCCCGCCATGCAATCGCCGGCCAGGGACAAGCCGACCCTGATTATGACCGCGTCCCCGGCCTACACCGGCGGGGCCCGGGCGCATGCGCAGATGCGCGAGACGCTGGCGTCGATGCTGGCGCGCGTGATCGCCCGCCCGCAGGTCGTCGTTGCCAGCGTGCACGAGAAGATCCGCGACGGCCGCCTCGTCGACCAGGTCACCCTCCGCTTCGCACTCGCGGCCGTGGACGATCTCCTCCGGGAGATCCGCATGGTCCGGCTGGCGCGGAGCGCCTGAAGATCGCGCCGGAGGGCGGATCGTCCCGGTATCGTGCCGGACGGCGGCGCCGCGGCGCCGCCGATATCGGGGGTGCCCCGGCGGGAGGCGGCGCGGCTACGGCCCGCGTGCCGGCTCGCAGTTCCGATCCTCGGGCCGCAGCGGCTGCCCGGCGGCGCGAAGCAGATCCTCGACGTCGAGGCGGCGCGTAACCATCGCCAAGCTCCCGTCGGGCGCGCGTGGCCACTGCGCCTCCGGGCGGTCGCAGTACAGCTCGACGCCGTTGCCGTCCGGGTCGCGCAGATAGAGCGCCTCGCTGACGCCGTGGTCGGAGGCCCCGTCGAGCGGGATGCCCGCGCGCATCAGACGGCACAGGGCATCGGCCAGGGCCGCGCGCGTCGGATAGAGGATGGCGAGGTGGTAGAGCCCGGTGTGACCCGCCGGCGGCGGCACGGCACCCCGGCTCTCCCAGGTGTTCAACCCGATATGGTGGTGATAGCCGCCGGCCGAGACGAAGGCGGCGTCCCGGCCGTAGCGCTGCGTCAGCTGGAAGCCGAGCACGCCGCAGTAGAAGGCGAGGGCGCGCTCGAGATCCGCGACCTTGAGGTGGACATGGCCGATCCGCACTCCGGGATCGATGGGGCGCACGGTCTGGCGCGCGGTGCCGGATTGCTGAGGCATGCTGTCGCTCCTTTCCGCAACCGCGCCCCGGGGCGGGCTGCGGTTGGCGTCGGGTCCGTCGCAACGGATATCCGGGATAACGCCGCCGGCGTGGAAAGTGCGCCGGCCGGGTCCGGCGCGCCGCCGGTATCGGCGATCGCCGTCGACGGGCCCTAGCGTTCCTCTCCCAGCGCGGCAAGCAGCCGTCCGACTTCGATCGGGAAGGGGAAGACGATGGTGTTGCTGCGGTCGTTGCCGATCACCGCCAGGGTGCTGAGATAGCGTAGCTGCATGGCCTCGGGCCGCCGGCTCAGGATCTCCGCGGCCTCCAGCAGATTCTGCGCCGCCTGCTTCTCGCCCTCGGCATTGATTACCTTGGCGCGCCGCTCGCGCTCGGCCTCGGCCTGGCGGGCGATCACGCGCACCATGCTCTCGTCGATATCCACATGCTTGATCTCGACATTGCCGACCTTGATGCCCCAGG
>CAZVAR010000061.1:0-20695 GCA_964625225.1 uncultured Alphaproteobacteria bacterium | reverse complement strand
TCCCGACCAGCGTGTCGGGATAGGCGATGGTCCGGCCGTCGACCTCCGCGGTCCATACGGTCTGCGCGAGATATTCGAGATTGACCTGGTGACAGATGCCGGTCCCGGGCGGGACGACACGGAAATTGCGGAACGCGCCGGCACCCCAGCGCAGGAACTCGTAACGCTCCCGGTTGCGCTCGAATTCGCGCTGCACGTTCGCCTTGAAGGCGCCCGGACCGCCGAACGCGTCGACCATCACCGAATGGTCGATCACGAGATCGACGGGCACCAGCGGATTGATCTTCTGCGGATCGCCGCCCAGGGCGGTCATCGCCTCGCGCATCGCCGCGAGGTCCACCACCGCCGGGACGCCGGTGAAGTCCTGCATCAGCACGCGCGCCGGCCGGTATGCGATCTCCGCGTCCGAGCGCCGCGTCTCCAGCCAAGCGGCGAAGCGATGGAGATCGTCGACCCTGACCGTCCTGCCATCCTCGAAGCGGAGCAGGTTCTCCAGAAGAATCTTCAAGGAAAACGGTAGCCGAGCGATGTCGCCGATATGGCGCGAGGCCTCCTCCAGGCTGAAATAATCGTAGCTGCGTCCGCCGACGGTCAGCGTGCGGCGGGTTTTCAAGCTGTCTTGGCCGACTACCGACACAGGATGCCTCCTCGTTCAGCGCTCGCGGCGCACCGCATGAACGCTAAGGATGCCGGGGAAATTCCAGGCCCCGGATTACACGTTTTTGCCGAGAAGGCCAAGAGGCGGCTTCGACCGATCCGCCTACCCTTCACGGTCACCCGGCTACGGGACCGGTAGGGCCGTCGTGTACTTGATCGTCTCCATCGCGAAGCGGGAGGTCACGTCGCCGAGCGGCGCGATGTCGATCAGCCGCTTGTAGAACGCGTCGTAGGCCGCGATGTCCGGGACGACCACGCGCAGTAGATAATCCACCTCCCCGCTCATGCGGTAGAACTCCATCACCTCCGGCATGGCGGCGACCGCTCCCGCGAACTTCTCCAGCCACGGGCGCGAATGCTCATTCGTCCGGATGGTCACGAAGACGGTCACTCCCACCCCGACCTTCTGCGGATCGAGCAGAGCGACGCGCCGACGGATCACGCCCTCTCGCTCGAGTTTCTGGATCCGCTTCCAGCAGGGCGTCGAGGACAGGCCGACCCGCGCCGAGATGTCCGCAAGCGACAGAGTCGCGTCCTCCTGCAACAGCCGGAGCAGCCTGCGGTCGATTTCATCCATCTCCACGACCCCACACGAAAGAGGACATAATTTCTCATACGAGCACGTATGCAGCAATCCTTCGTTTTTTTCGACGCCGTATTGCACTCCTGGAGAATGACATTTTCTTAGTCGCATGCCCCGCCAAGCCGACGGGGCTGCAGGGGCGGCACCGCGCCCCGGCTCGTTGGGGGATGGCATGAACGTTCCGCAGAGCGGCATTTTGGTGGACCGGCGCATCGGCCGGCCCGCACCGGACTGGGATGCCGGACGCCGGAGTCCGCCATCGACCGCGCCGATAACCGGGCATCGCGCGGTAGGTCGGCCCCCGGCGAAGCGGTCCGAACAGGCCGATAGGGCGCCGATCCTGCAACTGGAAGCGGTCAGCAAGAGCTACACCGTAAGGGACGGTGCCTCGCTGGAAGTTCTCCGAGCCGTCGACCTGCAGGTACACCCCGGTGCCATACACGCCATCCTCGGGCGGTCGGGCTGCGGCAAGTCGACCCTGCTGCACCTGATCGCGGGGCTGGCGCCGCCCGATTCCGGCCGCATTGCGGTCCGGGGAACCGACATCCGCGAGTTCGACGACTGGCGGACGGTCGGATACGTCTTCCAGGACGACCGCCTCTTGCCATGGCGCACGGCGCTGCGCAACGTCGCGCTTGCGCTGGAACCGGACCGGCTGTCCCGGCGCGAGCGTCTCGACCGGGCGCGAGAAATGCTGGCGCTGGTAGGACTGGCCGGGTTCGAACACGCCTACCCCAACGAGCTCTCCGGCGGCATGCGGAGCCGCGTCGCCCTCGCGCGCAGCCTCGTACGCCGGCCGCGTCTCCTGCTGATGGACGAACCCTTCTCCCGCCTGGACGCCCAGACAAGGACCGCGATGCACGCCGAGATTGTACGGCTCCGCGATCTCCTCGGCATGAGCGTCCTGTTCGTGACCCACGATGTGGAGGAAGCGGCGGTCCTCGCCGACGAGATCACGGTCCTCGCGCCCCGGCCGGGGCGGGTGATCGCACGCATCGATCCCGGCATCGCCCCACCGCCCCGCGACGCAACGGCGCCCGGCGCGGGCGAAGTGGCGCGGCGGCTCAGGGCGGCGCTGGCGGAGCCCGGCGACGACGATACGCGAGCCGCCGTACCGGAACCCCTTCACTATGGAGCAACTCGATGATCTTTCGACATCTGCTGATCGGCGTCCTGGGCGTCCTGATGGCTGCTCCCACCCCTGCTCTGGCGAAAAAGGACGCGCTTCGGCTCGCCTACTGGACGAGCGGCTACAGCCTGGGCTTCGGCGCCGTGCTCGAAGGAGGCGACTTCCTAACGGAGGCCGGCGTCGAGGCGGAGTTCCGGAGGTTCAGCGAGGTCAGCGCGCCCGCCAAGGCCGTCCTGAGCGGCGACGTGGATATTGCCTTCGCCGCGCCGGCGGCGGCGGCGTTCAATCTCGGCCGACAGGGCGCACCGATCCGGGTGATCCTGGCCACCCAACGGCTCGATGGCCAAATCGTGGTCCGGAAGGACAGCCCGATCCGCTCCGTTGCCGATCTCGCCGGCAAGAGGATCGGTATGTCCCGCCCCGGGAGCTCGACCCACGCCATCGCGACGACGCTGCTGGACGCCGTTCATGGAGTCGCGCCGAGCGCCTACGCCGTTGTGCCCGGCAATGAGGCGCAGCTCGCACATGTCCTCACGCGCGGCGATATCGACGCCGCGGCACTGCGCAACGTCACGGTCGCGCAGCTCCCTCACGATACCGTCCGACCGGTCGCGGACATCGTCGAGGACTGGAAGACGCTGACCAATGGCACCGCCGCCCCGATCCTTGCGGTGGCACTCACCCGAGCCGACATCGTGGCTACCCGGGGCGAGGATCTCGCCGCCTTCGTGCGAGCCATGCAGGCCGCGACGGCTTGGGGCAGCGCGAACGAACGTGCGGTGGTCGACCGTCTCATGAATGCCGCTGGCCTCGACGAGAGGAGTGCGCGCGACTACGCCTCGCTGTGGGATGTGATCTATATCGCCAGCCTGACCGACGCGGACATCGCGGCGCTCAAGGAAGAGAACCGGATCTTCGTGAAAGCGGGTGCGGCCGAAGGGATCGCGCCGGACGAGATCTACGCCACCGGCCCGTTCAGTGCCGCAACCGAGAACCGGCGAGGAGAGGCACGGTGACGGCGGCACTGGCGATGGCGGCGGGCGGTCGAACGGCTTTCGGGGCCGCCGCTCAGCGCCTGTTCCTGGTGGCGCTGATCCTGGGCGTCTGGTGGATCGGTGCGTTGAACACTCCGCCCTATATCCTGCCCAGTCCGCTGGCGGTGGGCGAAGCGATTCTCCGTCTCGTGGGATCGGCCGGCTTCCTTCGGGATGTCGGGGCGACGCTGGGTCGCGTCGGCGCCGGCTTCGCCATCGCTCTCGCCCTCGGGGTGCCGCTCGGGATTCTGTTCGGCTCGAACCGGACCGTTGGCGGCATCTTCGAACCGCTGCTACCGGTGCTGAATACGATTTCCTCGGCGATCTGGGCGATCTTCGCGCTGCTGTGGTTCGGCCTGTCCGACATGGCCACGATCTTCGTCGTGCTCATGACGGCGCTGCCGCTGATCATCATGAACACTTGGCAGGGCACGCGCAGTGTCGGTCCGGATCTCCTGGAAGTGGCCCTCTCGCTTCGCTTCCGCCGACCCGCCATCTTGGCGAAGTTCTACCTCCCGGCCATCATGCCCCACGTGTTTTCCGGTGCACGATTGGCCTTCGGGTTCGGCTGGCGAGTCAGCCTCGTCGCCGAAACGCTGGGTGCCTCCAGCGGTGTCGGTTATCGCTTGCGGCAGGCGGCCGATCTGTTCCAGGCGGATCAGGTGTTCGCCTGGACGATCGTGGTGATCTGCGTGATGACGCTCATCGAGATCGGCGTCTTCCGGCCGGCGGAAGCATACCTCTTCCGGTGGCAGAAGGTGCGGAGCCTCTAGGGCGGGCGCCGCGAGAAGCCCGAAAGCGGGACGAGTTTGCCCTATTGCCGCCACGATTCGGGTGTTAACTATCATCGGAAACGGCATAAGGGACGATACCGTCGACACCCAGTCTTATCTCCAGACGAGACTGCCGCTTCCATGACGGCCGGCGACCTCCCCCCTCGCCGGCCGTCGCCTTTTTCGCCGAACGCGGTTCCGTTATAGCTGGCCTCATCCTTCGTAGAGACGGGGCAGCATGTTCGAGGGTCGGGATCTCACCTGCATTCGCGGCGACCGGGTCGTATTCGCAGGGCTGGACTTCCATCTCGAGCCGGGTGCCGCCTGCCTCGTCACCGGCCCCAACGGAAGCGGGAAGTCCAGCCTACTACGCCTGATGGCAGGGCTGTTGCTGCCCCGGACGGGGAAGCTCTCCTGGAACGGCATACCGGTCGATGCCGATCCGGACTCTTTCCGTACCGAACTGCAGTATGTGGGGCATCTCGACGCGGTGAAGCCGGCGCTGACGGTCGGCGAGAACCTGGAGTTCTGGTCGCGGGTGCGCGGCGGCGCCGGCATCGAGGCCGGGCTCGAGGCATTCGGCCTGACTGAGCTGCGCGAGTTGCCGGCACGCTTCATGTCGGCCGGGCAGCGACGGCGCCTCAACCTCGCGCGGCTGCTGACCGCCCCGGCCCGACTGTGGCTGCTGGACGAGCCGACCGTATCGCTCGACGAGCGCGGCCGCGTAGCCGTCGAAGCGGTCATCGCAGCGCACCGGGCAGCGGGCGGCATCGCGGTCGTTTCCACCAATGTACCGATCGTCCTGCACGACCCGGTCCGGCTCGATGTGGGAGCGCCGGAATGGCACCCGACCGAGTGGAGCGAACCTTGGTGAGGCCGCTGCTGGGCATCGTCGCTCGTGACGCGGCGTTGGCGCGGCGGCACGGTGGCGATGCGGCGCTCGCAATCCTGTTCTTCGTTCTGACCGCGATCCTGTTCCCGCTTGGGATCGGCCCGGAACCGAACCTGTTGGCGCGCGCCGGAGGCGGCCTGCTTTGGGTCACTGCGCTCCTGGCCGTGCTGCTGTCGCTGGACCGGCTCTTCCGGGCCGACTGGGAGGATGGCAGCCTGGACCTGCTGCTGCTCTCTCCCCTTCCCCTTTCGCTAATCGTCCTGGCCAAGTGCGTGGCCCATTGGCTGCTGACCGGGCTGCCGTTGACGGTCGCCACGCCGCTTTTGGCAGTACTTCTGCGCGTACCCGGGGACGCGATCGGAACACTGACGCTGGCGATGCTCCTGGGTACCCCGACATTGAGCCTGATCGGCGCGGTCGGAGCGGCGCTGACGGTGGGCTCCCGCCGGAGTGGCGTGCTGCTGACCCTGCTGGTGCTGCCGCTTTATGTCCCGGTCCTGATCTTCGGGGCCGGCGCTGTCGACGCGGCCGTTGCGGGACCCGGGCCGCGGCCCCATCTGCTTGTCCTGGGCGCGTTCCTGCTGGCCGCGCTCCCGCTCGCGCCGTGGGCCGCCGCCGCGGCGTTGCGCCAAGCCGTGGAATAGATGCACCGCTTCGCCAACCCGAACCGCTTCCTCCGCCTCGCCGGGGCGCTCCTGCCATGGAGCGCCGGGCTGACGGTGCTGGCATTCGCAGCCGGTCTGGTCTACGCGCTGCTGCTGTCCCCGCCGGACTATCAGCAGTCGCAGACGGTCCGGATCATGTACGTCCACGTGCCGGCGGCGTGGCTGGCGATGGGCTGCTACAGCTTTCTCGCCCTCGCCAGCGCCGTCGCCCTGATCTGGCGGCACCCGCTCGCCGATCTGGCCGGCAAGGCCGCCGCTCCGATCGGAGCGGCTTTCACCTTCATCGCGCTCGTCACCGGCTCGCTGTGGGGACAACCGACCTGGGGCACCTGGTGGGTCTGGGACGCGCGGCTGACTTCCGTGCTGATTCTGCTGTTCCTCTATCTCGGCTATATGGCGTTGTGGAACGCGTTCGACGATCCCACCCGCGGGGCACGCGCAGCGGCGATACTGGCGTTGGTCGGTATCATCAACCTGCCGATCATCAAGTTCTCGGTGGACTGGTGGAACACCCTACACCAACCGGCCAGTATCAGCCGGATCGGCGCGCCCGCGATCCATCCCGAGATGCTGACTCCGCTGATGCTGATGGCATTCGCTTATCTCGGCTTCTTCGTCACCGTGCTGCTACTGCGCATCCGCGGCGAGCTGGCGGCGCGAAGATTGCGGGCGATCCAGATGGCGCGTGCCGCGGCAGCGCCGGCCGAGTGACGATCCGCCGCACGGGACACCCGCCTCCATGGAGACGTTGATCGACTATCTGTACATGGACGGATACTGGGCCTTCGTCTGGCCCGCTTACGGGATCACCGCCATGGTCCTGATCGCCCTGTTGATCGCGAGCCTGCGCATGCTGCGCCAGAACGAGCGGGCCGCTGCCGCCCTGGAGCGGGCACGCCCTCGCCGCACTGTGAGCGTCGCCGATGACACGTAAGCGCCGCCGTCTCTACGCGGTCACGGCCGGCCTGCTGATGCTCGGCGCGGCAGCGGGCCTCGTACTGAGCGCCTTCCAGGACAATCTCGTCTTCTTCGTGACACCGAGCGAGGTCGCGGCGCGCGACGTGAAGCCCGGACAACGCATCCGGCTCGGCGGACTGGTCGAGAACGATAGCGTCGAGCGGCGTCAAGGCTCCCCCGAGATCCGGTTCCGCGTCACCGACCTCGAGCGGGCCGTGCCGGTCAGCTACACCGGCATCCTCCCAGACCTGTTCCGTGAGGGACAAGGTGTGGTCGCGCAGGGGAGCTTCGGCGAAGACGGCACTTTCATCGCCGACGAAGTGCTGGCGAAGCACGACGAAAACTATATGCCGCCCGACGTGGCCGAGGGGCTGAGGAAGGCCGGGCACTGGGAAGAGGGCGCAGGCCGGTGATCACCGAACTCGGCCATTACGCGCTTGCCCTGGCGCTGATGGTGAGCATCCTTCAGGCGAGCCTGCCTCTGGTCGGTGCGGCGCGCGGCAGTCAGGTGCTGATGAGCTTCGCGCAGCATGCGGCGGTCGCGCAGCTTCTGTTGACCGGCACGGCCTTTCTGGCCCTGATGCATGCCTACGTCGTCTCCGATTTTTCGGTCCTGAATGTCGCCGCCAATTCCCATTCGGCGAAGCCGCTGCTCTACAAGATTTCCGGAGTTTGGGGGAATCACGAAGGCTCGCTGCTGCTCTGGCTGCTGATCCTGGCCCTGTTCGGCGCCATGGTAGCCGTGTTCGGCCGCAATCTGCCCTCGGCCCTGCGGGCGCGGGTGCTTGCGGTTCAGGCGATGATCGGCGTCGGGTTTCTGCTGTTCATCCTGTTCACCTCGAACCCGTTCGAGCGGGTCTGGCCGCCGCCCCCGGACGGGCGCGGACTCAATCCGCTGCTGCAGGACCCCGGCCTCGCCTTCCACCCGCCCTTCCTCTATTTCGGCTATGTCGGCCTGTCGATCGCCTTCGCTTTCGCCGTCGCGGCGCTGATCGAAGGCCGGGTGGACGCGGCCTGGGCGCGATGGGTGCGGCCTTGGACGCTGGCGGCCTGGTGCGGCCTGACCCTCGGCATCGCGATGGGTAGCTGGTGGGCCTATTACGAACTGGGCTGGGGCGGGTTCTGGTTCTGGGATCCGGTCGAGAACGCCTCATTCATGCCCTGGCTGGCCGCCACGGCGCTGCTCCATTCGGCGGTCGTCGTCGAGAAGCGCGATGCTCTGAAGAACTGGACCATCCTGCTGGCGATCCTGGCCTTTTCGCTCAGCCTGATGGGCACCTTCCTTGTGCGCTCGGGCGTGCTGACCTCGGTCCATGCCTTCGCGACCGACCCCGCGCGCGGCGTGTTCATCCTGGTCCTTCTGGTGATCGCGGTCGGCGGGTCGCTGACGCTCTACGCCGTGCGGGCGCCGACGCTCCAAGGCGGCGGGCTGTTTGCGCCGATCTCGCGCGAGGGCAGTCTCGTCCTGAACAACCTGCTGCTGGCGACCGCCACCGGGACGGTGTTTCTCGGGACGTTGTACCCGCTCTTCCTCGATGCCGTCGGCGCCGGCAAGGTCTCGGTCGGCCCGCCCTTCTTCAATGCCACCTTCCTTCCGCTGATGGCGCCCGTGATCCTGGCGGCCGCGGTCGGGCCGATGCTCGCCTGGAAGCGCGGCGATCTGCGTGGCGTGCTGAGCCGGCTCTGGGTTGCGCTCGTCGTCGCGCTGGCGGTGACGGTCGGAGCGCTCGCCGTCACCGACGGGCGCGTCGCGCTGGCAGCGGTAGGAATGGGGCTCGCCGCCTGGCTTCTGGCCGGCGTTCTGATCGAGTGGGCGGAGCGCGTCAAGCTGCTGCGGGCATCGCCGGCCGAGGTCTGGCGGCGCGCCCGCCATCTGCCGCGCGCGAGCTACGGCATGTCCGTCGCGCATGCGGGACTGGCGCTCGTCGTGGCCGGTGTGACCGCCTCGTCCGCCTGGCAATCGGAGCTGATTCGCTCCATGCGGCCCGGCGAGACCGCGACGCTCGCCGGTTATGAGTTCCGTTTTGACGGTGTCCACGAGGAGGCCGGGCCGAACTACCGCACCCTGGTCGGCCGCTTCGCGGTCGAGCGCAACGGCAGGGCGGTCGCGATGTTGAGCCCGGAAAGGCGTACCTATCCTGTCGAGCGCCAGACCACGACCGAGGCCGCCATCCATACGACCTGGCTCGCCGACCTTTATGCCGTGATCGGCGAGGGCGACGACGCACAGGGCTGGACCGTACGCCTCTACCACAATCCGCTGGTGCCCTGGATCTGGATCGGTGCGGTGGTAATGGTGCTCGGCGGCTGCCTCTCGCTGACCGACCGCCGCCACCGGGTCGGCGCCCCGGCCAAGCGCCGCGCGGCGTCCACCCTGCCGGTCCCCGCGGGGTGAGGCGATGGCGCGCCGGCTGCTCTACCTTCTACCGCTCGTCGCCTTTCTCGGCGTGGCGTTCTACTTCTATCTTGGGCTCGGCCGGGATCCGCAGCAGCTTCCCTCGGCGCTGATCGGCAAGCCGGTACCGGAATTCGCGCTGCCACCGCTGCCGGGGCGGGAGACGGCCGCCACCGACCCGGGCCTCCGCACGGCCAACCTGACGGCTGGGGAGGTGGTCTTGGTGAACGTGTTCGCCTCCTGGTGCATTCCCTGTCGCGCCGAGCACCCGCTGCTGACCCGGATCGCCGAGGAGACCGGGACCACCGTCCATGCCATCAATTACAAGGACAAGCCCGAGGAGGCACTCGCGTGGCTGCAACGGCTCGGCGATCCGTATGCACGGATCGGCGCCGACCGCGATGGCCGGGTCGCCATCGAATGGGGCGTCTACGGCGTGCCGGAGACCTTCGTCGTCGACGGTGCCGGCATCATTCGCTACCGCTTCGCCGGTCCGCTGCATCCCGGTGAAGTCGAGGACAGGTTGCTGCCGCTGCTGAAGGAGCTGCGAGGGTGATCCGCCGCGTGCTGCTGGCCGTCGCCCTGCTGGCCTCCCCGCTGGTCGTCGCCGCACCGTCCACCGCCGTCGGCCCCGAGGAGGCGCTCGCGGACCCGGCACTGGAGGAGCGTGCCCGCGCACTCGGAAAACAGCTGCGCTGCCTCGTCTGCCAGAATCAGTCGATCGATGATTCCGATGCCGATCTTGCACGCGACCTGCGCATGCTGGTGCGCGCGCGGATCCGCGCCGGCGACAGCGACGCCGAGATCCTCCGCTACATGCAGGCGCGCTACGGCGATTTCGTTCTCATGCGACCGCCGCTCAAGCCGGAGACCTGGCTGCTCTGGTTCGGACCGCTGCTGCTGGTGCTGATCGGCGCGGCGGCGCTGGTTCTGTTCTACCGTCGGCGCGGCGGAACCGCGTCGGAGCCGCCGCCGCTCACCGAGGCGGAGCGCAGGCGGATGGCCGAGCTCCTCGAAGAGCCGCGCAACGGATGATGCCCGGCCTCACCTGGATTGCGATCGGTCTGGTCACGGCGCTTACGGTCGGACTGCTGCTGCTGCCGCTGCTGCGTCGCGCTCGGGACGCGGCGCAGGATCGGGCCCACGATCTGGCCGTCTACCGGGACCAGCTCTCCGAGCTGCAACGCGATCTCGACCGTGGCCTGCTCGAGCCCGAGCAGGCGGCCGCGGCACGTCTGGAGATCGAGCGTCGCATGCTGCGGGCGGGTGGCGCACCGGGCGCCGATGCGTCGGAGCCGACGCCCGCGGCGGGACCCGGGCCGGCGCGCGGGTTGGCGCTGGTCGTCGCGATGCTGGTCCCGGCCGGTGCCTTGCTCGTTTATCTGTCGCTCGGCGCACCGGAGCTGCCGGACGTCGCGCTCTCCGCCCGCAACGTCATGCCGGGTCAGCAAGCGGAATCGGCCGAGTTCGCCCGGCTCGCGGAGCAGCTCGCCGTCCACCTGGAACAGCAGCCGGACGATCCCCGCGGCTGGATGATGCTCGGCCGCGCCTACCTGCTGCTGGGGCGTGAGGCGGACAGCCTCGCCGCCTTGCGCCGCGGCGTCGCTGCCGCAGGCGGGCGCGAGGCGGCCCCACCGGACCTGCTGGCCGACCTCGGCGAAGCCCTGGTGCTTGCCGAAGGCGGCATCGTGACACCCGAGGCCGGGGAGCTGTTCGAGCACGCGGCACGCGACCCGGGGCAAGTCAAGGCGCGCCACTATCTCGCCACGGAGCGCGCGCAGCGGGGCGACTTCCGGGGCGCGCTGGCGCTCTGGCGCGGCATCGAGCTGGATTCACCGGCCGATGCACCTTGGCTGCCGGCGCTGCGGGCGCAGATCGGCCGGGTTGCGGCCGAGCTCTCCGTCGATCCGGCGTCGGTCGCGCCGGAGCGGCCGTCCGGTTCGATCGAGGCGGAGCCGGCCGCTCCCGGCGCGCCGCCCCCTGCCGCGGTCGAGGCCGCGGCGCGAATGTCGCCCGAGGAGCGGGAGGCCTTCATCCGAGGGATGGTCGAGCGGCTGGCTGGGCGGTTGGCCGCGCAGCCCGACGATGCCGAGGGTTGGGCGCGGCTGGGCCGCGCCTACACCGTGCTGGGCGACCCGGTGCGGGCGAAGGAGGCTTTCGGGAAGGCGGCAGCGATCTGGCGGGGGGAGATCGAGCGGCTTCCGGCCGGTTCACCCGAACGTCGCGAGCTGGAGGAGCGGCTGCTGACGATCGAAGGCCGCTCCTGAGCCGCGGCCTCGCCTTCGGGGAACAAACCGGAGCCCTGCCGGTTCTAGCTCCAGCCTCGCGCACGGCATCGCAATCGTGCGCGCAGCGCGAACGGAGGACGGGAATGCTGCGCTACCCTGCCCTAGTCGGTGCAATCTGTTGCGGCCTCGGTCCGGTGGCGGCGCCGGCCACCGCCCAATACACCTCGCCCGGCGTGGCCGCCTCGGAGGCCGGCGAACCGGCAGGATTGTCGCCGGTCTACTCGATCCGGAATCTTCAGGAAGCCCTCAACGTTCTGGGCTACGAGGCCGGCATTCCCGACGGCCGGGTCGGCCCGCGCACGCGCGGCGCGGTCCGCGAGTTCCAGGCGGCGAACGGCCTCCCGGTGACCGGTGAGCCGAGCGCCACGCTTTACGACCGCCTCCTGGCAGCCGCCGCCGAACCCGCGCAGGCCGGTGCGGGCACGGCGTCGGCCGATGTCGCGCAGCCTTCGCGGGAAGCAACCACCGCCGTTCAGTCCGAGCTGCGCCGGCGCGGCTACACCATCGACGCCGTCACCGGAGACCTCGACGCGCAGACGCGCAACGCGATCATGCAGTACCAGGCGGACGCCGGCATGGCCGTGACCGGTCAGCCCAGCGCGGCGCTGCTGGCGCACATGCGGGCAAGCGGCCCGCAGCAGGGCCCCGACCGCCTCCAGCTCGTCAGGTCGATTCAGGACGAATTGAACCGGCGCGGCTACGACGCCGGCCCGGCCGACGGAGTGCTGGGTCCTAAAACCCGGTCCGCCATTCGTGCCTACCAGTCGGATGCCGGGCTGCCGGTCACCGGCGATCCTTCGGAGTCCCTGCTCGCGGGCCTGCGCGGTGCGGCGACGTCGCAAGCCGCGGTCGCACCGGACGGCGATCGCGCGCTCGTGCGGGACATCCAGGCGGAACTGAAGCAACGCGGCTTCTACGCCGGCGAGGTCGACGGAACATTGGACGGACCGACCGAAGCAGCCATCCGCAGCTATCAGGCGGCCATGCGAATGCCGCAGACGGGCGAGGCCAGCGTCGACCTGCTGGCCAGCCTGCGGATCTCGGATCGTGGGCAGGGCGGGATGATGGCTTCCGATCTGGTGCGGGACGTGGAGCGGGCGCTGCGCAGCCGCGGCTATGCGGTGCCCGCGGTCGACGGCATCCTCGACGCCGGGACCAGCGCCGCGATCCGCGATTATCAGCGGTCCGCGGGGCTGCCCATCGATGGGCAGCCGTCGCAAGCGCTGCTCGCCCATATCGAGCGCTCGGATGTCCGGGCCGCCGCGCGGAGCGGACCGAACGGCAACGACCCGCAGCCCGACATGCGACGGTTCCTCCGGAACCTCGGCGAGACCGGACCGTAACCCCGCGTCCCTGTTCTCACCGAGATGGGGCGGGGCGGCCATATGGCCGCCCCTCCTCTGCCTCAGCCGCCGATCGGGCCGCCGTCCCTCCGCGTTATCGCGACCACCGAGGGGCGCGGGGGCATGCCCTCGGCAAAGTCGGGCCAGCGCGTCGCCGGGTCCTCAAAGGTGGATTTGCGGCCGAACGGCGCATAGTTCTGCACGCCGTCGCTGGCCGGATGCTGCACCGCCACGAACAAGGTCCTGCCGTCCGGAGTGAAGCACGGGCCGCACATCTCGGCGCCCACCGGTACCCGGAAGAACATGCGGCCCAGGCCGCGGGCTTCGCCGCCCGTGCCGAGCACCCAGACGCCGTCGGCGGTGCCGCTCAGCGCCCAGCCCTCGCCTTGGTCGGTGGTCACCCAAAGTCGACCTTGCGGATCGATCGCGCAATTGTCGGGCGAGGCAAACCACCCGTTTGCGGAAGTCTCCGGATGCCAGCGGGCATCCGCATCCGGTTTCGCCGGGTCGCCGCAGCGGACCAGCAGGTCCCAGCGCGCTTCGACCGCCGCGTGGTCTCCGGCGCGGGGCGTGATCTCGATGATGTGTCCGAAGCGATTGCCGGCGCGGGGATTGGCGGCATCGACCTGTTCCGGCGTCCGGCGGCTGTTGTTGGTCAGCATGAGATAGACCTTGCCCGATCTCGGGTTCGGCTCGACGTCTTCGGGGCGATCCATGGGCGTGGCGCCGAGCAGGTCCGCCGCGTATCGCGCTTCGATCAGCACGTCGGCCTGGCTGCCAAAGCCGTTCTCCGCCGTGAGCGGCCCATGGCCGTGTACCAGGGGCAGCCAGGCAAGGCTCCCGTCGGCCTCGAAGCGGGCGACGTAGAGCGTACCGCTGTCGAGCAGAGCCATGTTCGCGGCGCGGTCACCCGGGTCGAACCGTCCGTCGCTCACGAACTTTTACAGATATTCGAACCGCTCATCGTCCCCCATATAGACGACCACGCGGCCGTCGCCGTTGAGGATCGGGCCTGCGCCTTCATGCTTGAAGCGGCCGAGGGCGGTGCGCTTCACCGGCATCGAGCGCGGATCGAAGGGATCGATCTCGACGATCCAGCCGAACCGGTTCGCTTCGTTCGGCTCCTTGCGGATGTCGAAGCGGTCATGAAACCTGCCCCAGGCATACCAGCGGCCCGGAATGCCGTAGCGCCGGTAGTTCCGCTCCTCCGGGTGGCCGGCGAGGTCGTCGGGCTTGTCGCCGGTCTTCGTGCTCTCGGAGCCTGCACCCGGCGTTTCGTCGCCGACACCGACCGGATCGCTCCAGAAATAGCCGTTGAAGTTCTCTTCGGCGGACAGAAAGGTTCCCCACGGCGTCATGCCGCCGGCACAATTGTTGATCATGCCGATGACCTCGACGCCGCTGCGGTCGGTCCGGGTCTTCATACGGTCGTGGCCGGCAGCCGGGCCGGAGATCCGCATCGGCGTGGAGAGCGCCGTGATGCGGCGGTTGTAGCGACCGTCGGGCACGACCCGCCACTTGCCGTCCGCGCCGCGCCGGACCTCCACGATGCTGGCGCCGTGCGCCGCCATCTCGGTATCCACCATCGCCCGCGTGATCCCCTCGAATGCCGCTCCATCGCCGACGCCCGGAAACATCAGCTCGTGGTCGGTATATTCGTGATTGACGCAGAGCAAGCCGTGCTCGGAATTGTCCGAGCCGAGCGGCAGGCCGACATAGCCGACATAATCGTTGTTGTAGCCGAACTGTCTCTCCTGGGCCGCGGCCGTCTGGTTCGCCGGCTCGAAGCCCGGGGCGCCGGGCAGCACGGGATCGCCCCAGCGGATGAGGATGTCGGCGTCGTAGCCCGGAGCGACGTGATGTGTCTCGTCTACGCCGTGCGCGATTTCCTCGAAGTCGAACGGCATGCCGGCGTCCGCAGCCCGCGCCGGGCGTACCGCGCCGGCGAGGGATCCGGCCAGGGTCGAGGCGGCGGTCACCGCCAGCGCACCCTTGAGAAGGTCGCGACGCCCATACCGGCGGTCCAGGACGTCGCCGATCGTGGGCGTCCGCGATCCGTTGACCGGCGTGTCGGCCGAGCGATCGTAAGCCTCGCCCTTGCTGAGACCGAGCGCTTTCCAGCTTGTCACGGAGCTCCTCCTTCCGAATCCTGTGCGGGTTCGCCCGCAGGCGGGCGCTCGTGGACGCGCATAGCACCGGCCCTGCGACGATATCGCGACAGCTTGATGACGGTCGTGCGACACGGTGCAGCCGCGACAGGCGCCTGGGTATTGCTGGCCGCCGTCGCCGCGGCAACCGTGCCGTCGCGCGATCCGCCGGAAAATCTGCGCACCCTCCGCGAGGCGGCGCTCATGCTCGCCAACGCCGACCGCGAGGAACACGGGCTCACACCGCTGCGGCCGGATGCGACGCTGGCCGCGGCAGCGCAGCGGCATGCCGAGGACATGCTGGCGCGCGGCTATTTCGCCCACGCCTCGCCGGACGGCCGCACGGTCGTGGACCGATACCGAGCGGCGGGCGGGACCGGATCGCCCGCCATCGGCGAGAATCTGGCCAACTGCACCCGCTGCGGCCCGCCGCGCCGTGCGCTGCTGGAGCGGTTCGAATCCGGGTGGATGGAGAGCCCCGGCCATCGGCGGAACCTGCTCGACCCGGGCTTCGACCGGTTCGGACTCGGGATCGCCGCCGGGCCGGACGGGCGGGTCTATGCGGTGCAGACCTTCGCCGGTCCCGGCGAGCCGCCGGAGACCGCTGCGGGCCGTGCCGCAACGCCGCTCGAGCCGGACGCGGTCGCCGCGCTCGCCGCGCGCCTCATCAACGCGGCACGGCGCGAGGCCGGCGTTGCGCCGCTGACCGCGAGTCCCGCTTTGACCGCCGCGACGCGCCGCCTTCTCGACCGCGGCCCCGGCGAGCCCCTGGCGGGCATCGGCGGTCTCCCGCCGGGGCGGCTGTTCGAGGCGGTCCCGGCCGAGGACCGCCGCTTCTGGGAGGTCGTGTCGGTGCTCGCCGGCGAGTGCGGCGGCTGCGGCCGAGAGCCGACCGATGCCGATGTCGAGTTTTTTCGCGAACGCTGGCTGGCCGCGCCGGAATATCGGCGCAGCCTGCTGGACTCGACGATGACCCATCTGGGCTTCGCGATGACGGCCGACGGGCAGGGGCGCAAGCTGGCCCTGGCGATGATCGGGCGCCGCCGCTGAGGTGGGGATCTGGCCCGACGTGCCCCGCCGTCGCTCGACGCCTTGCATCGGCCCCGACTCTTGTCGTTATGTCGTCGCTGCACTCGGGTGCGCCGGGCGTCGGGCGAGGCAGCCGCACGGCGCCGGCTGCCTCGGGGCGGAGGAACAAGATCTGCGGAGGAAACCGATGTCCGAAGAAGCGGTCCTGGATCTGGGACCGGTCGAGGCGTTTCCGCTCGGCCGCTACCGCCTGTTCAAGGCCGGGCGCCGCGAGATCGGCGTGATCCGTCTCGCCGATGGGCGCATCTACGCCGTCCTGAATCGCTGCCCGCACCGCGGAGCCCCGGTCTGCCGCGGCGTCGTCGGCGGCACCTTGCTGCCCTCCGACCCGGACGAGCTGAGGTTCGGGCTCAAGGACGAGGTGCTGCGATGCCCGTGGCACGGCTACGAGTTCAGCATGCGCACCGGCGAGTGCCTGTTCACCGGCGAGCGCATGAGGCTGCGGACCTTCCCGGTCGAGGTCCGCGACGGTCGTGTCCATGTCGCCGGCGTCCCGTCGGCCTGAAGCGATAGCCAGAGAAGGAGCCTGCGCCGTGTCCGTGATCGAACTCGAACGACAGGAAGCGAAGCCCGACACCCTCGCCGGCCGGATCGTCGACTGCGACGTGCATCCGGTCGTCACGGGCGGCCTCAAGACCGTGTTCCCCTATATGCCACTGGCCTGGCGGCACCGGATCGAGACGAAGGGCGCCTCGGTCGGCCTCAGCCCGCTTTCGCCGCGCACGGCCGTGCCGCACGGCGGGACCGCGATCCGGGCGGACGCGGCAACGCCTGAAGGCGGCCCCGGCGGGTCGAGCCGCGCCTGGATGCTGGAGCATCTCGTCGCCACCCACGGCATCGGCTGCGCGATCCTCAATTGCCTCCAGCCCGGCGCCCTGGCGGTGGCCCTGGCCGGCCCCGAGGAGAGTGCGATCCTCTGCTCCGCCTTCAACGACTACTTTCTGGAGGAGTGGCAGCTCGCCGATGGCGGGCCGCTCCGATACGCGATGGTCGTGCCGACGCAGGTCCCGGAACGCGCCGCACAGGAGATCGACCGGCTGGCCGAGGTGAAGGGCATCGCCGCCGTCTACATGCCGCTCCTCAACATTCCCATGGGGAACCGCCATTACCATCCGATCTACGCGGCGGCCGAGCGGCACGGCCTGCCGATTCTGCTGCATGTGACCGGTACCGAGAACGTCTATCACGGGCCGCCGGTGGTCGCCGGGGGCTGGCCGGAATCCTTCGTCGAGCGCTACGTGTCGCTGAGCCAGATCGGCGAGGCGAATCTGGTCAGCCTCGTCTTCAGCGGCGTCCTCGAGCGGTTTCCTGGCCTCAAGGTGATTTTCGTCGAATACGGGTTCGGCTGGGTGCTGCCGCTGCTCTGGCGCATGGACAAGGCGTGGCGCGGCGTCCGCTTCGACACGCCCTGGGTCAAGCGGTCGCCGATCGACTACGTCACCGACCATGTGCGCTTCACGACGCAGCCGCTCGACGAGCCGCACGACCCGCAGCACCTCTACCGGATGATCGAGATGCTCGGGGATCACCTGCTGCTGTTCGCGACCGACTACCCGCATTGGGACAACGACATGCCGGGGCAGAGCCTGCGCGGGCTCGCGCCCGAAGCGCGGCGGCGAATCTATGTCGAGAACGCGCAGCAGATCCTGCGCCTCTAGGCCGGGCACGGCGGTGCGTCGCGGCGGCGCGGCAGCGCGGCCGCTCGGAACGCCGGGTCTCCCGACCGAGGCGCACCGCCGTCCGCGTCATCCCTCCCTTGTCGTCCGGGGCTCCGGCGCCGCGGCCTAGCGGTCCCACTTCACCGCGAGCCGGTGGTCGAAATTCTGCCGCCACACCGGCCCGATGACCTCGTCCCGGGCGACCGCCCGGGTGAGCGCGGTGCAGCGCGGGAGATCGTCCCGACGGCCGTGCCAAGCATAGAGCATGGCCAGGAATATGTCGGCGGGCGACCTCCTGTCACCCAGGAGGAAATCCCGGTCCGCGAGCACGCCTTCCAGCACGCCGAGGGCGCGATGGGTGCGGGCCTCGGCCGCCGCCCGGACTGCCGCCGCGCCGGCGGGGTCCGTCGTATAGCGCTCGGGATAGCCTCTGCGCAGGATGCCCTCATAGACGTTCACCGACAGGAACACCGTCCACCGCAGGAACTGTCCGTACTCGGGCGTGTCGACCCGCACCCCGAAATCCCGCTCGGGGTGCCGGCCGACGAGATAGATCAGGATCGCCGCCGTTTCGGTGAGGACCTCGCCCTCCGGCGTGACCAGCACCGGCACCTGCCGCCACGGATTGACTGCCGCGAAGCTCTCCGGCAGCGGCGTTCCGGGCGCCGAGTCGAGCAGGGCGAGCTCGAACGGGATGCCGGCCGCGGTCAGCGCCGCCTGCACCGCGAACCCGCCGGAGCCGAGCCGATTGTGGAGCACGTAGGGCATGGCGTCTATCAGACGCACCGCAGCACCCGACGCAAGCGATTTCTCTCGTCGAGCGGCCTTTTCGCGACGGACGCGGAGCGCGCAGGCCGAGCGACCCGAGCGGCGGTTCATCCCGCCCCGGGCCGCCGGCCGTGCCATCCGGCACCATGCCGCGCACCGCGGACGAGCCGGCGGCCGACCCGGGTCCGCCCTTCCGGACGCACCGTGCTCCGCTTCGCGGTGAAATCCGACGCCGCGGCCGGAACTGATCCTCCCGCCCGCTTTTCCCGTCATGCGCTCTATCGCGAAGGAGGCCCTCTATGTTCATGCGGATCGACCGGCTCCAGGCGGAGCTGCCCCCACCCAGGAAGCAGGACCCGAATGCGGCGGCCGCGCTGCAGGAGCTGCTCGGCGGCAAATACGGTGAGATGTCGACCCTGGGGAACTACCTCTTCCAGAGCTTCAACTTCCGGAGCAAGTCGAAGCTGCGGCCGTTCTATGATCTCGTCGCCAGCATCACCGCCGAGGAGCTCGGCCATGTGGAGCTGGTCTCGCACGGCGTCGCCATGCTGAACAACGGCCCGGACGATGACGCCAAGGAGAAGGGCGGCGCCGACATCACCGACGCACCGTTCGAGGCGATGCAGGACATCCGCTCCGCCGCGAGCTTCTTCTCCGGCGCCGGCGGCGCGCTGCCCGTCAACAGCAACAGCATGTCGTGGAACGTCGATATGGTGACGACCACTGGCAATGTGGTGTTCGACCTGCTGCACAATTTCCACCTCGAATGCGGCGCCCGCCTGCACAAGCTGCGCGTCTACGAGACCCTGAGCGACCCGACCGGCCGCGAGGTGTGCGGCTATCTGCTCGTCCGCGGCTCGGTGCATGCGCACGCCTATGCGCTGGCCCTGAAGAACATCACCGGGGTCGAGCTGGAGAAGTTCCTGCCGACGCCGAACATCAATCTCGACCGCATTCCCGAGTGCCAGAAATATCTCGACGAGGGCTCGCACCGCCGGCTCTACCGCTGGAGCCCCGAGGACTATGCCGGCATGGCCGGCATCTGGGGCAATGGCGAGCAGGCCCTGCCGGGCGACCCGCCCGGCCCGCTGGAGGTGGTGGACGGCCTGCCCCAGGGCGGCAAGATCCACGATCTGACCGGCCCCGCCTCCGCCTTCGCGCCGGAATACGCGCCGGAGGAGATGTTCGAAATCGCGAGCAAGCTCTTCATGCGCTCGCGCTGACGCCAACGGGGCGGCGGAAAACCCCGCCGCCCCTCACCGGCGCTTCCGGTCGCCATCGGCGCCGGCCCGGCGCCGATGGCTCTTCCCCACCCTGAGAAGGTCCCCGTCTCTAAGAGCGCGGGCCGTGCTCGTAGCCGCAGATGCGGCCCGTCGGCACCGCCACCCGGACCGCTCTTCGGCGGACGGTCCGCTGTGGCGATTTCCCGCTGGCCGGGGCGGCGTGGTTCCGGCAGCATCAGCGTGGCAACAGGAGGAGTGCGATGCCACGGGTAAGCGAGATCGAGGAGGATGGCGGGAATGCCACGCTGGCCGACCTGTTCGCGAAGGAGCGGGAGGCGTTCGGCGGCCTCCTGAACCCGACCAAGGTCCTGGCCCACTGCCCGCCGATCCTGCGCGCGGCCAAGCTGCTCAGCGCCTCGATTGAACAGTCGGGACAGCTGCCGCGGACGCTCCTGCCGCTGGTCTATCTGCGCGTTGCCGCGATCAACGGCTGCCCGTTCTGAATCGACATCAATTCCGTCCGTGTGATGGAAGGCGAGGATGGTGCGGCGCGGCTGGCGGCGGTCGCGAACTGGCGCGACAGCACGCTGTTCAGCGAGGCGGAGCGGGTCGCGCTGGACTATGCCGAGCGCATGACGATCACCGGGCAGACGGTCGATGACGCGCTCTTCGCCCGGCTGAAGCGGCACTTCACCGAGCCGCAGATCGTCGAGCTGACCGCCGCGATCGCGCTCGAGAACTTCCGCAGCAAGTTCAACCCGGCGCTGGGGGTGGAGGCGCAAGGCTTCTGCATGCTCCCGCCGCGACCGGACTGACCGGCGGTTCCCCCGGCGCCGCCGTCACGGATCCGCCGGTCCGGACCGCGGGGCGCCGCCGCCGGCGTCGAGCGGGCCGGGCACGATCCGCCGTCCGGCGCCCGCCCGGGGCGGCGCCGCGGACCCGGCGTGCGGCGGCGCGGCCGGGCTCCCGGCCGGCCATCGGACCGCGCCCCGCGGCCGCCCGCCCGGCGCCCGCCGTCTCATCCTCTTCCCCGCGACCCGCGATGCGCCCGTGCCGCCACCGGCCGGCCAGGGCGGACCGGCGGCGCCGGCGGC
>CAZVAR010000060.1:18393-20768 GCA_964625225.1 uncultured Alphaproteobacteria bacterium | reverse complement strand
TAGACGTCCATATAGGTCTTGGGCTGCATCTCCTTGATGTCGGCGCCGGCCGCGAACGCCTTCTCGCTGCCGGTGATGACGATCGCGCCGATGTCCTCGTCCGCCTCGAAGGCGTCCAGGGCCTGGGCCAGCTCCGCAACCAGCGCCGCGTTGAGGGCGTTGAGCGCCTTCGGGCGGTTGAGCGTAATCAGGCCGACTTGGCCGCGACGCTCGACCATCAGATTCTCGTAAGCCATTGCTTGCTCCTCGTTGGGAAATCGGCCGCCACCCCTGGCGGCGTGCTGCGTCAGCGCGGCGACAGGAAGAACCGGACCATCAGCCCGGCGCGATCCCGCGAATAGTCGATGGCCAGCGTCTCGCCCTCGCGCCGGAAGGCGATCCGCCGCGGTCCCTGGGAGACGGCGTCCCAGCCGAGCTGCGGCAACGTCTTCCGGTAGAAGGCGACGACCTCGCCCGGATCGACCGCACCGGTCGCGACCGCCTCCACCAGGCGGCCGTCCGGCTTGTCGAACTGAACGCCGGCCTCCGGGACGACGGCGAGGCCCGGCATCAGCGGCAGGTCCTCGAACCCGGGGACGAAGGCCGGCTCCGCCGCGGCCGGCAGGGCCGGGCTCAGCAGGACGAGGGTCAATAGGCGCAGGACCGCGCGGCGGTCGATGGGGCGTAACAGCATCGCGGGCACGCTAACACATCATCGCTGGCGCTGTGGACAGTAGAAGGTGGAGCGGCCGCCCTGCGTGATCCTGCGGATCGCGCCGGTGCGGACCGGATCGCAGGTGCAGTCCGGGCAGGGCTGGCCCTCCCGGTCGTAGACCGCCCACCGATGCTGAAAATAGCCGAGTTCGCCGGAGGCCTGCACATAGTCGCGCAGCGACGAGCCGCCGGCGGCGACCGCCTCGGCCAGGACCGCACGGATCGCGGCGGCGAGACGTACCGCCCGGGCTCCGCTCACGCTGCCGGCCCGTCGCCGCGGCGACAGGCCGGCGCGGTAGAGCGCCTCGCAGGCATAGATGTTGCCGATGCCGGCGATCAGGGACTGGTCGAGGAGCGCCGCCTTGATCGAGGTCTCGCGGCCGCGCAGCAGGGCGGCGAGACGCGCGCCGTCGAGCGGACTCGGCACCTCGCCGTCGAGCGGCTCGATCCCGAGCCGCGCGAGCCGCGGATGCGCCGCGAGCTCCGACTCGGTCACGAGATCCATGAATCCGAAACGGCGCGCGTCGGTATAGACGAGAAGCCGGCCGTCGCCGGTCTCCACGAGGACATGGTCGTGCGGCCCGGGCGGCAGCGGCGGCCGCCCCACGATCAGGCGGCCCGACATGCCGAGATGGACCAGCCAGACCAGCCCGCCGTCCAGATGCGCGAGGATGTATTTGGCGCGCCGCGCGACGCGGAGCACCCGCCGGCCCTCCAACCGCTGCACGAAATCCGGCGGGAAGGGAAAGCGGAGATCGGGCCGGCGCAACGTCACGCGCGCGAGCACGCGCCCGGCAAGGGCGCCTTGCAGGCCGCGGCAGATCGTCTCGACTTCGGGCAGCTCGGGCATCGGGCGCCAAGCTAGCCGAAGCGGAGGCAGCGCGCTATGTTCCGCCGCATGCCCCGGAACGAAGACAGCGTCTGGTTCGGCGACCGGCTCGTCGCGGCGACCGAAAAGGCGCCGCTGGTACGGCGCGTGTTCGACAATGTCGCCGACCGCTACGACCTTATGAACGATCTGATGAGCCTCGGCATCCACCGCCTCTGGAAGGCGGCGATGGTCGATGCGCTGTCGCCGCGCCCGGGAATGACGCTGCTCGACGTAGCCGGCGGCACCGGCGACATCGCGTTCCGGTTTCTCGAGCGCGCGAGGAGCCGGCAGCCCGCGGCGGCGCATGCGGCCGCCGCCACGGCGGTCGTCTGCGACGTCAACGACGCCATGCTGCTGGTCGGGCGCCGCCGTGCCGCCAAGCGGGGCTGCGCCGATGGCGTGTCCTGGGTCTGCGGCGACGCCGAGCGGCTGCCGATCCGCACCGGCAGCGTGGATGCCTGCACCATCGCCTTCGGCCTGCGCAACGTGACCCGGATCGACGCGGCGCTGGCCGAGATGCGGCGGGTACTGCGACCGGGCGGACGCTTTCTCTGCCTCGAATTCAGCCACGTCGCCGTACCCTTGCTCGCCGAGATCTACGACACCTATTCGTTCCGCGTGCTGCCGGCGCTCGGCGGGCTGGTGACGGGCGACCGCGCGGCCTACCAATATCTGGTGGACAGCATCCGCCGCTTCCCGCGCCAGGAGGATCTCGCCGCCCGGATGCAGGCCGCCGGGTTCGACCGGGTGCGCTTCCGCAATCTCTCCGGCGGCATCGTCGCGCTGCATTCCGGCTGGCGGCTCTGAGCCC
>CAZVAR010000060.1:0-18383 GCA_964625225.1 uncultured Alphaproteobacteria bacterium | reverse complement strand
GCGGCCGATGTATCCCGCATTCCGCCACATCGCCCGGCTCGTCCGCATCGTGCGCACACTGTTCGCCCACGATGCTCTGTTCCCGCTCGAACTGCTGCACAGCGTCCCGACCGTGGGCTGGCTGGCGCGCCGCCTCTCGCGGCCGCGCCGGGCGGGCCGGCCGGGTCAGAAGCTGGCGGCGGCACTCCAGGATCTGGGCCCCACCTTCATCAAGCTCGGTCAGGCGCTGTCGACGCGGCCCGACCTGCTGGGCGAGGAGGTGGCGCGCGATCTCTCCTTCCTCCAGGACCGGCTGCCGCCCTTCCCCTCCGCCGAGGCGGTGGCCACGGTCGAAGCCGAGCTGGGACAGCCGATCACCGCCCTGTTCGCCGAGTTCGACCCGGAACCGATCGCCGCCGCCTCGATCGCGCAGGTGCATTTTGCGGTCACCGAGGACGGGCGGCCGGTCGCGGTCAAGATCCTGCGTCCCGGGATCGAGGCGGCCTTCGCCCGCGACCTGGATCTCTTTCTCTGGCTCGCCCGCCTGATGGAGCGGTTCGATCGCGGGCTGCGACGGTTGCGACCGGTCGACGTGGTGCGGACCTTCGCAGCGAGCGTGCGCTCCGAGATGGATCTGCGGCTCGAGGCGGCGGCCGCCTCCGAGCTCGCGGAGAACTTCGCCGGCGACCTGTGGTTCCGCGTGCCGCAGGTGGACTGGCGTCGGACCGGGATGCGCGTGCTGACGCTGGAGCGCGTCGAGGGCATTCCGATCGACGAGCGCGAGCGGCTGATCGCCGCCGGGCACGATATCAGGGCGATCCAGACGCACGCGGCCTCGGCCTTCTTCGCCCAGGTGTTCCGTGACGGCTTCTTCCATGCCGACATGCACGCCGGCAACGTCTTCGTGGCGCCCGACGGAGCGCTGGTAGCGATCGATTTCGGCATCATGGGACGGCTCGACCGCCGCACGCGCGACTATCTCGCCGACATGCTGATCGGGTTCGTCACCCGGGACTACGAGCTGGTCGCGGAGGTGCATTTCCGTGCCGGCTACGTTCCGGCCGGCCATTCGCTGATGGCCTTCGCGCAGGCGGTCCGGTCGATCGGCGAGCCGATCCTGGAGCGCCCGCTCAACGAGATCTCGATCGGCCGCCTGCTGGCGCACCTGTTCCGGGTGACCGAGCAGTTCGACATGCAGACCCAGCCGCAGCTTCTGCTGTTGCAGAAGACACTGCTGATGGCGGAAGGCATCGGGCGGCGGCTCGACCCGACCGTCAACATGTGGACGCTGGCCCGGCCCCTGGTCGAGACCTGGCTGCGCGAGAATCGCGGCCCGGAGGCGCGTGTGCGGCGTCTGGCCGAGGACGCGGTCGTCGCCCTGGAGCGGCTGCCCCGCCTCGCCGACGCGCTCGAGGCCGCGGCTGCCCACATCGCGGAAGACCGGGTCCGGCTCCGCATCCGGGAAGAAGGCCTGATGGCCCGGTTCTGGCCGATCTGGTTCGTGATCGCCGTGCTCGCGGTGACGGCGCTGATCGCCGGCTGACCACCGGGCGGCCGCTTGCAGGGCGGCCGGTGCCGGCCTAGGTTAGCCGTGACGCCACTCTTCCGGAGCCGCCATGCTCGACGGCAAGCGCATCCTGCTGATCATCTCGGGCGGCATCGCGGCCTATAAGAGCCTGGACCTGATCCGGCGGCTGCGCGAACGCGGGGCCGCGGTCCGCTGCATCCTGACCAGGGGCGGGGCGCAGTTCGTGACACCGCTCGCGGTCGCCGCGCTGAGCGAGGAGAAGGTCTACACCGACCTGTTCTCGCTCACCGACGAGAGTGAGATGGGACACATCCGCCTGTCGCGCGAGGCGGATCTGGTGGTGGTCGCGCCGGCGAGCGCCGACCTGCTCGCGAAGATGGCCGCCGGAATCGCCGACGATCTCGCCACGACCGCGCTGCTCGCGACCGACAAGCCGGTGCTGATCGCCCCGACGATGAACGTCATGATGTGGTCGCATCCGGCCACGCAGGCCAACATCCGCACGCTCGAGTCACGCGGGGTCCGGCGCGTCGGCCCGGGCGCCGGCGATCTGGCCTGCGGCGAGGTCGGCTCCGGCCGGCTCGCCGAGGTCCCCGAGATCCTGGCCGCGATCGAGGCCGCGCTCGCGGAGGCAGCCGGGCCGAGGCCGCTGGCCGGACGGAAGGCGATCGTCACCAGCGGCCCGACCTGGGAGGCGATTGATCCCGTGCGCTACATCGCCAACCGCTCCTCGGGCAAACAGGGGCACGCGATCGCCGCAGCGCTGGCGCGGCTCGGTGCCGAGACGGTGCTGGTGTCGGGACCGACGCACGAACCCGACCCGTGCGGCGTCACGATCGTGCGCGTCGAGTCGGCCCGCGAGATGCACGCGGCCTGCTTCGCGGCCCTGCCGGCGGACGTGGCGGTCTGCGCAGCGGCCGTTGCCGACTGGCGCGTCGCCGCCGAGGCTGGGCAGAAGCTGAAGAAGGATGCCGGCGGTCCGCCGACGCTGACGCTGACCGAGAACCCGGACATTCTCGCGAGCTTGGCCGGCGCCGGCAACCGGCGGCCGCGGCTGGTGATCGGCTTCGCCGCGGAGACGGAAGACGTGGTGGCACACGCCGTCGCGAAGCGGGCGCGCAAGGGCTGCGACTGGATCCTCGCCAACGACGTGTCGCCCGGCACGGGGACCTTCGGCGGGGACGAGAACCGCATCCATCTCGTGACCGCCGAGGGTGTCGAGGACTGGCCGACGCTCAGCAAGCAGGCGGTGGCCGAACGCCTAGCGCAGCGGATAGCCGACACGCTCGGCGCGCCGGCATGACGACGATCCGCGTCGCGATCAAGCGGCTCCCGCACGCCGCCGACCTGCCCCTGCCAACCTATGCGACAGCGCAGAGCGCCGGCGTCGACCTCCCCGCCGCCGTCGGCGCAACGGTTACGCTCGCGCCCGGCGAGCGGCGCCTGATCCCGACCGGCCTGCGGATTGCGCTGCCCGACGGCTTCGAGGCGCAGGTGCGGCCACGCTCGGGCCTTGCGCTGCGGCACGGCGTGACGGTCCTCAACAGCCCCGGCACGATCGACGCCGATTACCGGGGCGAGATCGGGGTGATCCTGATCAATCACGGCGATGCGCCGTTCGCGGTCGAGCGCGGGATGCGCATCGCCCAGCTCGTCGTGGCGCCGGTCGCCCGCGTCGCCTGGCAGAGCGCCGCCGGGCTGGACGAAAGCGCCCGCGGCGCCGGCGGGTTCGGGTCGACCGGGTGCTGACCGCCCGGCAGCTACCGGCGGTCGATCTCGGGGAGCACGAATTCGTCGAGACGGGCCGGCTCGTAGCCGGCGATCTCGGCCAGGCGCTCGCGATCGAGCAGATCCACCCGCTGATTGTCGAGCCGCAGCAGGTTCTCGCGCCGCAGACGCTGGAGCGTGCGGTTGACGTGGACGAGGCTGAGGCCGAGCGCGTCGGCAAGCTCGTCCTGCGTGACCGGCAGGCGGAAGCCGTCCCCTGCGGCAAGGCCGACGCCGACCAGGCGCTGATGCAGCTCCAGCAGGAGATGGGCCAGGCGCTCATAGGCCGTCTTCCGGCCGAGCCGGACCACCTGCTCCATCAGCATCGCCCGGTCGCGGGCGGCCATCCAGGCCAGGGCCGCCGCGAGCCGCGGGTAGCGAAAATAAAGGTCGCCCAGGCGGGCGGCATCGATCCGCGCGAACTCGGCCGCGGTCAGAGCGGCAAGCGAGCAGGGCGTCTCCATCTGGAACAGGGCGTGGAGGTCGACGATGTCGCCGGGCAGGACGAACTGCACGATCTGCCGCCGGCCGTCGGGCAGCAGCTTGTAGTAGATGCTCCAGCCACTCCGGGCAACGAACAGCCAGCGGCAAGGCTCCCCGCCGGTCAGGATCTCGTCGCGCGGCTTGAGTGCGAGCATGTCCGCCGGGATCGAGCCGAGGTAATAGGCCTCCTGTTCGGTCAGGCCCAGCAGCCCGTGCAGCTTCGACAGGAGCGCCATCGCGCTCGGCCGATCCGGCACGGGGCTCATCGGCGCGCGTACCCCGGCGGCCGCCTCGGCCATCGCACCGGTACGCTGCTCTGCGCGGTCCGCGATCCGCAGGCGAAGCCGGTATCCGTTCTGCAATGACATGGCGTATGCTCGCTCCGGCATCGCTCCAACGCGCGAACGCCATTCGTGCCGACGCAGCGCGACCGCACCTCTCCGCGCGGCCGTGGGTTCGTTCGCGCCGGAAACGCATCGCCCGCCCGACCGTGCCGCCGGACGCAGGCCCCGCGGCGCGTTAACGTCAGGCTCGGCTGTTTCGATCCACCGCCGATGCCGCTCTTCCGCCGACCACGCTCCCGGCACCGCCTCGCGCCCGCTCGGGCCGGAGCCGCCGGCCCTCCCTGCGGCAGGAACGCCGACGGTCCGACGGCGGTTCAACGGGGCCGGCATGCACCGCTGCCGGCCGTCACGCGACCCGCCCGGTCACAACGGGTGACCGGGCGGGCCTGACGGCGTTTGCGTCGAGGAGACCGGACTGCTCCGGCACGGGGCGCCTAGGACTTCGGGCCGGAACCGGCACATCGTTCCGCCGGTCGGAATTCGGTGCGGCAGCCCTACGGCGGGGGATGGGGGTACGCCGCTTGGCCTCAGTCGCCACCATCCGCGCCGGCGCGCACCGGCGCATTATCCGAAGTTAATCTTGTGGAAAATTTTATGGATGCCCGCCGAAGCCCGATCGCGCGAGCGCGGCCGCGCCTGCCGCGGCATCGCCGCGCGACGGCATCACCCGGCCGGATGGGCCGTCGCTTCCGGCTTCGGCAGGAGGATGACGCCCAGGTTGGACACGAGGACCGTCGCCGCCAGAAAGTAGAACACCGCCAGGAGACCGTACGCGTCGGCGATCAGCCCGCCGACCACCGGCGTCAGCATCGCCAGCACCGACTGCGTCCCGAACAGCAGGCTCGTCCCGGAGGCCCCGAGCCGCGGCGGAACCAGATCCATCATCCAGCTCTGGATCACCGGGCGGACGGCGAACAGCGCGAAGCCCAGGACGGAGATGCAGGCGATGAACAGGACGGTGTCGCCGATGAAGGTGGCGATGACGATCACGGCCGTGGTGGTCGAAAGGCCCGCCATCACCACCGGTCGCCGGCCGATACGGTCCGAGACGATGCCGGCCAGCGGCCCGGCGATCAGGCCGCCCACCTGCATCGCCATCAGCGCGGCGCCGAGGACGACCGGGCTCACCTTGAGGTCGTTTGCGAGGTAGAGCGGCAGGAACATCAGGACGCCGGTCTGCGTCATGCTGCGGAACCCCGCCATCAGCGCAAGGCCGACGACCGCCCGGTTGCGCAGCAGGTCGAGCAGGCCTCGGACATAGGCCTGCCCGTCCATGCCCCGGCGCGCCGTCCCCGGGGCCGGCGCATCGAGCCGGATGAGCAGAATGAGGAGCAGCGCCGCCGACAGCAGCGACGGCAGGGCGCTCACGACGCTTGTCCCCTTCCAGGTCAGCAGGGTCAGCAGCACACCCGCGGCGACCGGCGCCAGGGCATCGCCGATGCTCGCGAACATGGTGTGCAGCGAGAGCACGTAGCCGCGGTTCGCGGCGAAGCGCTCGGAGAGGAACGAGATCGCCGCCGGATGCCAGAGGTTGTTCGACGCGCCCACGATCGCGATCATGGCGCACAGCATCGGGAAGCTGTCGGACAGCCCGAAGCCGATGATCGCGGCCGCGCCGAGCAGCAGCGAGATCACCTGGAAGAGAACGCGCCGGCCGGTGACGTCGACCGCCGCGCCGCTTGCGAAGTTCGCGACGAACGAGCTGACGTAGAAGGCCGAGACCAGCAGGCCGGCCTGCGCGTAGCTGAGTCCGAGGTCCTGCGAGACGTAGGGCAGCACGACGAAAAAGGTCGACATGATCCAGTGGGTCGTGCCGTGCCCGCTGCTGACGAGCCACACCTGCGACTGCCCCTTCAGCCGCAGGAGCGAGGACAAGGTCGCCGCCGTCATCGTCATTCGCTTCCCTCCCCCCGGCGCCCCCCGCCCCGGCCATGCGGGCCGGGCGCCTGCCGGTTCATCGGTATATCGCCCCTCATCCGACGGACCTGTCCGCCAGCCGGCCGCCCGATACCGTGCGGCAGGCTACCAGGGTCATGGTCAGGGTGGCCACGGCCAGCGGCGCATAGGCGGTCTCGATCGGAATGCTTTCGGCGAGGAAGCCGGCCGTCAACGGCCCGACGGCCGCGCCGATGTCGCGCCAGGTCGAGAAGACGGCGAGCCGGCTCATCGTCCCCTCCGGGTGCCGCTGCGCAACAAGCACCGGCTGCAGCGTGACCAGCGCGCCGTGCGCGACCACGATGGCGCCGGCCCCGAGCATCGGCGCCCCGCTCGCAATGGCCGCCATGCCGGCGCTGAGGGCGATTCCGAACAGCAGCACCATCCGGTTGGCCCCGAACCGGTCGCCGAGGACCCCGCCGATCGGCGCCGTGACGATTTCCATCAGGCGTCGCGTGGCGATCATCAGGCCGCCCGCGATCACGGCCGACTCCATCGAGACGACGCCATGCAGCAGCAGCGCCAGCGTCATCACGAAGATGCCGTCCACGCCGAAACCGACGGTGAAGCCGAGCAGGTCGATGCGCGTCGGACGCGGCAGGATCGCGCGGTCGCTCCGGCTCGCGGGAGCCTCCAAGGCCGGCAGGAGGAATGCGAGCGGGATCGCCATCGCCGTGAAGACCGCGAGCAGGGCGAAGATGTCCCGCGGCCCCACGATCGTGACCAGCCATGCCCCCACGCTCAGCGACAGGACCGGCCCGAGACTCATGATCGCCTTGCTCAGCCCCATGCTGCGCCCCTGCCTCCCGGTCTGGCTGACGGCATAGACGAGCGTCGTCAGGTTCAGCGCGGCGAAGGCCAGCCCCCAAGTGATCCGCGCGCCGAGCAGGGCGAACTCGCCGTTCCCGCGGGCATAGAGGAGCGTCGAGATCGCCGCGAGCACGGCGGCGATCAGCGTCAGCCGGCGCGGCCCCACCCGCTCGCCGAACGCCGCGACCGCGCCGTAGAGCGCGACCCGGATCAGGCGGTTGGCGGAGAGAAGGATGCCGACCCAGGCGAGGCCGATGCCGAACGCCCCCGCATAGAGGGGCAGCACGACATAGAGCAGGGAGTCCCCGAGCAGGGCCAGGGCCATGATGGACGCCGAGACGATCACGCCCGATCGGCCGGAAGGATCTTGCATCGCGTTGCCTCGACTCAGGCCAGCCGGAGCGTGACCGCCCCGGCCACGACGGCGCTCGCGGCCAGCGGGCGCATGATGCCGAAGGGCTCCCTGAGCAGGAGACCGGCGATCACCACGCCGAAGATAATCGAAATCTCGCGCAGTGCGGCAACCGGTGCGACCGGTGCGCGCGTCATCGCCCAGAGTGCCAGGGCATAGGACGCGACCGAGGCGGCACCGCCGCCGATGCCGAGCAGCCAGCGCTCGCGCAGATGCTGCGCCAGCGCCAGCGGGCGCCGCCAGGCCGCCCAGGCGAACAGGAAGATCGCGCACAGCAGGAAGATCCAAAGCGTGTAGGCGAGCGCGCTCCCGGAAAGGCGCACGCCGGCGCCGTCGACGAAGGTATAGCCGGCGATGACCGCGGCATTGGCCAGGGCGAACAGCGTCGTGGCGAGCATCGGCCGCCCCGAGCGCCGGTGCGCGAGCGCAAGGCCGAGCACGCCGCCGCAGATGATGAGGACGCCCGCCCACGCGCCGGGCGAAAGCCGCTCTCCCAGAATCCAGCCGCTCGACAGCGCGACGAGGAGCGGGGCTGTGCCGCGCATGAGCGGGTAGGCGTAGCCCATGTCACCAAATTGATAGGCGGCCGCCACGAGGCGGAAATAGGCGACGTGGATGGCGACCGAGGCGCCGATGAAGGGCCAGCTCGCAGGATGCGGGCTCGTCAGGAACGGCAGCGCCACGGCTGCGAGCAGCGCCGCGCCCGCGGTCACCAGCACGGTATCGAGAAACTTGTCCCGGCCGGACTTCACGACCGCATTCCAGCCCGCATGCATCAGGGCACCGAGCAGAACGGCAAGCATCACTTCGGCGGGCATCGGGTGGGTGCATCGAGGAAGGATTGCGCGCCATCTTACACCAACGTTCGGACACCCCCATCCCAAAGAAGTGGATCATGCCTATTCCTGATTCTCGCCGCCCCGAGTGAGCCGGATATCCTGCGTTCGGCCCACAGCGCGCGCAGGAGGGCGGTCAATGGACGCGATATTGCGTCGGCACCGGGACGGCCGGGCGGGCCGGAGCCGGGAAACCGTCTCGATCATCACCCCCTGCTACAACGAGGAGCGCAACCTCGCGCCGCTGTACGGCCGCCTGTGCGCCGTACTCGATGCGCTCGACATGACCTGGGAATGGCTGATCGTCGACGACCATTCCGCAGACGGCTCGTTCGAGGTCGCCGACGGGATCGCCGGTTCGGACGCCCGGGTTCGGGTCTTCCGTTTTTCCCGCAATTTCGGCTCGCATACGGCGATCACCTGCGGCCTCGAGCACATGATCGGCGACTGCGGCGTGGTCATGGCCGCCGATCTGCAGGACCCGCCCGAGGTGATCCCGGACCTGGTCGACGCCTGGCGCCGCGGCAGCGACGTCGTCTGGGCCACGCGCCGGAAACGCATCGGCCAGACGCGCCGGGACCTGGCGTTCGCACGCCTCTATTACTGGCTGATGCGGCGCTTCGGCGGCCTCACCGAGATGCCCGCGAACGGCGCGGACTTCTTCCTCGCGGACCGCCGGGTGGTGGAGGCCGTGTGCCGGTTCGGTGAGCAGAACACGAGCCTGTTCGCGCTCCTCACCTGGATCGGCTTCCGGCAGTCGGCCGTGCCCTACGACAAGCAGGGGCGCGCCCACGGTACCTCCGGCTGGAGCCTGCACAAGAAGATCAAGCTGCTCGTGGACTCGATCACCGCATTCAGCTTCCTGCCGATCCGCACGATGTCCTCGATCGGCTTCGTCGTCGCTCTGCTGGGAATGCTCTACGCGCTCGTCACCGTCGTGAACGCCATGTTCGGCAGCCCCGTCGAGGGCTGGTCGTCGCTGATGGTGGTGGTGCTGGTCCTGAGCGGGATCCAGATGCTGATGCTGGGCATGCTCGGCGAATATCTGTGGCGCTCGCTCGACGAGTCGCGGCGCCGCCCCCGCTATGTGATCGAGCGCACCGGCCACCATCCCGACCGCAAGGGAGGCGCGCCGGAGCCGAGACTCGCCTTCGCACGCGCTGCCGGGGTCGAGGCGGCGGAGCCGTGACCCCCGAGACGGGCCGTCGCGTCGCCCCATCCCGCCCCGGGTTCCGACCGCTGTCGATCGGGGTGATTCTCGCCTTCGCGGTCACGATGGGCCTGTCGGTCCTCGTCCCGATCTACAATGACGAGGTCGGCTGGAAGATCATCACCACGCGCTTCCTCCTGGACGGAGGGACGATGATCTCCCTGTTCCCGCGCTGCGACGCCACCTTCCTCACCGACCCACCCTGGTTCATGGTCCCGGTCCGCATCGCCGAGGCCTGGACCTACGCCGATCTTTCGCTCTTCCAGATTCGGGCGATGGGGGTGTTGAGCCTCGGCCTCTGGGTCGCCGTCACGCTGGCGCTGCTCGCCCGCATCGCCCGCCCCGTCCTCCCCGGAGTCCGCCTCCCGGCCGTCATCCTGGGCGTCCTCGGCTTCGGTGCGCTGCCGTTCCTGCTGGTCATCAACCGGCCGGAGCAGCCGCTTCTGATCGGCCTGACGCTGCTCCTGCTCGTGCCGCTCGTCCTGCCCGGGACCCGCGGCCGATGGACCGACGCCGCCGCCATGCTCGGCGTCCTGCTGGTGAGCGCGGTGCTGTTCGCGTCGCATCCGAAGAGCCTCGTCTTCATGCCGCTGATCCTGGTCGCGCTGTTCCTGACGGCGCGCGCCTGGTGGTCGCGTGCTGCCGGAACGGCGGGGCTGACCCTGCTCGCGGCGCAGACCTACGCCTTCTGGACGCATTTCAACGCGTGCCCGGGCGATCCGGCGTTCCACCGCTTTCTCGCCGAGCAGATGGTGACGCTCGGCGAGCTGGCCTCCGATCCGCTGGGGACCGGGCGCGAGATCGTAAAGAACCTGATCAACATTCCCTATTACGGCCATGCGCTGAAGGTGCCGGTGGGACTGCCGATGCCGTGGCTGCCGCCGTTCCCGGACATCCCCCGTTGGCTGGCCGACGCCGTCACGCTGGCCATCCGCATCATCCTGGCCGGAGGTGTCGCGATCGCGGCGTGGGCCGTACTGACGCGCCTGCGGAGGAGCTGGCGGGAGCGCCGGCCGGATCCCCGGCTGCTGCTCTCGCTCGCCTGCTTCCTTTCGCTGATCGCCCTGTCGGGCCTGCAGACGGTCAAGCACTTCTACGAGATCGGTCTGGTCGGGCCGCTCGCGGTGGTCGCAACCCTCGTCGCGCTGCCCCCGCCGCGCCGCCCGTTTGCCGCGCGCGCCGGCCGGACCTACGCGGTCGCGCTGATGGTGGTCTCGCTGGTCAGCCAGCTCGTGCTTTGGACCGCGATGCTGTCGCGGCCGCTCGATTACTACGTCGCCGGGGGATACCTGCCGGAACAGGAGCGGATCTCGGTATCTCCCTACCGGTATGGGGCACAGGCCGCGAAAATCCGGGCGACCGCACGGGCCTGCCAGATCGACCTCGACCGCCGGCCGCGCCATCTGGTGACCGACGACCTTACCTATCCCGCCCTCGTCGATAGCTATCTGCCCTTCAACATCTTCTACATCGAGCGCGGATCGCGCTGGCCCGAGGCACGGCTGAGCGGTGCCGAGCTGCTCGAATTCCTGCGCGCCTGGCGATCCGAAGGCCTGGTGGTCGGGTGCCATATGCTGCCTGCCGAGCTTCGCGGCGCCGCCGTTCGCGTCGGTGATTTCTGCTGTATGCGGTCCTTCGGTTCGGCGCGGCTGGCCGAACAGGACCGCTCCACCCTAGGGAAAAGGTGACACCCAGTGTCGATCACGGGTCTCGGTCTCGTCCTCCTGGCCGCCACGATCACCATGGCTGCCAACCTGCTGATGCGCGTCGGGCTGGAGCGCGGCGGCGGCCTCGCCGCGGCGGACGTCGTCGCGGTCGTCACCGGCTTCGTCCAGCTTCTGCTCCAGCCGCTGTTCGCCCTCGGCTTCCTCGCCTACTTCCTGGCCGGGCTCGTCTGGTTCCGGGTGATCGCCTCGGAACCGCTCAGCGTCGCCTACCCGGTACTCGTCAGCATGACCTTCGTGCTGGTCTCCGGCGGAGCGGTGGTGCTGTTCGGCGAAGCGGTGACCGCCCGCAAGCTGTTGGGCCTGGTGCTGATCGTCAGCGGGATCGCGCTGGTCTCGACCCAGGGCGCCGGCTGAACCGGCCGGCCGAAGCGGCCGCCGCCCGATGCGGCGGTGGATCGGGCCGGCCCGAAACCTCACCGGCGGGTGGTGACCCACGGCCGCCGAATGGAGGATCCGCTCAGCCATAAGCGTGCGTTGTTGGCCCCGTTGCGAGCACGGATACTGACCGTCCGGCCCGTCCCGGCCGCAGCAACGCAGGAGGGGAACGGAAGGTGTGGGCTTCTCTTGCCGGCATCGATCGCAGCGGCGCCGCGGCCGCGGCAGGACGCGGGATTGTCTCCCCTCTCTTGATCGCCGTGCTGCTCGCCATGGCGATGGTCATGACCAGCCAGGTCCGGGCCACCCGCGGCGATTCGTTCGGTCTGCTCGTGGTGTCCCAAAGCATTCTGGAAACCGGGTCGATCCGCCTCGATCGCTATCGCGATTACTTCCTCAAGGAGGACGGCTCCCTCAATCAGGTGACCCGCGAGCACGACGGCCACCTCTATCACTTCTTTCCGGTCGGCGCGCCGGTCCTTTCGCTGCCGGTCGTCGCGGTCGCCCAGGTGCTGGGCTTCGAGGCGCGCGAGTTCGAGACGCCCCTGCAGAAGCTCCTGGCGGCGCTCTCGGCCGCGACCCTGGTCGCGGTCGTCTATGCGGTCGCCCGGCGTCGCTTCCGGCCACCGACCGCGGCCGCGCTCGGCGTGCTGTGCCTCGTCGGCACCATCGTCGGGCCGACGCTCAGCTCGGCGCTCTGGAGCCTGAACTACGAGCTGGCCCTGTTCGCGACGGCCATGCTCCTGGTCCTGCGGCACGCGGACGGGCAAGGCCGGCCCTGGCACCCCTGGGCGCTCGGGATCATCCTCTTCCTGGCGTTCCTGGTCCGGCCGACCGCGGCCGGCTTCATCCTCTGGACGCTGCTCTACCTCCTGGTCCGCGATCGCGGCTGGTTCGTCGTCGTCGCGGCGTCGAGCGCCGGCCTGCTGGCGGCCTTCCTGCTGTGGAACCTGTGGGAGTTCGGTTCGCCCCTGCCGCCCTACTATTCGCCCGGCCGGCTCGGAACCGCGGGAACGGTGGAGGCGCTCTCGGTCGCCTTCCTGAGCGCCTCAAGGAACGTCCTGATCTGGAACCCGGTGCTGCTGGTCCTGCCGCTGCTGCTGTGGCAGGGGCGGCGCTTGCCGTTGCGGGTCTGGTTCCCGCTGCTGGTGATCCTGCTCTCGGGGCTGTCCTTCTTCCTGATCAACATCTTCACCGATTTCGGCGGCAAGTCGGAGCAGGGCTGGTCCTTCGGCCCGCGCATCTACACCACGATGGCCTTCGCCGCGTTTCTGGCGGCCGTCGTCCTCGTCGGCGAGCTTCGGTCGCGCACCGGCGCCCGCCGCCTCGCGCCGCTGGTCGCCGCCCTCGCGCTCGGCGCGCTGGTCAACCTTCCGGGCATCTACAATCCCTACACCTGGTACTGGAACAGCCATCCGAACGTCGTCGGGCCCGCCTATCTCGATATCGTGAACGATTGGCGGTTTCCGCAGTTTCTGGTGACGCGGGCCATGCTGGAACGCAAGGCCGAGGTCCAGACCCGGGAGTTCGGCCTGCCCGATCCCGGCTTCCTGCCGATACGCGGCACGCTCCTGCTCGGCCCGTTCGATCTGCGCGGTGACAGCGACCCGTTCCGCCTGCCCGCCGAGGGTGGTACCCTCAGCCTGCGGATCCTCGCCGTCAACCTGGCGAACACGACGCTCCGGGTCGCATTGGACGACCGGGAGATCGGCGAGATCGAGATCGGGAGTGCTGCGGGTTCCTACGGCCTGTCGGTGCCTTTGCCGGCCGCATCGCCGGAGTCCCGGCCGTCGCGCATCGCCCTGGCTGGGGAGACCGATGCCTGGCTTCCGGGCCTCGTCAGCTACTCCCTTCGCGTCGAGCCGTGAATCGCCGGGGCGAGGGTGCGGGCGGCGGTCCCGGGTGCAGCGCGCCCCGGCCGGAACGGGGCTGGGCCGCCACCGGGCGGGAATCGCCGCGCGCCACGAATCGGTCGCCACCGCCGCGAAGCGGCGGGGCCGCCGGCCGAGTAATGAGGCTGTCGCATGAGTACGGTACTGGCACCCGAAGGAACGACCTGGCCTCCGAAGCGGGGCGGCCGGGCCGCTTCCGACCCCGATCTGCCCCGCAAGCAGTCGCACCGCGAAGAGGCCGTCGGCCTCTCGGTGGTCGTCCCCCTCTACAACGAGGAGGATGTCGTCGACGCCTTCTTCTCGCAGATCATCCCCGTCCTGGAGGAGGTCGGTCTCTCCTGGGAGATCGTCTGCGTCAACGATGGCAGCCGCGATGCGACCCTGCAGAAGCTACAGGAGCATGCGGCGCGGGAGCCGCGCATCGTCATCGTCGATCTGTCGCGGAACTTCGGCAAGGAGGCTGCGCTGACCGCGGGCCTGGAGCATGCGCGAGGCGATGCCGTGGTGCCGATCGACGTGGACCTGCAGGACCCGCCGTCTCTCATCCTGGAGATGGTCGCCAAGTGGCGCGAGGGGTACGAGGTGGTCTACGCGACCCGCTCCTGCCGCGAGAGCGACGACTGGCTGAAGCGCCACACGGCGTCGATCTTCTACCGCTTCTTCAACGGCCTCACCGACGTTCCGATCCCGGCCAACACCGGCGACTTCCGCCTGATGGACCGCAAGGTGGTGGAAGCGCTGCGCCGGCTGCCGGAGCGGACCCGGTTCATGAAGGGCATATTCGCCTGGATCGGGTTCCGGCAGACCGCCGTCACCTACGAGCGTGCCGCGCGGGCGGCAGGGTCGAGCAAGTGGCGCTTTTGGAGCCTCTGGAACTTCGCACTCGACGGGGTTACCTCCTTCTCGACCCTTCCGCTGCGGGTCTGGAGCTATATCGGTGCGACCGTCGCCCTGTTCGCCTTCCTCTACGGGCTCTTCCTCATCGTCCGGACCCTCCTGTTCGGGACCGACGTTCCCGGATACGCCTCGCTGATGGTGGTCACGCTGTTCCTGGGCGGCGTCCAGCTCCTGTCGTTCGGGGTGATGGGCGAGTACATCGGCCGCACGTTCCAGGAGGTCAAGCAACGGCCGATCTACATCGTCCGCGACGTCCATCGCGCCGGCGGCGAGAGATCGTGAGCAGCGGACGGCGGGCGCGGCTCCGCGGCACCGCGGGGGAGGTGCTGCGGTTCGGCGTCGTCGGCGTGGCGGCGACCGCGGTTCATTACGGCACAGCCTTTCTCAGCCTCGGCCTCCTGGCCCCGCTCGCGGCCAACACGGTCGGGTTCCTCACCGCCGTGCTGGTGTCCTATGCCGGACACAGCCGCTGGACCTTCCGCCGCACCGACCGGCGCTCGACCGTGGCCCGCTTCCAGAAGTTCCTGGTCACCGCCACCGGCGGCCTCGCGCTCAGCCAGGCCGTGCTGATCGTCGCCGAAGCCTCCGGCCGGGTGCCGCAGGCGCTCTCCATGCTCGCCGCGGTCCTGGTCGTGCCCCCGACCACCTTCCTCCTCGCCAAGCTGTGGGTGTTCCGCCCCACCTCCTGACGCCCGTTCGTCGGCGGCAGGCAGCGCCGGCTGCACGGCCCGCCCCGGCCGCAGGGGATGGTCCGGGGTCGGGTCCCCGCAGCCACCCCGGAGTCGGCGCGCCTACCACTCCGTCCAGATCGGCCTCATGCCGGCCGCGGTGAGCGCTTCGGCGCGCGCCTTCTGCCAGCCTTCGACGAACGCCGCGTCGCCGTCCGGGGCATCCGCCTCGTAGGCCTCCCAGGCCTCTGCCAGCACCTGCTGGCGCTCGATCAGCCCTTCGTTATGGGCCTGCAGCTCCGGCGTCCACTTGCCGATTTCCTTGAAGTAGCGCACCGCCCCTTCATGGAACGGCAGCACCCAGTCGAAGACCTGCCGCTCGAGCGCCCAGCCGTTCGCACCCGGCGCCGCGTCCTTGTAGACCGGGTAGAGCTCGAACATCGCCTTGGTCATCGCATAGGTCATATCCGTGTCCTGGGTGTCGTAGGTGATCAGGATCGGATAGGGGTAGTTCGCGCCCTCGAACGGCTCGGTGATACCGGCGCCTTCGCGACAGATCGACGGGAAGAAGTAGGGCGCCACGTCGCGCATCCGCTGCCAGGCTTCCGTATCGTCGTGCGGGGTCCGCGGGTAATAGCCGCCGCGCGGCGAAGCGAAGATCTTGGTGGCGAAACCCGCGGTCGTGTTGGTGTTCCCGGCATCCACCTGGTTGTTGACGATGGCGTCCATCGAGGCGCCGTAGCCGCCGAAGACGACCGGCCGGACATCCTCCCATTCGAGGCCGCCGAAGCGCAGAAAGGCGTAGACATTGTGATTGAGGGCCGGCGAACCTTTGATCTGCGCGACCCGCTTGCCCCGGAGATCGGCATAGGTCTTCACGCCGATATCGGCCGCGACGATCACCGCGTTGCAGAAATCGCCGTTCGACATGGAGAGCAGTCGCAGCTTCTGCGGACCCCAGCTCGACGCGCCGAACTCGAACACACCTTCCTGGGCCTGATAGCCGCCGACCCCGAAGGCGGAGAACTGCACCTTCTCCGCGTGCAGCGGGGCCAGGCGCGAGACATCGTTCTTGCCGGGCAGAACGCGCAGCGTGACGCCGCGCTCGTTCTTGAGCGCGGAGCCGATCGCCACCGCCTGCCCGTAGCCGGTCGAGCCGACGTCATAGGCCGTCCAGGCGAGTGTTCGCGGTAGTTCGGCAAAGGCCGGTTGGGCCGCAGCGGCCATAAGGGCGAACAGCCCGGCGCCCGTTGCGACGGCTCTGGAGTGGGATGGCATCTGGCATTCTCCATCGATGGTGCCGGGGAGCGACACCGTCTCCGGCATGAGTCTAGGCGCCGAAGCCGAATCGGGTACCGACGGCCGCAACGCGGGCGCGGCGCGGCCGATCAGCCGCTGCAAGGATCGCGGTCGGCTTCCCGACCTGGGCATGACCATCGTTGATGCGGCCCGGCATCGGCCGGCCGGCCGGCAGGTGCTGCACCGCATATGGGCCGGGAAGGCCGCATCGCATCGGAAAGGGCGCTCGCGGCGCACAGAGCATCGCCCGCCCGCGCGTAGGAGGCGCGAGTGCCGTGCGGCCGCCATGAGGCAGCGCTACACGCACCTGGGGAGCGACGACCCGCATCCGGCAGTCGCCACATCCGTCGGCACAGGGGAAGGGGAGATTGCTGGATCGTCTTGTCGACGATTTGGGTTGTATTACAGCACGTTACGCTGGTAGCGGGGGAGGGATTTGAACCCCCGACCAAGGGATTATGATTCCCCTGCTCTACCGCTGAGCTACCCCGCCACGCGCCGGCGCTATATGCGGCGTCGGCTTCGCGCTGTCAAGCGGCAGCGCCGTCGCCGGGCCGCTCGATCCAGCCGCCGCCCAGCACGCGGTCGCCGTCGTAGAAGACGCAGGCCTGGCCCGGCGCCACGCCGAAGGCGGGCTCGTCGAGCGTCACCGCGGCGCGGCCGCCGCCCAGCGGCGCGAGCACCGCCGGCGCCGCTTCCTGGGCCGAGCGCAGCTTGACCTGCACCCGCTCGCCGGCGGCCATCGGCGCCGCGCCGAGCCAGTTGACCTCGGCCACGGTCAGCGCGGCGCGGGCCAGGGCCGCGCGCGGGCCGACCACGACGCGCCGCGACTCCGGCTCGAGCCGGACCACGTAGAGCGGCGCGCCGCCGTCGGTGCCGCCGAGCCCGAGGCCGCGCCGCTGCCCCACCGTGAAATGGATCACCCCCGGGTGCCGCCCGAGCACGCGGCCGTCGAGATCGACGATCTCGCCCGGCTCCGCCGCGCCCGGCCGCAGCCGCTCCAGCACGCGGGCGTAGCCGCCGGTCGGCACGAAGCAGATGTCCTGGCTGTCCGGCTTGTCGGCCACGGCGAGGCCGAACCGCGCCGCCAGCGCCCGCGTCTCCGCCTTGCGCATGCCACCCAGCGGGAAGCGCAGGAGGTCGAGCTGCGCCCGGGTGGTGGCGAACAGGAAATAGCTCTGGTCGCGCTCCGGGTCGACGCCGCGGCGCAGCTCGGGCCCGCCCGGCCCTTCAGTGCGGCGCACGTAATGGCCCGTCGCGAGCGCGTCGGCGCCGAGGTCCTGCGCCGTCGTCAGCAGGTCGCGGAACTTGACCCGCTGGTTGCAGCGCACGCAGGGGATCGGCGTCGCCCCGGCAAGATAGGTCTCGACGAAATCGTCGATCACCGCCGCCCGGAAGCGGTCCTCGTAGTCGAGCACGTAGTGCGGAATGCCGAGCCGGTCGGCCACCCGCCGCGCGTCGTGAATGTCCTGCCCGGCGCAGCACGCGCCCTTGCGCCCGGTCGCGGCGCCGTGGTCGTAGAGCTGCAGCGTCACGCCGACCACGTCGTAGCCCTGCTCGACGAGCAGCGCCGCGACGGCAGAGCTGTCGACGCCGCCAGACATCGCCACCACGATTCGCGTGTCGCCGGGCGCCTTGTCGATTCCGAGGCCGTTCATGGGGGGCTATATAGCGAGCCGCCCGGCCGCCGCAAATCGCCGGCTCAGCCGGGCGGGTTCAGCCCCATCTCCCAGAACGCCGCCTCGAGCCGGGTCGCTTCGCGGAAGGTGCGGAGCAGGCTCGGCCAGCGCCCCTCCCCGCCGCGCATCGCCATCAGCCGGTCGAGTTGCGCCGCCTCGGCACGGGCGGCCTCCTGGAACTCCGCCCCGGAATAGAGCTCGATCCAGGGCAGATAGGGATTGCCCTCGCGCCGGGTGGCCGGGTCCCGCGCCAGCGTCGCGCCGATCTCGGCATAGCCGACCATGCAGGGCGCGAGCGCGACGTGCAGGTCGAGCAGGTCGCCGGACAGGCCGCGCTCCAGCACGTAGCGCGTATACGCCATGGTGGCCGGGTGCTCGGGAAGCGCCGCCATCTCCGCCTCGCTCAGCCCCCAGCCGGCGCAGAAGGAGACGTGCAGCCCCATCTCGAGGTCGAGGATCGCCGACATGCCCGCCGCCGCCTGCCGCATGTCCTCCAGCGTCTCGGCCTTATAGGCGGCGAGCGCGTAGGCGCGGGCGAAGTG
>CAZVAR010000059.1:0-20938 GCA_964625225.1 uncultured Alphaproteobacteria bacterium | reverse complement strand
CCCGAGGTGATGTTGACGAAGGCGGCGCGGGCGAGGCCCTCCGGATCGATGCCGAAATGCTCGTAGAAGCGCCGGTCCTCGGTGGCGATGACGGCAGCGGGCAGGTGCGGAGGCAGCTCGGAAATGTCGACCGGGGTTCCGTAGATGCTGCCGAAGGAAGTCAGGAAGCCGCCATCCGCCGCAAGCAGGGTGATGCTGGGCTGGCGATCGAGCGCGGTCGCGGTCTCGATGTCAGGCAGGTCCCAGGCGAACCAGGCCGCTATTCCGAGCAGCAGCACGACGCTCCAGACGGCTGCCGTCAACGCGCCTCGCAGCAGGCGGCGGGGGCGGCGTGGGGTGCTGTCGCGGCCGCTGCGGGACGATGTCGGGCGCGCCGTCGGGGCGCCGCCGCGACGGCGAGGCGCGGTCGGCCTGGCCCGCCGGCTGGAACCGCGGGCGCCCACCGGGCGTTTGGTCATGCCGTAGCGCTCCGTGCAGTCAGTCGCGACGGGACCCGGGCCGCCGCCCGTCGCTCGACCCGCCTGGACAATTGCGTGTCACGCCCCCCTCCGATCTGCCGGCGGCCGCCGATGTAGCACTCCCGCTCCCGGCCGGCAATTCGCAGCGGACCATCGAACCGTGGCACGAAAATGGCGTGACGAGGGAGGATTGCGACATGCTCGAGGCTCTGGACGGAGGCGGTGTTGGCCCGATCCCGCTGCTCGAGGTCCTGCTGCGGCTGTCTTCGGCGCTGCTGTTCGGCGCCGTCGTCGGCTGGGAACGAGAGGCCAAGAATCGGCCTGCCGGACTGCGCACGCACATGCTGGTTGCCCTCGGCGCGGCCGGGCTAATGCTGCTCGGACATGCGGAACTGCTGACGACCGCCGCCCGACACGAGCCGGCGGAGATCGATACGCTCCGGATCGTTCAGGCGGTTGCGATCGGCATCAGCTTCCTCGGCGCGGGCAGTATTGTGAGGGCCAATGGCGGCATCGAGGGTCTGACCACCGGCGCCAGCATCTGGGCGGTCGGTGCGGTCGGCATGGCATGCGGCGCCGGGCACTTCGTGATCGCGATCCTGCTCGCGCTCGGGATGGTGTTCGTTCTGGGGATCGTCCTCCTAATGGAGCGCTGATCCCCGGCGGCCGGTGGTAACCGCCGGATGGGAAAGACCGGAACACCATGGTCAGGAGTGACGGTCAATCGCGGTTGGTGCGCTCGCGCTCCAGGAAGTAGAGCCGCTTAGGGCCGAACCCCTTCACGTCGACCTTGCCCCGCTCGACACATTCGAAATCGTCGCCGAGCAGCGCCCGTGTCTCCGCGTCCAGGGTGATGCGCATGGGCTCCGACAGGCTCTCCATACGGGCGGCGAGGTTCACGCCCGGTCCGAAGATGTCGTAGACATACTTTTGGATGCCCACGATGGAGCCGATCACCGGCCCCGAATTGATGCCGATCCGGCAGACCCACGCCTGCGGATGCGCGGAATTGCGTCGCTCCAAATAGCGGCGCATGCGCAGCGCGACCCGGGCGATGTTCTGCGCGTGATCGGGATTGGGTTCGGGCAGGCCCGATACCGCCATATAGGCGTCACCGATCGTCTTGATCCGCTCGCAACCGAACAGCTCGGCGATGCGGTCGAACGCGGTGAAGATATCGTTCAGCTCGGCGATGACGGCGCCGGGCTCGCGCGAGACGGCCATTTCGGTGAAGCCGACGAAGTCGAGCATCAGGATCGAGGCATGATCGAACCGCTGCGGCGTGACCGTGCCGAAGTCCTTCATCTCCTCGTAGACGGACCGCGGCATGATGTTGAGCAGCAGCTTCTCGACCCGCTCCTTCTCGCGCTGCAGCTCCCGCGTGTTCTTCTCCGCAAGCTGCGAATAGGACTCGAGCATGTACTCGGCCTGCTTCTGCTTCGACAGGTCGCGGCACTCGATCAGCAGGAGCCCGGCGGGATGCTCCGGCACAGGCCTGATCTCGACGCCGATCGGGACGGATCGCCCGCCGACCTCCGCCTGGGTCTCGAACGCATAGGGACGCTGCTGCGCCAGACGGTTCGCTGCCCGTTCAAGGGAGACTCCTCGCAGCCGGCGGTCGAGCGGTGCATCGGGATCGCTGCCGGGCGGAAACCACTGGAAGAACGTCGCATTCTCGAACAGGACGGCCCAATTTTCGGGCGCGGCCACGGCGACACCGCTGGTTAGCGCCTGCAGAGAGAGCCGCAGGCTCTCGGCGTCGATCATGACCGATTCCTTCGTTCGCACTGCGGCTCAGCGCGCGACGATCCAGCGCTTGCGGCTCAGAATGTCCTGATACACCGCGTCGATGTCGGCCGGCTCGAAGTCGAAATCCTCCAGCGTCTCCCGCAGGAGCTGGGCCATTTCCAGAAATGCCTCGTCGGTGACGTGCAGTCGAGCATGCAGCCGCTCCAACGCGTCATTGGAGTAAGAGGCCGGGCCGCCCATCACCGAGGCGATGAACTTGATCTGGTGATCGACCAGCCGACGCATGTCGATGCCGTCGAAATAGGGGCGGGTCACCGGGGATTCGATGATCTTGTCGTAGAAGGAAGAGACGATCCGGCTGATCTTGGCGAACCCGCCATAGCGGTCGAACATGGTCTGCGCCATTCACCGTCTCCTTCGCCATTCCCGGCGCGGCGCCAAGTATACATCGGGCCCAGATCCGCAGGTAACGGGAATCCGCTGCCTCAGGCGTCGAGTCTCGCGGTGGCCCGATTGCCGCCGCGTCATGGAAAGGCAAGCGATCAGGCACACCCGTCCGGGAGAGAGTTTACGCCTCGGCGGCCCGCTTCGCCGCACGCCGGCGCTCATTGGCGTCGAGCAAGCGCTTGCGTAGCCGGATCGACTGCGGCGTCACCTCCACCAGTTCGTCGTCCTCGATATAGGCGAGCGCCTTCTCGAGGCTCATCCGCGTCGGCGGCGTCAGCAGTACGTTGTCGTCCTTTCCGGCCGCCCTGAAATTGGTGAGCTGCTTGCTCTTCAGCGGGTTGACATCGAGGTCGGTGCCGCGACTGTGTTCGCCGATCACCATTCCCGGATAGACCGGATCGCCCGGGCCGATGAAGAGAGGGCCGCGATCCTCCAGATTGAAGAGAGCGTAGGCCACCGCCTTGCCCTGCTCGGTCGAGATCAGGGCCCCGGTCCGCCGTCCGGCGATCGGTCCCTTGTAGGGGGCGTAGCTGTGGAACACCCGGTTCATCACGCCGGTCCCGCGGGTGTCGGTCAGGAACTCGCCATGATAGCCGATCAGGCCGCGTGACGGCGCCAGGAACACGAGCCGCTGCTTGCCGCCGCCGGAGGGGCGTAGCTCCGCCAGTTCGCCCTTGCGCCGGCTCAGCTTTTCGACGACGGTGCCGGCGAACTCCTCGTCGACATCGATCACAACCTCCTCAATCGGCTCGAGCCGCTGGCCGGTGACCTCGTCCGTGCGGAATAGGACTCGCGGGCGACTGACCGACAGCTCGAAGCCCTCGCGCCGCATGGTCTCGATCAACACCGCGAGCTGCAGTTCGCCGCGTCCCGATACCTCGAAGGCGTCGGTCGATTCCGTCTCGCGCACGCGGATCGCGATGTTTCCCTCCGCCTCGCGGAACAGCCGGTCGCGGATCAGCCGCGAGGTGACCTTGTCGCCCTCCTGGCCTGCCAGCGGCGAGTCGTTGATCGAGAAGGTCATGGCGAGCGTCGAGGGGTCGATCGGTTGAGCCATGAGCGGTGCCGTGACCTCCGGTGCGGCAATGGTATCCGCCACCGTGGCGGTCGAGAGGCCGGCCACCGCCACGATGTCGCCGGCTTGCGCTTCGTCGATCGGAACCCGCTCGAGCCCGCGGAACGCCAGCAGTTTGGTGATGCGTCCCTGCTCCAGGATCTGGCCATCCTGCGACAGTGCCCGCACCGCCATGTTCGCTCGCGCGACTCCCGACTGGATCCGCCCGGTCAGTAGGCGGCCGAGATAGGGATTGCTCTCTAGCGTCGTGGCCAGCATTGCGAAGGGGCCGTCAGGTTCCACACGCGGGCTCGGTACATGCCGGACGATCAGCTCGAACAGAGGCGCCATGCTGTCCTTCGGCCCGTCCGGGCTTTCCGCGGCCCAGCCCTGCTTGGCTGAGGCGAACAGGGTCGGGAAGTCGAGCTGCTCCTCGTCGGCGTCGAGCGCGGCGAAGAGATCGAAAGTTTCGTTCTGGACCTCGTAGGCGCGCTGGTCCGGCCGATCCACCTTGTTGATCAGGACGATCGGCTTGAGCCCCAACTTCAGAGCCTTGCCGACTACGAACTTGGTCTGAGGGAGCGGCCCTTCGGCAGCGTCCACCAGTACGACGACCCCGTCCACCATGCCGAGGATACGCTCGACCTCGCCGCCGAAATCGGCATGGCCGGGCGTGTCCACGATGTTGATGCGGATATCGCGCCAAGCCACGGAGGTGCATTTGGCGAGGATCGTGATGCCGCGTTCGCGTTCCAGATCGCTGGAATCCATGACGCGTTCCGCGACTTGCTGGTTCTCACGAAAAGTGCCGCTCTGGCGCAGGAGGCAGTCGACAAGGGTCGTCTTGCCATGGTCGACATGAGCGATGATCGCGATGTTGCGAATCTGCATCGGGTTTTGGTGCGCGGTCGACAAAAACCGCGGTCGAGGCCGAGCCCCGCCGCGATCACGGTCGAGTTGATATGGGCATGACCGTGATCGCGGCAAGCGCACAAATGGTCGTGCGGCGACGAGGCGCTTGAAGCCGCCTGCCGCCTGCCCCTATCACGAGCGCCATGCCCCTTCACCTCGTCAAGATGGCCGTTGGTATCGAGGACGTCCCGCACCTCGCTCGGGTCCAGCAGCAGCGACGCGACGCCGCCCGCGCCCGCGGCGAAGCGCCGATCGCCCGCCATCTCACCCGGATGAGCCCCCGCCGGTCCGCAGAAGTGCTGGACGGTGGATCCATCTATTGGGTCGTCCGCGGCTTCATCCAGGTTCGCCAGCGCATTCTCGGCCTGGAGCGCGTCACGGCGGAGGACGGTACGCCGCGCTGCGCGATTCTGCTCGATGCGCAACTCGTCCGCGTCGCCCCGCGCCCCTGTCGCCCGTTCCAAGGCTGGCGCTATCTCGACCCCGCGGACGCTCCCGACGACCTTCCGGAGACCGCTACCGATGGAACGGACCTTCCGTCTCATCTGGTGGCCGAACTGAAGGAGCTGGGCCTGTTGTAGGGTCGTTAGCCGAAGGGCGTCTCCGGCCGGGCAGCCTCGAATGGCGAGGAACCTTCGCCCCTTCGGTCGGCTTTCGTGGGAGCCTCGGGACGTAGGCGCCAGGGCGCCGGGGGCAACCGGCCGATCGGCCGGGGACACGGTGCCGGCGGTCACGACGGGCAATACGCCCGGCGGTGCCTCCGACCAGAGCGGTGGTGCGCATGGGTCCACCAAGAGCGGCGTCAACGACACCGTACGGGGTAATACAGAAGGCTCCGCAACCGGGACAATGGGCCGCGACATGACCGGATCTGGCAGCGGTGGAGCCGGTTCCGGCGGCGGGGGTGGCGGCGGACGCTGACCCGGTCGGCTTCGACCCGGCAATCCCGCTGCTGGATCGGGTGGTCGGGTGGGCACCAGGGAGGGGCTCAAGCCATGCCGGGCCCCTTCCGTGATTCCGCGCCCGGAACCGACGCGCTACACTGTCGGTCCCGCAGTCCGAGCAGAGGCCGTCATGTCCGTGCGCCGCAGGAAAGCCGAAGAGCTGCGCAGCCACCGTTGGTTCGGCGTCGACACGCTGCGTGCCTTCGGGCATCGCTCGCGGATGATGGAAATGGGCTACGCGCGCGAGGACTTTGTCGGCAAACCCGTCATCGGCATCGTCAATACCTGGAGCGAGACCAACACCTGTCACAGCCACCTGCGCCAGCGCGCCGAGGAGGTGAAGCGGGGCGTGTGGCAGGCCGGCGGCTTCCCGGTCGAGCTTCCGGCCATGTCGGTCGGCGAGCAGATGACCAAGCCAACCTCGATGATGTACCGCAATTTTCTCGCGATGGAGACCGAGGAGTTGCTGCGCTCGCAGCCGGTGGATGGCTGCGTGCTGCTGGGAGGCTGCGACAAGACCACGCCCGGCCTGCTGATGGGTGCCATCAGCGCTGATCTGCCGACGATCTTCGTGCCGGCCGGGGCGATGCTCCGCGGCCATTGGAGAGGCGAGACTCTCGGCTCCGGAACCGACGTCTGGAAATACTGGGCAGAGCGGCGCGCCGGTAACTTGGCCGATAGCGCCTGGCAGGAGCTGGAGGAGGGAATTGCGCGCTCGGCCGGGACCTGTATGACAATGGGCACGGCCTCGACCATGATGTCGCTGGCGGAGGCGCTCGGCCTGACGTTACCCGGTGCCTCTTCCATACCGGCCGTGGACTCCACCCATTCCATGATGGCTTCGCGCAGCGGCCGCCGTATCGTCGAGATGGTGTGGGAGGACTTGAAGCCCTCCGATCTGCTCACGCCGGCCGCCTTCGACAATGCGATCACCGTGGACATGGCCCTGTCGGGGTCCACCAACGCGATCATCCATTTAATCGCGATGGCGGGCCGCGCCGGAATCCGGCTGCCGCTGGAGCGCTTCGACGCGATCTCGCGGCGTACGCCGGTCTTGGCGAACCTGAAGCCGGCCGGCACGTATCTGATGGAGGACTTCTACTACGCCGGTGGCTTGCGGGCACTGCTGGCGCGGATCGTCGACCTGCTGGACCCGACCTGCCGCACCGTCAACGGTCGCACGCTGGGCGAGAACATCGCCGGTGCGGAGAGTTTCAACGACGAGGTGATCCGTAGCCGGGACAACCCGCTGTCGCCGACCGGCGGTACGGCGGTGCTGCGGGGCAATCTCGCTCCGGACGGTGCCATCATCAAGCCGACTGCGGCCGAGCCCCATCTGCTGCAGCACCGCGGGCCGGCCGTCGTGTTCCGCAGCATCGAGGACATGTACGCGCGGATCGACGACGAGAGCCTCGCCGTTACCGCGGACTCGGTATTGGTCCTTCAGAATGCCGGGCCGCTCGGCGGACCGGGCATGCCGGAATGGGGACAGCTTCCGATCCCGAAGAAGCTGCTGCGCCAGGGCGTGCGCGACATGGTGCGGATCTCCGATGCGCGCATGAGCGGCACCAGCTACGGGGCCTGCGTCCTCCACGTCGCGCCGGAGGCTGCGGCCGGCGGGCCGCTCGCCCTGGTCCGTGACGGTGACCCGATCGAGCTTGACGTGGAACGCCGGCGGCTGCACCTCGACGTACCGGACGCGGAACTGACCCATCGCCGCGAGGCTTGGCGCCCGCCGCCTCCGGCCTACGGCCGCGGCTATGGCGCCCTCTGGCTTCGCCACGTCACCCAGGCCGACCAAGGGTGCGACTTCGATTTCCTGCATGCCGGCGCGCCGACGCCGGATCCCAAGATCTTCTGACCCACGGCCCAATTCTACGGAGTGTGTTCGGATGCGCTGCCTCTATGCCGCGGTGCTCTCGTTTGGACTACTGACCGCCACTGTGGTCGCTGCGCAGGAGTCGCCGCCGCCCGACGGACCCGTGATCCTGACGATCACCGGGGAGGTGGGCCGCAGCAATCGGGGCCCGTTCGATCCTTTCGCCGACAAGCTCCTGGCGTTTCAGGGAACGCAGTTCGACCGGGCGATGGCGTTCGACCGCGCGGCCCTGGAGAAGCTCGGGATGCACGAAATCATGGTCGGGTATCCGGGTTGGCCGTCGGCGCACCGATTCGAGGGACCGTTGCTGAAAGACGTGCTGGCGGCGGCCGGGGTCGAGGGAGGCATGGTGCAGCCGGTGGCCCTCGACGGTTATGCGGCCGAGATTCCCTATAGCGACCTTACGAAGTACCCGGTCATTCTGGCGCTGAAGATGGACGGGCGCTGGCTTCCGCTCGGTGGCGCCGGTCCCGCCTGGGTGATCTACCCGCGCGACGACTTTCCGGAGCTCGCCGAGGAAGATGACGCGAAATGGGTCTGGGGCGTGACCCATATCCGCGTTCCCGAAGGAGCCAGCCGATAGCGGCATCCGAAGGGCGTCGCGACCCGATTTGGCCTCGGATCGGAGAAGGAGCCCGCGGTGATCGAGCGCGGTCCCGGTTCGTTCCGGTTTTCGACCCGGCGCGACGCCGGGACGGTCGAGATCGTGGTCTGGACCTATCGGCCGGCGCGGTTGACTGCGGACGCGCCGGTCCTGTTCGTGCTGCACGGTGCCGCCCGCAACGGGCGCTCCTATCGAGATGCCTGGATCGAGCCGGCCGAGCGGCACGGCGCACTGGTGCTGGCCCCGGAGTTCGGCAAGACGAGCTTCCCGACGGCGCGGGAGTACGAAGTCGGCAACATGCGCGACCGCGAACGCCGGCCGTTGCCGCCGGATCGGTGGAGCTTCGCCATCATCGAGGCACTATTCGATCGCATCCGGGAGGAGCTCGGGATCGTCCGGGCGGGCTATCTTCTGTTCGGCCATTCGGCCGGCGCCCAGTTCGTGCATCGGCTGCTGACCTTTGTGCCCGACTGCCGGGCCGAGGCCGTCGTTGCGGCCAATTCCGGCTGTTACACCCTCCTCGACGAGACCGAACGGTTTCCCTATGGCCTGGGCGGGATGCCGGTCGGCGATGTCGCATTGCGCCGGCTGCTCGGGCGTAAGCTCGCCATCCTCCTCGGCGAGGACGATGCCGACCCCGATGCGCCGCTGCTGCTGAAGACTCCCGAGGCGCAGCGCCAAGGCGCGCACCGGCTGGCGCGGGGTCGCACCTACTATAATCATGCCCGTGAGTTGGCGGCTCGGCTCGGCGTGCCGTTTGCGTGGCGGCTGGTTACCCTGCCGGGCGTCGGCCACTCCCATCGCCGGGTAACGCCGGAAGCCGCACGATTGCTGCTCGGCGACGTTCGTGGATTTGACTGAGGCCAGCACGGAACGAATTGCAACACCTCCTGTTGCGGGAGGCCTCCCGGGTCTCCGAGAACATCGTCCTGCTACCTGCAGGTAGTTTAGCCTGCACGGGAGGAGGAGGATAACGGATATACCATCTCCTGATCCCGGCTATGCCCTGCATTTCGATCGTTCCCGCGATCGCAGCAGCACAGAGCATGAGACCATTGCAGGACCGGGGCGAAGCTCAGGACCTTCTTGCCGATATGTCGCCCGACATGCGCGAATACATCATCAGCCGCATGGCGCGGGGCAGTCCGTTCAGGCGCTTACCGAGAGCACCCTACTGAACCGGCTCGCGCAGCAGCATTCGTCCATGCATTCGATCCGGCGGCCGACGGCAGTGTCTATGTCGCCGAGATCGTCAATGATGATGGCGCTTCGGACACGGTGACCATCGATCTGTGCGACGACAGGCTGATGCGAATTCGCGCCGCGTCGCGACATTCCGAACGGGTCGTGCGTTGCACGGCCGGTTTCGCGTGCAGAGGCAGGTTACCTTACCCGACGACCGCTCCAGCGACGGCGTATCCGTCGCCACGAACGCTCGAATGCGACGACGGCGCGTCGGATCGGCCGCTGCAGCGGCGGATAGTCCTCCGCCAGCAGCAGGAGGCCGAACGGGACCATCCAGAAACCCAAGACCGGCAGGAAACCGAGAACGCCGCCGATGACCAGAAGCACGCCGAGTGGCCGTCGGATCCAGCGCATGCCGGGCCGACGGAGCCCGCGTACGAACCGTCGCGCCGGCCGCGGCAGACGGGCCTCGATCTTCTCTGCATCGCCATTGCGCCCGGCCGGTCGGTTCATCTGTGTTCCTCGTTCGGCCTTGTCGGCCGTGGTCGCCCGTGCCAAGGCTAGTCCTTTCGACGACTCACCGGGTCCATTTCGGGGCGTCGCCACTTGCCGCAGCTACAGCCACGAGTCAAGTTTAGGGCTGTAATTAGCCGGGTGGTCATCAGGTGGGCCGTGCCCGGCCAAGACGCAATGGGCAGGGAGCGTTCATGGAGGGGTTCGGCACCGGCACTGAGACCGGCAGCCCGGCGGCGCCGAAGGACACGCCGTTGATCGAGTTCCGTGGCGTCGGCAAGACATTCAGGACCCGAGAGCGGACGGTCCGCGCGGTGGAAGGCGTGAATCTAGCGGTGACGCGCGGCGAGTTTGTGACTCTTGTCGGCCCATCCGGATGCGGCAAATCTACTCTGCTCAACATGGCCGCAGGGTTGTTCCAGCCGACCGACGGCTCGGTCGCCTATGACGGCGTCGAGGTCACCGGCTACAATTTGCGAACCGGCTACATGACGCAAAACGACCACCTGCTGCCCTGGCGCGACGTGGTCGGCAATATCTCGGTTCCCCTGGAGATCAACGGTACGCCGCGTAGCGAGGCGCGCGACCGCGTACAGCAGCTACTGGAGCTGGTCGGCTTGACCGGCTTCGAGAAGTCTTATCCTACGCAGCTTTCCGGTGGTATGCGCAAGCGGACCGCGTTGGCACGTCTGCTTGCCTATGACCCCGAGACGCTGCTGATGGACGAGCCGTTCGCCGCGCTCGATGCGCAGCTTCGGCTCAACATGCAAATGGAGCTGCTGAGCATCAGCCGGCGGCTCGGCAAGACCATCCTGTTCGTGACCCACGATCTCGACGAGGCCGTTGCGCTCGCGGACCGCGTCGCGGTGTTCAGCCCGCGGCCGGGCACGATCCGTCGAATCGTCGAGTCCCCGCTGCCGCGCGACCGCGACCTCCTGCGGCTGCGCCACGATACGAAATTCGTGGGGCTTACGGCCGAGCTGTGGGACATGATCGCCCCGACGCTCGCACAGACGCGCGGGGAGGCCGGCTGAGGAGGAGCGCAATGGAGGCGGTGCAGACGACCACGGCGGATACATCTGAGGCGAAGCGGGACTCCCGGGCGCTACGCCTGATGTTGATGCGGCTCGGGCTACTCATCACGATCCTGCTCGCTTGGGAGCTGGCGTCCGGCCGGCTCGTCGCCGAGTTCTTCATCAGCAGGCCGAGTGCGATCTTCGGTACGCTATACGAATGGATTGCCGACGGCAGCCTGTTCTATCACGCCGCTATCACCGCGACCGAGGCGTTTCTCGGCTTTCTGATCGGTGGTGCGATCGGCATGTCGGTCGGCGTCCTGCTCGGTCGGGCACAGTTTCTCGCCGAGTTGCTCGACCCCTTCATCATGGCCTTCTACAGCCTGCCCAAGGTGGCGCTGGCGCCGTTGTTCATCCTTTGGATCGGCATCGGCATGGACATGAAGATCGTGCTGACGGCGGCCATCGTGTTCTTCCTGGTGTTTCTCAACACCTACACAGGGGTACGCAACGTCAGCCGTGAGTTGGTCGCGATCCTGTACCTGATGGGGGCCGGCGAGCGGCACGTGCTTACCAAGGTAGTGCTGCCCTCGGCAGTGACCTGGGTGTTCGCCGGGCTACGGATCTCGGTGCCATATGCGCTCATCGGCGCCATCGTCGGGGAGTTGATGGCATCCAATCGCGGTCTCGGCGCCCTGCTGGTCCAGAGCCAGGGCCAGTTCGACACGGCCGGCGTATTCGCCGCGCTGATCGCCATCATGATACTGGCCTTCGCTCTCAACACTGCGGTCAAGCGCGCCGAAGTGAAGGTGATGCCGTGGAAATCGGCCGAGGCCGACCGCGAGGTTACGATCTGAGATAAACCGAAGAGAGGGGAAACGTCATGCGGAAACGGATCTGGATGGCACTGCTCGCCGGTGCAGCCCTGCTGGTGACACAGCTTCCCGGTCGGGCACAGGCGGCGGACGATCTCGACATCGTGATGTCGAGCACGGGCTTCCTCTATCTGCCCGTCCTCGCCGCCAAAGAGCTAGGCTATTTCGAGGAAGAGGGCATCGATGCCACCATTACGACGACCGGTGGCGGCTCAAAGGCGCTGGCGGCGATCATCGGCGGCGATGCGGACATTTATGTAGGGGTGCCGTCCTCCGCCTTCCGGGCGCGTTCCAAGGGCACCGACGTGATGGTGTTTGGTGCCAGCATGACCCAGTTCGGCAGCAATTTCGCCATGGCGGGGGACTGGGCCAAGAAGCACGGCATCACCGAGAAAAGCTCGTATCAAGACAAACTGAAGGCGTTGAAAGGTATGACCGTCGCCGTTACCTCGGCCGGCAGCGGCACCGACCAGGTCGTGCGTTTCCTGGCCCGGGAAGCTGGCCTCGACCCGAACCGGGATCTGACCATCACCGCCCTCGGGACCGGTGATGCGATGACCGCTGCGCTGATCCAGGGCCGGATCGACGGCTTCACCCACTCCGCTCCCGTCGCCGAGAATGCCGTCAAGAACCACGGCGCGATCATGTTCCTGCACACGAGCCGCGGCGAGGTGGAAGCCCTCGACGGCTTCTTCTATATCGGCCAAATCGCACGCGAGCCATGGCTCGCGCAGAACAGCGATCTGGCGGTCCGTTATCTCCGCGCGGTCCAGCGAGCGCTCGACACGTTGCACGACCCGCAGCTGACGGAGAAAGCGCGTGACGCCGTCCATGCCGGCTATCACCAGAAGACCGGCAAGGAACTCTACGATTATACCTGGGAGACGACTCTCCCGGCCTTCCCGAAGTCGATCGTGATCGAGCCGAAGATGATCAAGACCGTGGTCGATTTCATGAACGAGTTCGAGAAGCAGCCGATCGACCCCGAACTGGTCGAGAAGGCGTGGACCAACGAGTATGCCGAGAAGGCAGTCGCTAGCTTGAAATAGGCCGCGGCCACATCCGACGAACGGCGCGGGGGGCTGCCCCGCTCCGTGCAGCTCGGAAGCCTTGATTTTGGGCTCCCTCGGCGACAGGAAAGCATGGATCGCCTATGCTAGCCCGAGGGAGCCGTATGTTCACCTGCAGGGTCGAGAGCTTGACCGGCGCCGACGCTCTCCAGCACGCGCCGGAGCTGGCGCGCTTGCGCATCGCCGTGTTCCGGGATTTCCCTTACCTCTACGACGGCTCGCTCGGCTACGAAGAGCGCTACCTCCGGACCTATCTCGAATCCCCGGATGCCGTCATCGTTGTTGCCCGCGACGGTGACCGGATCGTCGGTGCCGCGACTGCGCTGCCGCTCGCCGACGAGACCGAGGAAGTGATCCGCCCGTTCCTCGCCGAGGGCTACGACATCGGCTCGATCTTCTATTTCGGAGAATCCGTGCTGCTGCGGCCCTATCGCGGCCAAGGGATCGGCGTCGCCTTCTTCAGCCATCGCGAGGCGCACGCCCGCGCGTTGGGCCGCTTCGACCGAACTTGTTTCTGTGCCGTGGACCGGCCGGCCGATCATCCGCGTCGCCCGCCCGACTATGTACCGCTCGACGCTTTCTGGGCGCGGAGGGGTTACCGCAGGGTGCCAGGCCTGGAGACGACCTTCTCCTGGAAGGACCTGGACGAACCGCACGAGACGCCGAAGCGGATGCTGTTCTGGATGAAGGAGCTGGAACGTTGAGTCGGATCCGGGTTGCGGCGGCCGCATATCCGATCAGCCGGCTCGAAAGCTGGGGCGCCTATCGGGAGAAGCTGACGCGGTACTGCACGGACGCGCGCGACAGCGGCGCGGACCTGCTCGTATTCCCGGAGTACGGCTCGATGGAGCTGGTATCGCTGTTGGCTGAGGTGGCAGGGGACGATCTCGCCGCACAACTCGAAGCCATGCAGCGGCTCGCCTCCGATGTGGTCGACCTACAAGCAGAGCTCGCAGCGGCCCACGGCCTCTATGTGCTTGCGGCGAGCTTCCCGACGCGCGAGTCCGATGGCGGCTTTCGTAACCGCGCCTGGTTGTTGGGTCCCGAGGGTGGTCGTGCCTTTCAGGACAAGCTGCAGATGACCCGGTTCGAGGCGGAGCGCTGGGGCGTCTCCGCCGGTTCCGAAATTCGCGTCTTCGATACCCGTCTGGGTCGAATCGGGGTCGCCGTCTGCTACGATGCCGAGTTCCCGCTGATCGTGCGCCGGCAGGTCGAGGCCGGCGCCGATCTGATCCTCGTGCCGAGTTGCACCGACACGGCAGCAGGCTATTGGCGGGTTCGCATCGCCGCACAAGCTCGAGCGTTGGAGAATCAATGCTTCACAGTGCAGTCCTCCACCGTGGGTGCTGCACCCTGGTCGGCGGCGGTCGACGTCAACACGGGTGCAGCCGGTGTCTTCGGCCCGGTCGACAGTGCCGTCGCGAGCGACGGTATCCTGGCTATGGGCGGTCTCGACCGGCCCGGCCTCGTCTTCGCTGACCTCGATTTCGGGCTCCTGGAGCTGGTCCGCACCGCCGGCGAGGTCCTCAACGCGCGGCATTGGGGCGCACAGGCAGAGGCCGCCCGATCGACGGTACAGATCGGGGTCGTCGGATAAGGCGCCAAGTCGATCGCCGGAGCCATACTCCGGATGCTCTCGCCCACCTTGTGACCGGCCACAACACGCTCTGTGATGTCATTGGATAACGGTCGAGCCATGTCCGCCGGACGGCCTTCACTCCAGAAGACTGCTTCAATCGCATTGTACGCCGGCCTGGCGATCCCTTTTGCCGTCCCGACGAAGATCGGACTGCTCTAACCCAAGCCGACCCGGCGGCGCATGGTGGCGGAAATCGACTGCCGCATACCGGCCATTTCGGCCCAGGGATCGACCTGCAGTTCTGCAACCCGTCCGAGGACGGTCGTGATCGTGAAAGCAGTCGGGTCGAGCGCCGGCGTCACCTCCGACCAGGCGAGGGGGGTGGCAACCGGCGCACCGGCACGGGCGCGAGCGGAATAGGCAGCCACGGCCGTGTTGCCGCGATCGTTCCGCAAATAGTCGATGAAGATGCGTCCTGTGCGCGCCTCCTTGAGCGGATTGGTCGTGTAGCGGTCGGGTGCATCGTCCGTCATGCGCTCCGCGAGCGCGCGGGCGAAGGCTTTGACCTCGGCCCAGCCGTGGCGGCGGCGGACCGGCACCGTGACATGCAGGCCCTTGCCGCCGGTGGTCTTAGGGAAGCCCGCGAGGCCGATCTCGACCAGGCGTGCGTGTAGTTCCTGCGCCGCGGCCACGACAGCGGGGAAGCCGATGCGGGGGTCCGGGTCGAGATCGAAGATGATCCGGTCGGGATGGTCGGGATCGTCGGCGCGCGCGCTCCAGGGATGGATCTCCAGCGTGCCGACCTGTATCAGGGCGATCAGGCCACCGAGATCCTCGATGACCAGACCGATCGCGTCCGGGTCGCCTTTCTCGGCGATGGCAACCTGCCGCACCGCCTTCGGGAGCATTCGCCCGGGGTGCCGCTGGAAGAAGCAGGCACCCCGGCCCGCAGGGCAACGAAGCAGGGTGAGCGGTCGGCCCACGACGTGGGGCAATATCCAGGGTGCTACCGCCTCGTAATAGGCGGCGAGGTCCCGTTTCGTGAAACCTGCCTCTTCGTAGAGGACCTTGTCCGGCGAAGTGAGTCGCACACCGGCGATCTCGACGGTGTGCGTTCGCGGGCCCATTCCTTCTCCTCACTGCGTACCGGCCCGAGGCTCAGCCGCCGACCAGTTCGCCGCCGTTGATGTGAAGCGTCTGCCCCGTCATGTAGGACGAATCCTCGCTGGCAAGGAAGACGTACGCCGCGGCCAGTTCGTCCGGCTGTCCGGCGCGCCCGAGCGGGACATTCTTGCCGAAGCTTTCCACCTTGTCCGGCGGGAACGAGGATGGGATCAGCGGTGTCCAGATCGGGCCGGGGGCGACGCAATTCACGAGAATCTTCTTGTCCGCCAAGTTTCCGGACAGCGACCGGGTAAAGGCCAGGATGGCGCCCTTGGTCGACGAGTAATCGAGGAGTTGCGGACTGCCACGGAAGGCGGTCACCGAGGTGGTGTTGATGATTCGTGATCCTTCCTCCAGGTGAGGGAGGGCTGCCTTGGTCATGAAGAACATCGAGAAAATGTTGCTTCGAAAGGTCCGTATGAGTTGCTCCTCCGAGATTTCTTCGAGGCTGTTCTGCACGAACTGCATCGCGGCATTGTTTACCAGGATGTCGAGGTGCCCGAGCTCGCGAACGGTTTGCGCGACGGCCGATCGGCAGAACGACTCGTCGCCGACATCTCCGGCGATCGTGATGCAGCGGCGGCCCTCCTGCTCGATCAGGCGCTTCGTCGTCGCGGCGTCGTCGTGCTCGTCGTAATAGACGATGCCGACGTCGGCACCCTCCTTGGCGAAAGCGATCGAGGCTGCGCGGCCGATGCCGCTATCGCCACCGGTGACGAGGGCGGCTTTGCCCTCGAGCTTGCCGGACCCGCGATACTCTTCGGCGCGGTCTTGCGGCTGAGGCCGCATTTCGGAGTCTTTTCCGGGCTGGTCGGTTTGTTGCTGTGCGGGAAAGTCGGTCGGATTGTCCTCGGCCATGAGGCTCTCCTGGGCTGGCGGCGAACGCCGTTGCAATGCCGCGCCGGCGGCACCGGTTCCCTATCGGTGCAGACCGAGAGGAGGTCCGGCGAGGACGATCCGATGATTATGCAGCCCGGTGAGACGGCCGATGACCGACGGCAGCAGACCTGCGGGGCCATACTGCGGGCGAAGGCGCGAACGGCGTCAGGCACTTGTGGGGCCGGTCCTCCGGCCCTCACATCCGCGCCACCCCGAAGCTGTTCGGCCGCAGAGGCCGGATCTCCGCCTCGTTGCAGATGGCGAGGCACAGGCCCAGTACCCGGCGCGTGTCGCGCGGGTCGATGATGCCATCGTCCCAGAGACGCGCAGTCGCGTAGAGGGCAGTCGATTCGCGGTCGAACTGGGTGATGACGGCCTGGCGCATCTTCTCCAGCTTTGCGCGGTCGGTCTCGCGTCCCTCGCGGCGGTCGGCAGCCTCACGCACCGTGGCCAGCGTGCCCGCGGCCTGCTCGCCGCCCATCACCGCGATGCGGGCGTTGGGCCAGGAGAAGATGAAGCGCGGGTCGAAGCCGCGGCCGCACATGCCGTAATTGCCGGCGCCGAAGGAGGCGCCGATGTGCAGCGTGATCTTGGGCACGGTGGCGGTGGCGACCGCCTGGATCATCTTCGAGCCGTGCTTGACCATGCCGCCGGTCTCGGCCTCGACGCCGACCATGTAGCCGGTCGTGTTCTGCAGGAAGATCAGCGGGGTGCCCGACTGGCAGCAGAGCTGGATGAACTGTGCCGCCTTGTTGGCGCCGCGATTGGTAATCGGCCCGTTATTGCCGATCATTCCGCAGGGCTGCCCCTCGATCGCGGCATGGCCGCAGACCGTCCAGGGATCGAAAGCGGACTTGAACTCCAGGAAGTCGGAATCGTCGACGATGCGGGCGATGACCTCACGGCAGTCGTAGGGCTTGCGGTAGTCCACCGGCACGACGCCACACAGCTCGTCGATGTCGTACCGGGGCGGCTTGAAGCGGCGAGCCGGGCGTGGTGGCAAGGTGTCGTTCCAGCGCAGCATGGCTACTACCTGCCGGGCGATGGCGATGCCGTCGGCGTCGTCCTCGGCGAGATATTCGGCGGTGCCGGCGATGTTGCCATGCATGTCGGCGCCGCCTAGCTCCTCCTCGCCCGCGATCTCACCGGTGGCGGCCTTGAGCAGCGGCGGGCCGGCGAGGAACACGCGCGCCTGATTGCGGACCATGATCACATAGTCCGACATGCCCGGGATGTAGGCCCCGCCGGCCGTGGAATTGCCGTGCACGACCGTCACCTGCGGTATTCCGGCCGCCGAGAGGCGCGCCTGATTTGCGAAGCGGCGGCCGCCCTTTATGAACATCTCCGCCTGGTAGAGCAGATTGGCGCCACCGCTTTGGATCAGGCTGACGACGGGCAGCTTCTCCTGCAATGCGATCGCCTGGCTGCGCAGCGTCTTCTCGCTGCCCATCGGCGTCGAGGTGCCGCCCTTGATGCCGCTATCATTGGCATAGACGAGGCAACGCGTTCCGGCGACCTGGCCGATGCCGACAATGACGCCGCCGCCGAGCACGTTGTTTGCGCCGTCATCATCATGCATGCCGAGTCCGGCCAGCGTGGAGAGCTCCAGGAAGGGCGCCCCGCGGTCGAGAAGGAGCGCCAAGCGTTCGCGGGGCAGGAGCTGATTGCGCTTTGCGAACAGGTCGCGCTTGCTGTTCGAGGCGTTGCGTACCTTCTCCTCGAGAGAGCGGAATTCGGCGATCTTGGCGAGCATCTCCTCGCGATTACGACGGTACTCGTCGCTACGGAGGTCGGCACGGGATTCGATGATAGGCATGTGGCTGATCGTCGGCTTTGGGCGAAGCATTCTAGGAGGGGCGACGATGCGGCGAAACCGGACAGAAGGGATCCGGCGATTGACTCGCCTGCGTGGCGCGCCCGATCATCGCCGATAAAGACGACGAAGTCGCTGCGCCGGGTCCGGACGGTCGGACACGGGTTCCCGGGAGACGCCATGCAGTTCGATCCGATTCTGTCACAGTCGCGAATCGATGCGATGCGCACAGCCGGTCTTTGGCGAGACCGCCTGATCACCGATCACCTCGATGCCACGGCGGCCGAGATTCCGGACGGCGTGGCTGTCACCGGCTTCAACAGCATGACGAAGCGGACGGACACGTTGTCGTGGCGGCAGCTTCGGCGGATATCCGACCGAATTGCACTGGGGTTATCGGCGCACGGCATCGGAAAGGGGGACGTGGTCTCGTTCCAGCTCCCGAACTGGTGGGAGTTCGTCGCGCTCCACCTCGCCTGCGTACGGATCGGCGCGGTAACCAACCCGCTGATGCCGATCTTCCGCGAGCGCGAGCTGTCGTTCATGCTCGCCTTCGCCGAGAGCAGGGTGATGATCGTGCCGCGACGGTTTCGCGGTTTCGACTACCCGGCCATGCTGGAGCGGCTGCGCTCGGATCTGCCGAAGTTGGAGCATGTCTTCGTGGTCGGCGGCGACGGCGGCGAATCGTTCGAGGCCCGGTTCGTGCGCCGGCGCTGGGAAGACGAATGCGACCGGGATGCGGTGTTCGCGGCCAATCGGCCCGATCCCAATGACGTCATTCAGCTGCTTTACACCTCGGGGACCACGGGCGAGGCCAAGGGGGTGATGCACACCTCCAACACGCTGACGGCCTGCGTGCACGGCTTCGTCGAACGCAACGGCCTGGGGCGGGATACGGTTGCTCTGATGGCCTCGCCGATCGCACACCAGTCGGCTTTCCTGTATGGCGTCATGCTGTGCCCAATACTGGGTGCCAAGCTGGTATTGCAGGACATCTGGAACGCGGAAGAGGCCGCTCGGCTGATTCAGGATGAGGGTGTCACCTACACGATGGGCGCGACCCCGTTCCTGGCCGACCTGACCAACAGCCCTGCGGTAGAGCGCTACGACCTGTCGAGTTTCCGGACCTTCGTGTCGGCCGGAGCCCCGATTCCGCGGGTGCTGGTCGAGCGTGCCACCCGGCGACTCGGCGCATTCGTCCATTCCGGTTGGGGGATGACGGAGAACGGCTACGTCACCGGGACGCGCCGGGAGGACCCGCCGGAGAAGGTGTTCGGAACCGACGGGGTGCCGATCCGCGGCATGGAGGTACGGGTGGTCGACCACGACGGGCGGCCGCTGCCAGCGGGCGAGGAGGGGCGGCTGCAGGCCCGGGGGAGCAGCAACTTCGTCGGCTATCTGAAACGGCCGGACCGGTACGACACGGACGCCGAAGGTTGGTTCGAGACCGGCGATCTCGCGCGCATGGACGCAGACGGCTACATCCGCATCACCGGCCGCGCCAAGGACATCATCATCCGGGGCGGCGAGAACATCCCGGTCGTCGAGGTGGAGGAGCTGCTCTACCGCCACCCGGCAATACAGGATGCCGCGATCGTCGGGATGCCGGACGCGCGTCTCGGCGAGCGGGGCTGTGCCTTCGTGACCCTGAAGCCAGGGGCACGACTGACCTTCGAGGAGATGATTGCCTTTCTCGAGGAGCAGCGGATGGCGAAGCAATATCTCCCGGAACGGCTAGAGATCGTGGAGGAGATGCCGCGTACGGCGAGCGGTAAGATTCAGAAATTCCGCTTGAGGGAGGCAGCGAAAGCATTCGCCGAGTGAGGAGAGCCGGGGCGCAGATCCTGAGCACGGCTCCTCTCACGCCGGGACACGGAGACAAGGCGGGACGGTAGCTCCGGCTTCGGTGGCGCGATCGAGCCGGCGCGGTGCGGCCCGGCGCCACGCCAGCCTAAACCGATGTGGCACGGTCGCGCGCGTAGGTGCAGACGGCGGCGATCAGCTTGTCGAGATCGGCCCTTAGGGCGTCGAAGCCTGACGTTTTCTCCAGCGTGTCCTCGCTCATGTAGAGCGTACGGGTGATCTCGATCTGGAGGCTGTGCCGGTTCTCGGCCGGCCGGCCATGGGTGCGGACGATTTGCACGCCTTTGAAACGGTCGTTGACGGCAACCCGATAGCCGAGGCCGGTCAGCGTCTCCCGTACCAACTCGCGGAACTCCGGCTCACAGGTCGTGCCGTCGCGGTCACCGAGAATGAAGTCGGACGTGACCGGATCGCCGGCGCCCGGATTGCCGGGCGGCCAGACCGAAGGCATGGAGTGGCAGTTGATGTGCCAGACTCCACCCCATTCGGTCCGGATCGCGTCCAGCGCATTCCGCAGCGCATCATTGTAGGGACGCCAGAACCGCTCGATTCGATGCTCGATCTCGGCGATCGGCAGCTTACGGTCGTAGATCGGCAGATCGGCGCCTACCGTGCGCCAAATCAAACCCTTGCCGAGCGCCGTCTTCGGCCCCATGGAGACCGGGCCGGGCCAGCTACCGTCGACCATCGTCGCATCCAGGTCTTCGAGCGCCCGGTTGGCGTCGATGTAGGTGCGGGGAAACGTGGCGGCGATCAGCGCGGCGCCGCGAGCGGGAGCCGTCCCGAACAGCTCGTCGACATATGCGTCCCAACCTGCGCGCAGCATGCGCTCCGGTACTGCGGCGCCGAAATCGGTTGGAAAAACCTGGCCGCTGTGCGGTGAGTCGAACAGGACCGGAACGGGAGGGCCTTCCGGCTCCACGATGACGACGGC
>CAZVAR010000058.1:1733-20973 GCA_964625225.1 uncultured Alphaproteobacteria bacterium | reverse complement strand
AGCGCCTTGCCCCCGGCCCGGTTGATGAGGGCGACGATCTCTTTGTTGATCGACCCGGTCAGGACCATCTCGACGATCTCGACGGTGGCGGCGTCGGTGACGCGCAGCCCGTCGACGAACTCGCTCTTGATCTTCAGCCGCTCCAGCATCCGGCCGATTTGCGGCCCGCCGCCATGCACCACGACCGGATTGATGCCGACCTGCTTGAGCAGCACGATGTCCCGGGCGAACCGTTCGCCGCCGCCGCCCATCGCATGGCCGCCATATTTGACGACGAACGTGGCGCCGGCGTAGCGGCGCATGTAGGGCAGCGCCTCGGAAAGCAGCCTTGCCTTCCAGGCATGGTCGGAGACGGGTTCGGGTGTTTCGGTCGTCATGGGCCGCGACCATAGCGGCAAGCCGGCCGGACCGCCAGCGCCATCACCGCTGCGCTTCGCCGGCCGGATCGGCGAAGGCGGCCGGCCGCGCCGCCATGTCCGGGGCGCCCCCGGAGCACGGGTCGCGGTCGAGGCGCACGGCGCGGCCCGCCCGACTCCGCGCTTGGCCTCGTCGCTGGATCTAGGACTATTTTCATGGTATGCTCTGTCGCTCGGTCTTGTTCGGAGCGCTGGACGCCGGCACCCGCCCGCTTACCCCCGCATCCCACCCCCATCAACCCCCAGAAACCCCCACGAACCCGCAGGACCCCCACGAACCCGCAGGACCCCCACGAACCCCCACAAACCCCCATGAACCCCCATCGGCCCCCCTCGGCCCCGCGCCGCCGGCGACGGCTCTTCGGACAGTGACGTCTGCGGAGCGTTTCCGAAACCGCCCCGGCGGGCCGCGGCGGCCCTTACCGCCGGCGGGCGGAGCGGGCAGAATGACCGGCGCATGCACCCTGTCCGAAGCGAGGTCCGCATGACCGAGTCCCTGCCCGGCCGCGCCGATGTGGTGATCGTCGGCGGCGGCGTCGCCGGCTGTTCGATCGCCTATCACCTGACCCGGCTCGGCATCACCGACGTGCTGCTGCTGGAGCGGCGGCAGCTCACCTGCGGCACCACCTGGCACGCGGCGGGTCTGGTCGGCCAGCTCCGGGCGACGCGCCGAATGACGGAATTGGCCAAATACACCTCCGAGCTGTTCGCCGGGCTGGAGGCGGAGACCGGGCAGGCCACGGGGTTCCGGCAGAACGGCTCGATCGCCGTTGCGCTGACCGCGGCGCGGTTCGAGGAGCTGCGCCGCGGCGCCTCGATGGCGCGCAATTTCGGTCTCGCGGTCGAGGTGATCGGCCCCGACGAGGTGCGGGAGCGCTATCCGATCCTGGAGGCCGGCGACGTGGTCGGCGGCGTGTTCCTGCCGGGGGACGGCCAGACCGACCCGGTCGGCACGACGCTGGCCCTGGCCAGGGGCGCGCGCCTGCGCGGAGCGCGGGTCGCGGAGAATGTGAAGGTGACGCGCATCCTGGTCGAGAGCGGCCGGGCGGTCGGGGTGATGACCGAGCAGGGCGAGGTCCGGGCCGGCACGGTGGTGCTGGCGGCCGGCATGTGGTCGCGCGATCTCGCCGCGGCGGCCGGCGTGTCGGTGCCGCTGCATGCCTGCGAGCATTTCTACGTCGTCACCGAGCCGATCGCAGGACTGCCGGCGAATCTTCCCGTGCTGCGCGTGCCGGACGAGCGCGCCTACTACAAGGAGGATGCCGGCCGGCTGCTGGTGGGCGGCTTCGAGGCGGTGGCGAAGCCCTGGGGCATGGACGGCATCCCCGAGGACTTCGCCTTCGACAGCCTGCCGGAGGACATGGCGCATTTCGAGCCGATCCTGGAGGCGGCGGTCGGGCGCGTGCCGGTCCTGGCGGAGGCCGGGATCCGCACCTTCTTCAACGGGCCGGAGAGCTTCACCCCGGACGACCGTTATCTGCTCGGCGAGGCGCCGGAGCTGCCCGGCCTGTTCCTCGCCTGCGGGTTCAACTCGATCGGCATCCAGTCCTCGGGCGGCGTCGGCAAGGTGCTGGCCGAGTGGATCCGCGACCGCCACCCGCCGGTCGATCTCGCCGACGTCGATATCCGGCGGATGATGCCGTTCCAGTCGAACCGCCGCTACCTGCGCGACCGCGTGACCGAGACGCTCGGCCTGCTCTACGACATGCACTGGCCGTTCCGGCAGTTCGCCAGCGCCCGCGGCGCCCGGCGCTCGCCCGTTCACGACCGGCTGGTCGCCGCGGGCGCCTGCATGGGCGAGTGGGCCGGCTGGGAGCGGCCGAACTGGTTCGCGCCGGCCGGCACGGCGCCGCGCTACGACTATTCCTACGGGCGGCAGAACTGGTTCGCGGCCTGCGAGGCCGAGTGCCTGGCCGTGCGTGATCGCGTCGGGCTGTTCGACCAGTCGTCCTTCGCGAAGTTCCTGGTGCAGGGGCGGGACGCCTGCGCGGTGCTGGACCGCGTCTCGGCCAACCGGGTGGATGTTCCGGCCGGTCGGGTTGTCTACACGCAGTGGCTCAACGAGCGCGGCGGCATCGAGGCGGACCTGACGGTCACGCGTCTCGCCGGGGACCTGTTCCTGGTCGTCACGGCCGCGGCGGCGCAGACGCGCGATCTGGCTTGGCTGCGCCGCCACCTGCCGGAGGGGGCGCACTGTACCGTGACCGACGTGACCTCCGGCCTGCCGATGTTCGGTCTGATGGGGCCGAACTCGCGCGCGCTCCTGCAGGCCGTGTCGCCCGACGATTTCTCGGACGCGGCCTTCCCGTTCGGGACGAGCCGCGAGGTCGAGATCGGCTATGCGAAGGTCCACGCCAGCCGCATCACCTATGTCGGCGAGCTCGGCTGGGAGCTGTATGTCCCGGCCGAGTTCGCGGCGCATGTGTTCGATGTGCTGGTCGAGGCCGGGGCCGCGCACGGCCTCGCCCATGCCGGCTATCACGCGATGAACAGCCTGCGCATGGAGAAGGGCTACCGCTCCTGGGGGCACGATGTCGGCGAGGAGGACACGCCGCTCGAAGCCGGGCTCGGCTTCGCGGTGGCCTGGGACAAGCCCGGCGGCTTCATCGGCCGCGAGGCGCTGCTGCGGCAGCGTGAGTCGGGCGTGCCGGCCCGCCGCCTCGTCCAGATCGCGTTGATGGAGGACGGGCCGGAGGCGCCGCTGATGCTGCACGAGGAGCCGATCTGGCGGGACGGCGAGCTGGTCGGCGCGACCACCTCCGGCATGTGGGGGCACCGGGTCGGCCGATCGCTGGCGATGGGCTATGTCCGCTGCCCGGGGGGTGTCGACCCCGACTGGCTTGCAGCCGGCCGCTGGGAGGTCGAGATCGCCTGGCGGCGCTGGCCGGCCCGGGTGCAGCTCCGGCCCTGGTACGACCCTGCGGGTGTGCGGGTGCGCGGCTGAGCCCGTCGGGCTCAGCCCCGCCAGAAGCTCGGCAGCAGGAGGATCAGGACGGTGAAGAACTCCAGCCGGCCGAGCAGCATGCCGAAGGAGATCAGCCATTTGGCGCCGTCGGGCAGCGGGGCAAACGTGCCGGCCGGGCCGATGATGGGGCCGAGACCGGGGCCGACATTGGCCACGGCGGTCGCGGCGCCGCTGAGGCTGGTTATGAAGTCGAGCCCCTGCAGGGCCAGGCCGGCCGTGATGGCGAGGAAGCTGAGGATGAAGACCAGCACGAAGACGATGACCGAATTGACCACGTCCTCCGTCAGCGGTCGGCCGTTGTAGAGGCGGATGAAGACCCCGCTCGGATGGGCCAGGCGGTGGAGCTGGTTGCGCAGCAGGATGACCGCGACCTCGAACCGGAAGATCTTGACCCCGCCCGCGGTCGATCCGGTGCAGCCGCCGACGAAGGTCAGCAGGAAGAACAGGACCACCGCGAAGCTGCCCCAGGTGCCGTAGTCGGCGATCGCGAAGCCGGTCGTGGTGACGACCGAGACCACGCTGAAGGCGCTGAGCCGCAGCGCCTCGAGCAGCCCGATCTCGGCGTCGGTGATCCAGAGCCAGAGCGTCAGCACGAGCGAGACGCCGGCCACCGTGGCCAGCAGGGTCCGCACCTGGCTGTCGCGCCAGAGCGCGCCCGGATCGCCGCGCAGGGCCTGCACGTAGAGCACGAAGGGTGCGGCGCCGGCGAGCATGAAGACGACGGCGATCCAGTGGATCGCCGGCGTCTCGTATTGACCCAGCGAGGCGTCGTAGGTGGAGTAGCCGCCGGTGGACACCGTCGTCATCGCATGGGTGACCGCGTCGAACAGGGTCATCCCGGCCGCCCAGTAGCAGGCAGCGCAGAGGACCGAGAGCGCGAGATAGGCGATGCCGATGCCGGCCGCGATCTGCCCGGCGCGTGGCAGGATCTTGGCCGAGCGGTCCGACGACTCCATCCGGAAGAGCTGCATGCCGCCGACGCGCAGGAACGGGAGCATCGCCACCGCCGTGGCGATGATCCCGATGCCGCCCATCCATTGCAGCACGGCGCGCCAGAGCAGGACGCCCGGCGGCATGCGGTCCAGCCCCACCAGGATGGTCGCTCCCGTGCTGGTCAGCCCGGAGATCGCCTCGAAATAGGCGTCGGCGAAGCTGAGATTGGTCTCACCGAAGGTGAAGGGCAGGGCCGCGAAGGCCGACAGGGCCGCCCAGCTGCCGGTCGTGAGGAGAAAGCCCTGGCGCAGGTCCAGCAATAGCGGCGGCCCGCGATTGGTCAGCACCAGCGTGCCGCCGACGAACACGGTGACTCCGGAGCCGAGGGCGAAGACACGCCAGTCGGGGTGGCGGGCGACGGCGTCCACCAGCATCGGGACCAGCATCGCAACGCCAAGTGCGGTGACAAAGAGTCCGAGGATGAACAGGACTGGACGGAAATCGGGCATCGGGATCGTGCCCGCGGCGGCGGGGCCGCGGCCGGGGCGTCTCAGTTCCGACCGGCAGAAGGCGGTCGACCGAGCGGGCCGACACGGCTGAGCCCGGCCGGTCTCGCGGCGGCGAAGGCGCAAGTGGCCGTTGACGGCCGGCGCGCGAAACTCGCAGCTTCGATCGCCGCCGGCGGCGCGAATAAGCTCATCGATGCCACTCCCCCGTTCGGGCCGCCCTAGTCGGCATAGGGGTTCCGCCCCTTGCGCAGTGTCAGGCGGATCGGCACTCCGGGCAAGTCGAAAGCCTCGCGCAGGCCGTTGACCAGATAGCGGAGATAGGCGTCCGGCACCTCGGCGGGTCGGGTCGTGAACAGCACGAAGGTCGGCGGCCGCCGTTTGACCTGGGTCGCATAGCGCAGCCGCAGGGGGCGGCCGGCGACCATCGGCGGCGGGTGCCGCTCCACCATTTCGGCGAGCCAGCGGTTGAGCTGGCCGGTCGAGATCCTCCGGTTCCAGACGTCGTACGCCGCCAGGACCGCCTCCATCAGCCGGTTGATCCCGGCCCCCGTGCGTGCAGAGACGGTGACGAGCGGGACGCCCCGTACCTGTGGCAACGAGGTCTCGATACGGTCGCGCAGGCGGCGCAGCGTTGCGGTCGGGTCCGACACCAGGTCCCATTTGTTGACGGCGACCACCAGGGCCCGGCCCTCGTCCACGACGGTTCGGGCAATCGCGAGATCCTGCCGCTCCAGCAGCTGCTGGGCATCGAGGACGAGCACGACGATCTCCGCGAAGCGCACCGCGCGCAGCGTGTCCTCGACCGAAAGCTTTTCCAGCCGGTCGGTGACCCGGGCGTGCCGGCGCAGGCCGGCCGTATCGATGAGCCGGATCGGCCGGCCCCGCCAGGACCACTCGACGGCGATGGCGTCGCGGGTGACGCCCGGCTCGGGCCCGGTCAGGACGCGCTCTTCGCCGAGCAGGCGGTTGACCAGGGTCGACTTGCCCACATTCGGGCGGCCGACGATCGCAAGCTGGATGGTGCCCTCGGCCCCATCGTCCGGATCCAGTCCGCCGTCCTCGCCGTCCGTCACCGCCTCGCCCGACGTCTCCTCGGCAGCGCGCAGGTAGGGGGCAAGCGCATCGTAAAGATCGCCCATGCCCTCGCCGTGCTCGGCGGAGATCGGCACCGGGTCGCCGAACCCCAGCTCGTAAGCCTCGTAAAGGCCGGCCGCTCCAGCGCGGCCCTCCGCCTTGTTGGCCACCAGGATGACGGGCTGCGACCGCCGCCGCAGCCAATTCGCGAAGTGCTCGTCGACCGGCGTCACGCCGGCGCGGGCGTCGATCAGGAACAGGACGACATCGGCGCGATCGAGGGCGCTCTCGGTCCGTGCCCGCATGCCGGCTTCGAGCGGATCGTCGGCGGCCTCCTCGAGGCCGGCGGTGTCGAGCGCCCGGAACCGGAGATCACCGATCTGCGCGTCGCCTTCACGCCAATCGCGCGTGACGCCCGGCGTGTCATGCACGATCGCCAGTCGCTTTCCGACCAGACGATTGAACAGTGTCGACTTCCCGACGTTCGGGCGGCCGACGATCGCGACCGTGGCGGTCATAGGCTATCGGTAGGCGCTCAGGGTTCCGTTATCGGAGAGGATATAGAGCGTCCGACCGGCGACGACCGGCGGGATCACGGTTCGCGCCGGAAGGTCGATCCTGCCCAGCTCCTCGCCGGTCTGAGGCGAGAGGAATACCGCCTGACCGAGCGAACTGACGAGCACCAACCGCCCGCCGGCGAGGATCGGCCCCGCCCAGACCACCCGGTCCTCGCGGCGCTCGGGATTCCTGAACGCCTGCATCGACCGCGCCCAGCGCACCCGTCCGTCGGCGATCTGAGCCGCGATTAGCTGATTATCGGTGGTCACCAGATAGAAGAACTCGCCGGCAACCCAGGGCATGTTGATGGAACCGTAGTCCTGGTCCCAGACGCGGTTGCCGGAGCGGGCGTCGATGCCGGCTGCGCGCCCGCTATGGCTGGCGGCGATCACCAGGCCCTGATAGAGCACCGGCAGGCCGCGGATATCGGCCAGCTCCGAGACCACGTCCGAACGGCGCACCGCCGCGAGGCTGTCGCCCCAGACCATCCGACCATTGTCAGCCCTCAATGCGAACAGTTCACCGGAGGAATAGGGGACGATGACGAGCCCGCCGCCCCCCGCCGGGCTGGCCGAACCGAGTATACCGGCGATTTCGGCCATGCCGGTGTGCGTCCAGAGCGGCTCACCGGTACGGGCGTCGATCGCCTCCAGCCGATTGTCGAGCGTCGTCACGAACACCTTGCCATCGTAGATGGTCGGGGCGCCCCGGCTCGGCGCGCGGGCGTCGCGCCGCCAGATCTCCTCACCGCGAGCGGCGTCGAGCGCTACGACTTGGCCGCATCCGGTCGCGGCGAAGAGAATGCCGCCGGCGAAGGCGACCCCTCCGCCGAACCCGCCCTTGCCACGCTCCGACGTCAGATCGACCGACCAGACCCGCTCGCCGTTCTCGGCATCGACGGCCGTGACCCGGCAGCGGGCATCCATTGCATAGACGCGCCCGGCGGCGACTACCGGCGGCGACAACATGCGATGGTTACGATCGGAGCCGGCGCCCACATTGGCTGTCCATTGCCGCCGGGTTCCTTCACCGAGGGCGACATGGCCGATGGCATGATCGGGAGTACCGCCGGGTTGCGGCCAATCGGAATTGTCGATCGGCGCCGGCAGCACGATCGGCACTCCGGCCAGCCGCGGGTCCGCCTCGATCACACTGTCGCTGCGCAGCACGGCGATGCGGTCCCCGGGCAACGGCGGCTCCTCGCTGCCGCCGAACCAGCGGTCGTAGAGGCCGCAGCCGGAGAGCGACACGAGGACTCCCGACAGCAGCAAGATACGCAGCAGGAGGGAGGTCCGCATATCAGTTCGCCCCCATCTCGGTGGGGCCTCTGGGGAGAAGGCGCTGCATCTCCTGGGCGCGCTCGCGGACGCCAGGCGGCGCGGTCGCGTCCTCCGCCAAGCGGTCGAAGATCTCGCGCGCCCGCTCGTCGTTTCCGGCGCGGCGCTCCAGGAGGCCTGTCAACTCCAGCGCTGTGTAGTGGAGCGGGTTCTCGGATGCCGTCAATGGGGCGAGGCGATCGATCATCGTCGGCGGATCGGCCGTATCGAGCGTGTTGAGCGCGAGCAGCACGATCGCGAGATCACGGTAGACAGTGGGAACGTTCGTGTCTGCAGCGATGTCGTCGTAGATGGCGGCCGCGCCGGCCGAATCCTGCTGCTCGGACCGCAGTGCGGCCTCGTGCAGGCGCGCGAGCAGGGCATAGCCCTCGCCGGCCTCCGCCGCCAGGGCGGCCAGCGATCGCAGGGCGTCCTCTGTGCGGCCTTGTTCGGCCAATGCCGTCGCCGCAGCAAGCTCCGCGGCATGCGTCCGTCGCTCGGCTTCGCGCCATTCCCGCCAGGCCACGACCGCTACGGTGGCCAGTACGAGGAAGATCGCGGCAGCAAGAATATAAGGTCCATATTTGCGCCACAGCTTGTGCGCCTGCTCGCGGCGCAGTTCCTCGTCGACCTCGCGGAAGATGTCCGCCATCCGTCCTCTCCGGGCCCGAAAATGGGGCCGTATTCATACCGTGCGGCCCGCTGCGGCGCAAACCGCGCCGGCCGACGCGGTGGGTTTCGTGATCGGACGGCTGGACGACGCTTCGCCTTTGCCCGACAATGCCCATATAGCGGCCGGCGCCGCCCCACGGAATTCCGGATTGATGGCCAAGGTTCTGCGACTTTCGGACTATCGCCGCGCACGCCGCCGCGTCACCTTCGACCAGCAGGAACTTCGCGAACTTCTCAGCGTCTATAGCCGGCGCGTGGTGACCGGCGAGTGGCGCGATTACGCGATCGACCATATGGCCGGAATGGCGGTGTTCTCGATTTTTCGCCACAGCTGCGAGGCGCCGCTGTTTCGGATAGCGAAGCTGGCCGGTCGAGGCAGCGGCGATGAATATATCGTGGTCAGCGGATTGGAGCGCCTGAAGTCGGGCCACTCGATCGGCGAGGTCCTTTCGGTGTTCGACCGCAAGCGCCTGGAGGCCGTGACCTGACTTCGGCTTAGCCCGGAGGCGCCTTCAACTCGATCTCGATGAACACGAACTCGCCCCCACTCGCATTGACGACGTCGTGTTCGACGCCGGCGCGGCGGAAATAGGAGACGCCAGCGGTGAGCTCTGCATCGTGCTCGCCGCTCGGGCTCTTCAGCAGCAGCCTGCCCGTGGTCATCGGCACGACGACGTAATCGTATTCATGCCGGTGCCAGCCCGTAGCCGCGCCGGGCGCGAAACGCCACTCGGTGACACGGACGCGGTCGTTGTCCTCCTGGATCGTCGCCTGCGCGGCGACCGGATCGGCAGTCGAAGTCATAATCTCTCCAGCGTTCACCGGCTAAAGTCATAGAGATCCTGAAGGGAGCTACGCTCAGCCGACCTCTCCGCTTGAACGACCCGGCGATGCTTCGCAGCCGGGAGCGTTCCGCCGGTCACCCGACGGGAGCGGTACAGAATAGGCCCGAAGCGCATGGCTGGCTCCCTCGACGATAGCCGCGACACGCGGCCCGACACATCGCGCGCCATCACTCCCACTCGATCGTCGCCGGCGGCTTCGAGGTGATGTCGTAGGTCACCCGGTTGATGCCACGCACCTCGTTGATGATGCGGGTGGCGACGCGGCCGAGGAAGCCATGGTCGAAGGGATAGTAATCGGCCGTCATGCCGTCGGTCGAGGTCACGGCGCGCAGCGCACAGGCATGGTCGTAGGAGCGCTCGTCGCCCATCACACCGACGGTGCGGACCGGCAGGAGCACGACAAAGGCCTGCCAGATTGCGTCGTAGAGGCCGGCATTCCGGATCTCCTCAATGAAGATCGCATCGGCTCGGCGCAGGATCGCGAGCTTTTCCCGGGTCACCTCCCCCGGCACGCGGATCGCGAGACCGGGGCCCGGGAAGGGATGGCGGCCGACGAAGGAGTCCGGAAGGCCGAGCTCGCGCCCGAGGGCACGCACCTCGTCCTTGAACAGTTCCCGGAGCGGCTCGACCAGCTTCATCTTCATGCGCTCGGGCAGGCCGCCGACATTGTGGTGGGACTTGATGGTGACGCTCGGTCCTCCGGCGAATGACACCGACTCGATCACGTCCGGGTAGAGCGTGCCCTGCGCCAGGAAGTCGGCGCCGCCGATCTTCTCCGCCTCGGCTTCGAACACCTCAATGAAAGTCGCGCCGATTGCCTTGCGCTTGGCTTCGGGGTCGGTGACGCCTTCTAGGCGCGCAAGGAACCGGTCGCTCGCGTCGACATGCACCAGCGGAATATTATAGTGCTCGCGGAACAGCTCCACGACCTGTGCCGGCTCGCCCTCGCGCAGCAGACCCGTATCGACGAAGATGCAGGTGAGCTGATCGCCGATCGCCTCGTGCAGCAGCACGGCCGTCACCGACGAATCGACGCCGCCCGAGAGACCGCAGATCACCCGGCCCGTACCCACCTGTTCTCGCACGCGGGCGATCGCCTGCTCGCGGAAGGCGGCCATCGTCCAGTCTCCGGCGCAACCTGCCACGCGGTGGACGAAATTGTGCAGCAGCTTGGTGCCATCCGGCGTGTGGACGACCTCCGGATGGAACTGCACGCCGTAGAAGCGGCGGGCATCGTCGGCAATGGCCGCGAATGGGGCGCCGTCGCTGACCGCGACGGGGCGGAAGCCTTCAGGCAGCCGGATTACGCGGTCGCCATGACTCATCCAGACCTGCTCGCGGGCACCCTTCGTCCACACGCCGTCGAACAGGGCGCAGTCGTCCACCACCTCGACGAACGCGCGGCCGAACTCGCGGCGGTCCGCCCGTTCCACCTCCCCGCCGAGCTGCGCGACCATCGCCTGCTCGCCGTAGCAGATACCGAGTACCGGCACGCCCGTCTCGAACACGGCCCGCGGTGCGCGCGGCGTATCGGCTTGCGTCACCGAGGCGGGGCCGCCCGAGAGGATGATTGCTCTCGGCGCGAAGGCATCGAGATCATCGTCGGTGACGCGGTTGAACGGTCGGATCTCGCAATAGACACCGGCCTCCCGTACGCGGCGGGCGATGAGCTGGGTCACCTGGGAGCCGAAATCGATGATGAGGATGCGGTCGGTCATGGCTTTCCTGGCACGGGCATCCGGTTCGCCCCTTTGCCCTTAGGCCCGGTCAAACCGTCGGGACAGGGCGATCGGCCCCGGGTCAATCCATATTCGTGAGGTCGTACCAGCCATAGGCGCGTTCGGCCACGTCGATGCCCCATTGGCGCGAGCGGCGCTCTGCCACGGGCACCCCGCCCATCGCCTCGTAGAAGAAGCGGGCCGGATTGCCTTCCAGCACCCAGATCACGGCGGAGCCGCAGCCGCTCCGGTCGAGGCGCGCGAACATGGTCCGTAGCAGGCGCCGGCCGAGTCCCCGGCCATGCAACGCTTCCTCGACATAGAGCGTGTAGACCTCGCCGTCGAAAGGGAGGGTGCCGGTCTGCTCGGGGCCGCAACTGCCGAAGCCGACGATGCCGCGCTGGCTTTCGGCGACATAGACGGCTCCCATCGGAGCGCTGCCGTCGGCGAGATAGGTCCGCCAGAGCCGTGCTTGGCGGGCCGGCGTCATACGCAGCAAGACAGGGTCGGGCAGCAGGCCGGCATAGGTCGAGCGCCAGCTCTCGGACTGCACGCGGCCGATTCCGAGGCTGTCCGCGAGGCGTGCCGGCCGAATCGTGACCGCTTCCGAGGAGGCGGCGGTCACCGCCGCTCGCCCTCAGCCCTGGACGACGCCGACATTGTAGTTCGGCGGCTCGCGGGTGACGGTAACCCCATGCACATGGCTCTCGCGCAGGCCGGCGTTGGTAATTCGCACGAAGCGGCAGCTGCTCTGCATTTCCGCGACCGTGGCGCAGCCCGTATAGCCCATGGCTGCCCGGAGGCCGCCGACGAGCTGGTGGACGACGTTGTGCACCGGGCCTTTGTAGGCGACCTGCCCCTCGACGCCTTCCGGCACCAGTTTGAGGCTGTCCGAGACGTCCTGTTGGAAATAACGGTCCGCCGAGCCGCGCGCCATTGCACCCAGCGATCCCATCCCGCGATACGCCTTGTAGGACCGCCCTTGATACAGGAAGACTTCGCCCGGACTCTCGTCGGTCCCGGCGAAGAGCGAGCCGATCATGGCGCAGTCCGCCCCCGCGGCGATTGCCTTGGCGAGATCGCCGGAGGCGCGGATGCCGCCGTCGGCGATCACTGGCACGCCATGCTTGCGGCACTCCTCCACGCATTCGAGGATCGCAGTGAACTGCGGCACGCCGACACCGGCGATCACCCGGGTCGTGCAGATCGAGCCGGGGCCGATACCGACCTTGACCGCATCCGCGCCAGCATCGATCAGGGCGCGGGCACCCTCGGCCGTGGCGACATTGCCGGCGACGATCTGGGTATAGTTCGATAGCCGCCGGATGCGCTCCACCGTCGCAAGCACACCTTCGGAATGGCCGTGCGCGGTGTCGACCACGATCACGTCCACCTCGGCGTCGAACAGCGCCTCCGCGCGAGCAATGCCGTCGGCACCGACGCCGGTGGCTGCGGCGACGCGGAGGCGGCCCTTGTCGTCCTTGGCCGCGGCTGGGTGCTTCGCCGCCTTATCGATGTCTTTGACGGTGATGAGGCCAACGCACCGATAGTCGTCATCGACGACCAGCAGCTTCTCGATGCGGTGCTGGTGCAGCAGCCTCTTCGCTTCCTCGCGGCCAACGCCGGACTTGACGGTGACCAGCCGGTCCTTGGTCATCAGCTCCGAGACGGGCGTATCGGGATTGGTGGCGAACCGCACGTCCCGGTGCGTGAGGATGCCGACGAGCTTTCCGCCACGACCGCTGCTCTCCGATTCGACGACCGGAATGCCGGAAATCCGGTACTCCTTCATCAGGTCGAGGGCGTCCTTGAGCGTCGCGTTGGGGCTGATGGTCAGGGGATTGACGACCATCCCGCTCTCGAACTTCTTGACCGCCTCCACTTCCTTGGCCTGCAGCTCGGGCGTGAGATTGCGATGGATCACGCCGATGCCGCCCGCCTGTGCCATGGCAATCGCCAGCCGCGACTCGGTGACGGTGTCCATGGCCGACGAGATGATCGGGATATTGAGGGCGACCGTTTTGGTGATCCTGGTCGAGACGTCGACCTCGCCGGGCAGGGTTTCGGAGGCTTGAGGCACGAGCAGAACGTCGTCGAACGTCAGCCCGACATGCTCGACGATCTCGATCGGGCGTGCAGCCATATGGGTGCTCCTGGGTAAGTGAAATGGTCCGCCTGAGCTGGACGATTTCGAAACGCGCATAGCATGCAAATGGGGTGCAAAGGAAGCGAACGCGCGGTCACGGGTGGCGGACTGCCGCTGCTGTCCCCAGCCCATCAGCGGGCGCCCTCCCGTGCTCAGCTTTTCGGCTTGCTAACGGGACGCGAGAGCGATGCCCGGAGACTGCGCAACCCCTGGTCCAACCCGACGCCGAGAAGGATAAGTCCGAAGCCTGCGAAGTCGGTAAGCGTCGGCTGCTCGGAGAGGATGACGGCCGAACCCACGACGGCGAATACTGGGATGAGGAGCGTTCCCAACGCCGCCGTGGCGCTCGGCACGCGTTCGAGCAACTGAAACCAGAGCAAATACGCCAGCGCGAGCGCCAGCACGACGTGATACACGAAGGCGCCCGCCACGACGGGGCTCGCGAGGTCGATACGGGGCACCTCGAAAGCGAGAGCGCCGAGCCCGGCCAGGGCCGCCCCGATGCCGAGCTGCCAGGCAGCCAGCCCCAGTGGATCGCCCGGCAGGCCGCGGTGCTTGGTATAGACCGTGCCCGCCGCCCAGGAGATCGCTGCCCCCAGCACATAGACCAGCCCTGCCGGCATGGTCCCGGCGGCGAGGGCAGGCCAATAGGGTTTGGCCAGCAGGGCCAGACCGATCGCTCCGCAGCCCAACGCGAACGCCCGGACGGCATCGATCCGCTCGCCTGCGAACAGCGCCGCAAACAAGGCAGCCCAGAGCGGCATCGTGAACGTGAGAATGGCAGCCCGCGAGGTCGGCATCGCAAGCTGGGCGAAGACGGCGCAGATGTTGAACCCTGCGACCGAGAGGAAGGCCGCGATCACCAGCGCCAGCCGATGTCCAGCCGGCACAGAGAGGGGGCGGCGCATGGCGAGCGAGAGCACGGCGAGCAGCGCGGCGCCAAGCCCCAGACCCACGGCCCTGAGCGTCCAGGGTGAGAATCCCTCCAGCGCCAGCTTAACGGCCGGCCAGTTCAGGCCCCAGAACAGCGCCGATATCCAGATGCGCCACACGCTATACCCGCCCCAAAGTGTCCATTCTCGTTGCCGTTAGCACCCAGCGACGCAGACAGCATACGGCGTCTTCGACGCGTTTTGCGCTGGATCCCGGAGATCACGCTCGCTCTGCTGACGCGTCCGGGGATGACGAGGAGAAAGGGTTACCGGGTTACGTACGGCCGCGAAAGCCGGTCGCGAGCACATAGAGCTCGGCGCTGTCGGCGCGGCTGGCCGGCGGCTTGACGTGCCGGACCTTGGCGAAGTCCCGCTTCAGCATGGTCAGCAGCTCGCCCTCAGTGCCGCCCTGAAACACCTTGGCGAGGAAGCTGCCGCCCGGCGACAGCACCTCATGGGCAAACTCCGCGGCAGCTTCAGCGAGGGCCATGATGCGCAAATGGTCCGTCCTGGCGTGACCGACCGTCGGTGCCGCCATGTCGGACAGCACCACGTCTGCGCCGCCGTCCCTGAGTCTCGCTTTCAGCTCGTCAGGAGCGGACGGCTCCATGAAGTCGAGATGCAGAACATCGACGCCGGCCAGCGGCTCCATCTCTGAAATGTCGATGGCGACCACCTGCCCTCGGCCCTCGACCGACTTGGCCCGGGCGGCCGCGACCTGACTCCATCCGCCGGGAGCGGCGCCCAGGTCCACCACACGCTGGCCGGGCTTCAGGATCTGGTGCTTGTCGTCGATTTCAATCAGCTTGTACGCCGCCCGCGAGCGATAGCCTTCGCGCTGCGCGGCGGCGACGTATGGGTCATTGAGCTGCCGCTCGAGCCAGCGCCGCGAGGAGGCCGTGCGCTGCTTGCCGCTGCGAACGCGCACCTTGAGCTGGCGTTGCCCGCCCCGGCTGCTGCCTGGTTTCGTTGATTTGACCATGGTGGCCTTGCTGCTGCGACTTACCAGCTCACGGCCGATCCGGTCAGTTCGGCCTGCGAGTGCGGCGGTTGGATGCGCGATAGCACCCATCCTCAGCCATCATGGTGGCGAGCATGCCCTCTCGCAAGCCGCGATCCGCAACTCTCAGCCGTTTCGCTGGCCACATTCTCAGCAGCCCCTCGAGGATCGCGCAGCCGGCGAGCACCAGCTCCGCCCGGTCCTTGCCGATGCAGGGCTCCGCCACCCGCTGCTCGTGCGAGCGCGACAGCAGATCATAGGTGATCGCTCGCGCCTCTGTGGCATCCAGCCAGCAGCCGTCGACGCGATTGCGATCATAGCGCGGCAAACCGAGCCTGATGCCAGCCATAGTCGTGACCGTGCCCGAGGTGCCGAGCAGATGGGCGCGACCGCGCTCCACGCGAGACCTGAAACAGTACTCGGCTTCGAACGGCACCAGCAGATCGATGACGGTGTCGACCATCGACTCGAACCCCGCCGCCGTAAGCTGCCGGCCGCCGAACCGCTCGGCCAGCGTGACGACCCCGACGGGCAGAGAGGTCCAGGCCGCAATGCAGTTCATCGCATCGAGGCGATCGCCCAAAGACCGCCGCCAGCTCCGGCGGCGACGGGAAAGATCGAGCCAGACCAGCTCGGAAGACCCGCCGCCGATGTCGAACACGAGCGCGAGATCCGACTGGTCATCCAGAAGCGTGGCGCATCCAGATACGGCGAGCCTCGCCTCATCCTCGCGCGACAGGATCTCGATTTCGAGACCCACCTCGCGGCTGACGCGGGCAATGAACTCGGGGCCGTTCCTTGCGGCCCGACAGGCTTCCGTCGCGACGAGCCGCGCGCGGGAGACGTTCTGGCGCCGCATCTTGGCTGCGCAGACCTTGAGTGCGTCGATGGTGCGCGCCATAGCCGCCTCCGAAAGGCAACCGGTCGCACCCACGCCTTCGCCGAGGCGAATGATCCGCGAGAACGCATCCACGACCTGAAAGCCGCGGCGGGTCGGGCGGGCGATGAGCAGGCGGCAGTTGTTGGTGCCGAGATCGAGCGCCGCGTAGACACGGCTGTCACCAATGTCCGGGCGGCGTGGGGGGCGTAGCTTGAAGCCGGGTTGCGGGTCAGGCCAAACCGGAACCAATGCGGGAGGCGTCTCGACAGGTGCGAGTGCAACCGCATCCGGCGAGCTCCGGCTCGAGTCGTCAGAGGCCGTCAGCTCCTCGGGCGACGTGAGCGACTCCCTTTCGTCGGTTGGCACCTCCACGACCCTTCCCCAGCGCCTGGATCGGCTCCGACCTGCGGACACGTCCGCCGTCGGAGAGTACAGTCATCAGGCGTCGTCTGGTTACACTTGAAGAACACTGTAGCAGCTTGGCGGGCCGGGTAAACAACTTCTTACCGATTTCCTTGACGCGCGACCAAACGACAGAAAATCAACTTGTTTTCCAATGCGAAAGGTGAATCAGGCGAGGCCCGTCGCAAGTGCGATCGAGAATCGCGTCGCAGCGCCCGCGGCCTTCGATTCTCTCCTGGCTAGACCACTTCGTTGCGCAGTTTTGTCTCACCACGCCAGAGGCGCTCGATGTTCTCCATCATAATGTCGAGGACATTGTCCTCATAGCGGCGGGTTTCGCCCGCGGTGTGCGGCGTCAGCAGCACGTTCGGCATCGTCCAAAGGGGTGACGTTTGCGCCAATGGCTCCTCTTGCGTCACGTCGATGCCTGCCGCTGCAATCCGCCCCGCTTCAAGCGCTGCAATGAGGGCGTCCTCGTCGACCACCCTGCCGCGGGCCACGTTGATCAGGTGGGCAGATGGCTTCATCAGCGACAAGGCCTTTGCGTCGATCAGGTTCTCCGTCTCAGGTGTCAGCGGGCAGGTGAGGGCGACAATGTCGGCCTGCGGCAGCAGCGCGTGGAGCTCGCTTTGCGCGTGAATGCTGTCGACCGCATCGCCTCCGGTGCTTGGATCACGCTTCGTCGCCATGACGGTCAGGTCGAACGCCTTGGCGAGCTGCGCGAGGCGCGCGCCGATGCTGCCGAGGCCGACGATCAGCAAGGTCTTGCCGCCGAGCTCATCCTCGCGGAGAGACGGATCGCCGATCATGCCGCGCCAGTGCTTTGCGTTCTGATGATCACGGCCGGTATGGAGCTGGCGCGACAAGGCCAGGATGAGCGCCATCGCGTGCTCGGCCACCGCCTTCGCGTTGACGCCCTTGGCACTCGCGAGCCGCACGCCCTTCTCCCGGAAGAGATCCTTGTCGTACTGGTCCGTGCCGGCGCTGATCGATTGCACGAAGCGCAATGCCGGCGCCGTATTCAGCAGCTCATTGCGCCAGAACCCGGACGTGACGATCACGTGCGACTCGGCCGCGGCCGACTGCAGGTCCTCCACGGACCGCACCTCCCGCCAGCTGATCCCGGTGTTCCGGCGCGCAAAGGCCTCCCCCATCCGGTAGGCGACGTGGGCGAAGCAGACGACGAGTTCCTCGCGGCTCGGCAGCAAATTCGACGACATGGAGCGGTCCCTCTGAAGCGGCATGTCCGGCGGGAAATGGCTCGGGCGACAAGAGCCTGTGGCAGAGAATGACATCGACGGCCCGTGATGGGCAACTCAGGGCCCCACAGTCCCGTCGATCAATAGACGCGATTAGGGAAGTAGCGCAGCACCAGCTCCTCGTAACGGCCGCTTTCGCGAACGCGCTTCAGCGCCTCGTTGAGCAGGTGCTTGAGATTGGGATCCCGTTTCGAGACGGCGATCGCCAGGCCATCGCCGAAGTACTTCGGCTCGTAATAGGCGCCGCCCCGCAGCTCGCAGCATTCGCGCGATGCCGTGCCGACGACCCAGAAGCTGAGGCTGATGCCGTCGTCGAATACGAAGTCGACCTCGCCGTTCATCAGTGCCTCGCGCGCCAGCTCGGGGCTGTCGAACTCACTGATGGTACTGAACCGGAAGAAGGCCTTGAGATAGGCCTCGTGCGCAGTGCCCTTCGCCACGGCAATGGACTTGCCATCGAGATCCTCCGGGTTGATCTCGATCTTGTCTGCATCCCGCCGGGCCGCAAACCGCGCGGGTGTGTGGAAATAGCGCTCGGTGAAATCGACAGACTGGACGAGCGCAGGCGAAATCTTGTGGCCGGCGATCACCGCATCCGCATCACCCCGATGGAGCGCCGGGATGAGCGTGTCCCACGGCCGCACCTGGATATCGCAGGACGTATTGGCTTCGAGGCACAGCGCGCGGGCAAGATCGACGTTGAAGCCTGTGAGGATGCCGTCCTCATCGAAATAGTTGAACGGGGGGAAGTCGCCGTCCGTGAGGAACCGCACCACGAGCCGACGCGTGCCCTGGCCGGTCGCAGGATCATCCGGATCCGGAGACTGCGCGCCCACCCGCTCGGCACCGGCAAGGAGCGCTATCGAGAGCACGGCCACCAGGATCTGATGCAATCGCTTCATGTCACGCCTGCTTCCGAATCACTCGCGCCCTGGCGGAATTACGATCGGTCGAGGCGCCTAGCTAGGTCCATACCTAGCTGCCCGCCTCCCGTTCCCAACACTTAATCTGCCGCCGCTTCATCGACAACGCGTTCCGGGCGCCACCGGCTAATCGTGGACTACCAGGGCGACAGGTTCTTCGAGGGGCAGAGCCGGCTCGTTGCACTCGAGGCCGCCGAGGCGGAATACGGTTTCCTCGTAGGCCACCTGCTCGACCGCGATACCCTTCGGGAAGGCATTGAGACGGCGGAGAGCTGGGGCGTCAGTCCGCACGAGGTGCTGCTGGCACGCGGGTGGATCACCGACACGGCCTATGTTGCGGCATTGGCCCAGCATCTGGGTGTTTCTGCCTTGACTCAATCGGGTGCTCAGCCACTACCGGCCTCGGCCGTCCTGGTCGACGGCACGGCAGACACGCCATGGCAGGTCGCCCGGCAGATTGCGGAACGCCAATCGGCGGGCAGCATCGTCATCATCGCGTCGACCCGCGAAATGGAAGCGCTGGAGTCGCCGGGGCAGAAGCAGCGGAGGCTCAGGCAGGCGATCGCGGGGCTGCTCCGCTGGCGCCCCGTGCTTTCCGCCGGCACGCCGACGTGGACGTGGCAGCTCCTGGCCACAGCGGTGCTGGCCGGGCTCGTCGCCGGCGTGGCGACGGTCGCGCCTGATGCGGGTTA
>CAZVAR010000058.1:0-1723 GCA_964625225.1 uncultured Alphaproteobacteria bacterium | reverse complement strand
ATACCCTCTTGCTGGTGGCGCTGACGCTCGCATTTCTACCCGTCGTCGTCCTGCGGCTGGTCGTGACCGCGCTAGGCCTGATACCGGATCGGCGCCCAGGTGCCGCGACCCGCATGCCCGATGCGGATCTTCCCGTCTACTCGATTCTCATCCCGATGTTCCGCGAGAGCCAGGTACTGCCTGACCTCGTGGCGGCCATCTCCGCCCTCGACTATCCGGCCGCCAAACTCGATGTGCTGCTCGTGCTCGAAAGCGTCGACCTCGAGACCCAGGAGGTCGCCCGGTCGCTGGAGCTGCCGGGCTTCATGCGCATCGTCGTCGTGCCAGACTCGCAGCCGCGTACAAAGCCCAAAGCGCTGAACTATGCCCTTCAATTCGCCCGCGGCGATTACGTGGTCGTTTACGATGCGGAGGACATGCCCGAGCCGGACCAGCTCCGTCGGGCAATAGCAACCTTCCGCACGAGCCCGACCGGCACGATCTGCCTGCAAGGCCGGCTCAATGTTCATAATGTGCGCGAGAGCTGGCTCACCCGCCAGTTCGCGCTCGAATACTCTGTACTGTTCGATGTCATCCTCCCGGGCCTCGCGCGACTCGGGCTGCCGATTCCGCTCGGGGGTACCTCCAACCACTTCCCCCGCGAAGTGCTGGACCAGTGGCTAGGCTGGGATCCGTTCAACGTTACGGAGGACGCCGATCTCGGCATCCGGCTGGCGCGTACGGGCGGCCGTATCGGCATGCTGAGCTCGACGACCTGGGAGGAGGCCCCTGTACGGTTCGGCGTCTGGTTGCGGCAGCGAACACGCTGGATCAAGGGGTGGATGCAAACCTATCTCGTCCACACCCGCCAGCCGATGCGCCTTATGCGCGAGCTCGGGCCCGCCGCGTTCGTCGGCTTCCATCTCTATTCGGGCGGCCTGATCCTGTCGTCTCTGGTGTTTCCGCTGTTCTGCGCCATGGTGGCATTCGAAACCTGGCAAGGCGGCTGGCTGAGCCTGCCCGACTCGATCGGTACTGGTGCGCTCTGGACTATGGCCGTTTTCAATCTTTCGGCGGCCTATCTCACTTCGGTGCTCGCGGCCGTGGTGGCCGTCTGGCGCCGCGGGCGGAAGTGGCTGGCGCTCGGCGCGCCCCTCATGCCGGTGTACTGGCTGCTGATCTCCATCGCCGCCTACCGCGCCCTTTTGCAGCTCGCTACGGCACCGTACTTCTGGGAGAAGACGGAGCATCGCTCGCGAACGCGGCACCCGTAGCGTGACCTGATGGGCAGACATCGTTAGTGTTGTCGCTCGAGCCGAACTCCACACGGCAGCAGCAGAGACTCTCGAATGAGCGGCTTCGTTCTCGCCATCGACCAGGGCACGACCTCCACCCGCGCCATCGTCTTCGGCACGGACTACCGCATTCGCGGCATCGGTCAGCAGGAGTTCCCTCAGCATTTCCCGCGCTCGGGCTGGGTCGAGCACGACGCGCAGGATCTGTGGCGCACCACCGTCGAGACCGTCCGCACCGCGCTCGCCCAGTCTGGCGTTCCGGCCTCCGGAATTGCCGGCTGCGGGATCAGCAACCAGCGCGAGACCACCCTGATCTGGGATCGCGAGACGGGGCAGCCGGTCGGCCCCGCCATTGTCTGGCAGGACAGGCGGACCGCTGATGTCTGCGCTCAGATGCGGGCTGAGGGACTGGAACCGGACATCACTGCGCGTACCGGCCTGCTGCTCGA
>CAZVAR010000057.1:0-21350 GCA_964625225.1 uncultured Alphaproteobacteria bacterium | reverse complement strand
TGCGGATAGAGCGGCCGGTCGAGCGGCCGCACCACCTGCTGGCCCCAGTCCTCCGGCGCTGCATCGATCTCCTCGCCCAGGCTGCGTCCGGTGACGGTCAAGGCGTCGAGGTCGAGCAACGGCTTGAGCGCCCGCAGAATCGGCGCCGCACCGCCGGCCCGATGCAGATCCTCCATGTAATGCTGCCCGGACGGCTTCAGATCGACCAGTACCGGCACCTCCGCACCCAGCCGGTCGAACGCCTCCAGATCGACGGCGATGCCGAGCCGGCCGGCGACCGCGGTCATGTGGACCAACCCGTTAGTCGAACCGCCGACCGCCAGCAGCATCCGGAAGGCGTTGGCGAACGCCTTGGGCGTCATCACCTTGTCTGGCGTGAGCCCTTCCCTCGCCATCTGGACCGCCCGCGCCCCGGTCGCCTCGGCATGGCGCAGCCGGTCGGAATGGACGGCCGGGATCGCCGCCCCGCCCGGCAGCATCATGCCGAGCGCCTCCGCCATCAGCGCCATCGTGCTGGCGGTCCCCATCACCATGCAGGTGCCGGCCGTCGGCATCAGCCGCCCGCCGACCGCGTCGATCTCCTCCGCGCCGATATGGCCGGCGCGATGCATCGCCCAGAGGCGCCGGCAGTCGGTGCAGGCGCCCAGCCGCTCGCCGCGCCAGTCGCCGGTCATCATCGGCCCGGTCACTTCGAGAATGGCAGGGCGGCCCGCGCTGGCGGCGCCCATCAGCAGGGCGGGCACGGTCTTGTCGCAGCCGCCGATCAGGACGACCGCGTCCATCGGCTGCGCCCGGATCATCTCCTCGGTGTCCATCGCCATCAGATTGCGCAGGAACATCGAGGTCGGATGGCTGAACGCCTCATGGACCGAGATGGTCGGAAACGGCACCGGCAGGCCGCCGGCCAACAGCACCCCGCGCTTGATCGCCTCGACAAGGTCGGGGACGGTGCGATGGCACGCATTGTAGCCGCTATAGGTATCGGTGATGCCGATGATCGGCCGGTCGAGGGCATCGTCCGAATAACCCATGCCCTTGATCATCGCCTTGCGCAGGAACAGCGAGAACCCGGCATCGCCGTACTGCGCCAGACCCTGCCGCATGCCGCGCCTGTCGTCCTGCTCCATCCGTCTCTCCCGTCGCTCCGGACGCCGCGAGCATAATCCGCCGGTCGGGCCGCGTCACCGGCCGTCGGCGCGATTCATCCTTGCGGGACGCCCGCTCCCGCGGGCCTCTCGGGACGGGACGCGGTGCCGCCGGCACATCGAGCGGTCCCTCATCCGGAGGTACCGGCCCGGGCGCACGCGGCGGGCGGGACCCCGAAGGACGAGGGACGCGCCCTCAGCCGGCCGGCGCCCCCGCCTCCACCATGCGCTGCCAGTTCGACGGTGTCATGGAGGCCAGATAGTCCTGCTGCATTCCGGCGGTCAGGACCTCGATCAGAAGCCGGTTCTCCACCCAGAACTCGATCACATGGAACAGCCCCGCGCGATCGCAGGTCATCGCCAGCCAGCCTTCGCGGGCCGCGATCGCCTTGACCTCCTCCTCGGTCAGGGAAGTCGCGACCGCCACGTGCGTCGCGGTTCCCGCCGGGCCGCCCTCGGTCGCGCGAATCGCGACCTCGCGCTCGCCCGGCACGAGTTCCCGGCCGCGCGGGTAGACCTCGATGGCGGAGCCGCGGTCATCGCCGGCGAAGGCGATCCAAGAGCCGCCAAAGGGCGGAAACGGATAGGCACGGCCGTGCCAGAGCTCGGCGATCACCTCGGCGACATGCTGCGGGTCCTCGGCCGAAATGGAGAGATGGTAGATCATGACCGGACCTCTCGGGCGTGGTGGCGCCGAGGATTATAGGCGCGCCGCAGCTCCTTGTCCGATCCCGCCTGCGCCGCGCATCCGCCCCTGCCCTCACCGCGTCGCCGGCCGCAGGAGGCCGGCAGCCCCCAAGGCGACCCAACCCGTCATGAAGGCGAGGCCGCCGGCCGGTGCGGCCATCGGCACCGGCGCCTGCCCGGTCAGCCCGATCGCATAGAGCGAGCCGCAGAAGGCGACGATGCCGGCCAGAAACAGGATGGCCGCGACGTCGGCCAGTGCGCGCCGTGCCGTCACGCCGCGCAGCCACGCGGCCGCGAGCAGCGCCAGCGCATGCCACATCTGGTAGGCAACCGCAGTATGGAACGTTTCCGCCCGGGCCGGGGACACCGTCAGGCCGTGTGCACCATAGGCACCGAGCGCGACGCCGAGCAGCCCGTTGACAGCCGCGAGCGCGACCCACAGCCGCGTCATTCCTTCCATCGAAATCCACTCGTCTTCGTCGTCGAGACACGAGGGCCGCCGTCCGCAGCGGATCCCCGCGCGGATGTTACCGCGCCGGCACAGGATTCGGGCTATGCTTCGGTCATGACCGGCGATCGTCGGACACTGTCGGGCCAGGGAATGCCCCGCAAGGGACGGGGTGCCCTCAGCAACCGCGCCGGGCGCTTCGAGCCGGCCGACCGGATCCGCGTGGACGACGGCTGGGGCAGTCCGGACGACGACGATCCGCCGCCCTTGCGTACCACCGTGCTGCCGGACGCGAGCCGGACAGTCATCGCAACCAACCGCTCGCCGGACATCGGCTTCGAGCAGTCGATCAACCCCTAACGCGGGTGCGAGCATGGCTGCGTCTACTGCTACGCGCGGCCGAGCCATGCCTTTCTCGGCCTGTCGCCGGGGCTCGATTTCGAGACCCGCTTGTTCGCCAAGCACGATGCGGCCGAGCTGCTGGATCGCGAACTGCGGCGTCCTACCTATCGCTGCAAGGTGATCGCGCTCGGCCCCAACACGGATGCCTATCAGCCAATTGAACGGCAGTTCGGGATCACGCGACGCGTGCTGGAGGTGCTCGACCGCTTCGAGCACCCGGTCTCGCTGATCACCAAGTCGGCCCTGGTCACCCGGGACATCGACATTCTGGCATCGATGGCCGCCCGCCGACTCGCCAGCGTGACGCTGTCCGTGACGACCCTCGACCGCGGGCTCGCCCGGCGACTCGAACCGCGGGCGGCGACGCCGGCGCGTCGGCTCGGGGCGATCCGCGCATTGGCCGAGGCGGGAATCCCGGTCGGGGTCAACGTCGCGCCGATCATTCCCGGCCTGAACGATCACGAGATCGAGCCGATCCTGGCGGCGGCCCGGGAGGCCGGCGCGCGCTCGGCGATGTACGTGCTGCTGCGGCTGCCGCTGGAGATCAAGGACCTCTTTCGGGAATGGCTCGCGACGCACGCGCCGGACCGAATGGACAGGGTGCTGAGCCTCATCCGCGACAGCCGCGGCGGCGCGCTCTACCGCAGCGGCTTCGGTGAGCGGATGCGCGGCACAGGACCCTATGCCGAGATGATCCGGCAGCGCTTCGCTCTCGCCTGCCGCCGGCTCGGGCTGGACAAGCGCGACTACGATCTCGACACTGCGCGCTTCCGTCCGCCGCCGGCGGGCCGTGACCAGCTCGACCTGCCGCTCTGATCCCTATGCCCGATTTCCGTCTGGAACGCCACTTCACCGTGCGTGTCGGCGGCGGCATCGTCGCTGGGGTCGACGAGGCGGGCCGCGGACCGCTGGCCGGGCCGGTCGTCGCAGCCGCCGTGACGCTGGACCCGGACCGTCTGCCTCGCGTCCTGCGCCGCGGCATCGACGATTCCAAGCTGCTGTCGCGCGATCGGCGCGAAGCGCTGTTCGCCGAACTGCAGGCGCTTGCCGGGACCGGTGCGGCACGGATCGGGATCGGCATCGCATCGGTCGAGGAGATCGACACGATCAACATCCTGCAGGCCACCTTCCGGGCGATGGGCCGGGCGGTCGCCGAGCTGACCCCCGCGCCTGCGCTGGTGCTGGTGGACGGCAACCGTGCGCCCACGCTGCCCTGCCCAGCCGAACCGATCGTCGGCGGCGACGCCAAGTGCCTCTCGATCGCCGCCGCCTCGATCGTTGCCAAGGTGGTGCGCGACCGGATCATGACCGAGCTGGCGAGCCTCCATCCGGGCTATGGCTGGGAACGGAACGCCGGCTACGGCACACGCGAGCATTGCGCCGCCTTGCTGCGGCTGGGCCCGACGCCCCACCATCGGCGCAGTTTCGCACCGGTTCGTAACGTGTTGAATCCAAGGACTCTTGACGCGGCGACTCGGGCGACTCAGGATGCGCCGTCATGGGACGCCCCACCGCAGACTTCCTCGATCAAATCCTGACCGGCGACTGCATCGAGCGGATGCGCTCCCTGCCCGCGCAATCCGTCGACCTCGTCTTCGCCGATCCGCCCTACAATCTCCAGCTCCGCAACGAGCTGCGGCGGCCCAACAACAGCCGGGTGGACGGCGTCGATGCGGACTGGGACAAATTCGCGGACTTCGCGGAGTACGACCGCTTCACGCGCGAGTGGCTCGCCGCCGCACGGCGGCTGCTGAAGCCGAACGGGACGATCTGGGTCATCGGCAGCTATCACAACATTTATCGGGTTGGCACGGCGCTGCAGGATCTCGGCTACTGGGTGCTGATCGAGATCGTCTGGCGGAAATCGAACCCGATGCCGAACTTCCGAGGGCGACGGTTCACCAACGCGCACGAGACGCTGATCTGGTGCGCGCGCAGCAGCGACGCCCGTTATACCTTCAATTACGAGGCGATGAAGGCGCTCAATGACGGCCTGCAGATGCGCAGCGATTGGCTGCTCCCCATCTGCAGCGGCGCCGAACGTCTGAAGCTCGACGGGCGCAAGGCGCACCCGACGCAGAAGCCGGAGGCGCTGCTGCATCGGGTGATCCTGGCATCCAGCCGGCCCGGCGACGTCGTGCTCGATCCGTTCTTCGGGACCGGTACGACCGGCGCGGTAGCGAAGCGCCTCGGTCGCCGCTGGATCGGCATCGAGCGCGACCCGGACTACGTGCGAATTGCCGCGGAGCGGATCCGCGGCGTCGCGCCGGCCGAGCCGGAGATGGTGAACACGCCGTCGCGCCGCGAGGAGCCGCGCATCCCGTTCGGCTGGCTGGTCGAACGGGGCCTGCTTCGGGCGGGCACCGTGCTTTACGACCAGGGCCGCCGCTGGACCGCGAAAGTGCGCGCCGACGGCCTGATCATCTCGGCCGAGCATCGCGGCTCGATCCACCAGGTCGGTGCCCTGGTCCAGGGTGCGCCGGCCTGCAACGGCTGGACCTTCTGGTGGTACGAGCAGGGCGGCGAGCTGCGGCCGATCGACGCCCTGCGCCAGCAGCTCCGGGCGAGCCTCACTTAGCGCAGCAGCAGGGCCAGCGCACCGAACGTGCCCGGCCAAGCGACCGCCGGGCTGAACAGCAGGCGCAGGACCCGGTGCTCGGGAACGTAGCCGAAGCCGTGTACGAAGCTCGCCGCAACCCCCAACATCAGCAGTGACAGCAGGCCGTGGTCGCCCGGCCCCAGGCGTGGCCCGACAAGGAACGGACAGGCGAACAGGACCAGGCTCACGCCGGCGGCGATCAGCATGGACAGGGTCCGGGCAATCACGGACGATCCCGGTCTAGTGGACCTCCTCCATCGGCGGGGGAGGCGGCGGCTCGGCGGCGCGGCCTTCCTGATAGTCCGACACGAGCTCGAACCACATGGCGTTGAGGATCGCGAACGCGCAGGCGAGCCCCAGGCCGAGTACCCAGCTGAAATACCACATGACGCCGCACCCCTCCGGTCAATAGGCCTGCTTGTTGACCTCGATGTGGCCCGGCTCCACCCGGCCGCGCAGAACGCGGTAAACCCACGCGGTGTAGGCCAGCACCAACGGCAGGAAGATCACGGTCGCGATCAGCATGATGAACAGGGTCACATGGCTCGATGACGAATCCCATACCGTCAGGCTGGAACTAGGCTCCGTGGACGACGGCAGGATGAACGGGAACATCGCCAGCCCGGGCGTTGCCACGATTCCGGCCACCCCCAGAGCGCTGACAATGAAGGCGGACAGGTCCCGACTCCGCCGCATCAACATCGCCGCCAGCACCGGGCAGGCGAGGCCGAGCAGAGGCGCCAGAACGGTCCATGGCCGGGCACCGTAGCTCGCAATCCATGCTCCATCGGACCGTTCCACCGTCTTGAGCAGGGGATTGGACGGTCCGGCCGGGTCGATCGGACTGGTGATCGAATAGCCGTCCACCCACAGCGCGACCGCGATCCCGCCGAGCGCGAACAGCACGGCCGTCACGAGACCGGCGACGGCCCCGTAGCTGCGACAACGTTCGGCAATGACACCGGTCGTCTTAAGCGCCCCGAAGGCAGCGCCGTGCATGATCAGCATGGCGACGCTGACGAGCCCGCACAGCAGAGCGAACGGGCCGAGCAGGCCGAAGAAGCCGCCGGTATAGAAGGGGCGGATTTCCGCGTCGTGATGGAACGGCACGCCGAGGAGGAGATTGCCGAAAGCGACTCCGAAGATCAGGGCGGGGACAATGCCGCCGACGCACAGGATCCAATCCCAGGTATGCCGCCAGCGGCGATCCTCGATCTTGCTGCGGAACTTGAAGGCGACCGGGCGCAGGATCAGCGCGACCAGCACCAGGAACATCGCCACGTAGAAGCCGGAAAAGGATGCCGCATAGAGCGGCGGCCAAGCGGCGAAGGCGGCGCCGCCGCCCAGGATGAACCACACCTGGTTGCCCTCCCACACCGGGCCGACGGCGTTGATGAGGACGCGGCGCTCACCATCGGCGCGCCCGACGAAGGGAAGCAGCGCGGCGATTCCAAGATCGAAGCCGTCGAAGATGGCGAAGCCGATCAGCAGAACGCCGAGCAGCGCCCACCAGATCAGACGGAGGGTCTCGTAGTCCAACGGCATGGCGTCCTCCCCCGTTCAGTCGTTCCCGGCCACGCGCTCGGGCGCCGCCTGCAGCCCCGGCAGCGGAGGCTGGTAGTACATGCCACCATCGACCGGATGGCCGGCCCCGATGTCGGGCACGCGCCAATATTCGGTTGGGCCGATGCGGATGTACCGGAGCATCAGGAAGAGGTCGACGACCGCCAAGCCCGTGTAGAACAGCACGAACCCGGCGAGCGACATCCAGACATTTCCGGCCGGGATGTTCGACGCACCGAAGAAGGTCGGCATCACGCCCTCGATGATCCATGGCTGGCGGCCGTATTCCGCCACGATCCAGCCGAGCTGCGACGCTATCCAGGGCAAGGGCAGCGAGAACAGCGCCAGCCATAGGAACCAGCGGTGCCGGTCCAGCGTGCGTTTCGTCGCGAACCAGAATGCGAGGGCGAACAGCAGAATCTGGAAAAAGCCGATGGCGACCATGAAACGGAAGGCCCAGAACAGCACGGGCACATCCGGAATCAGATCCAACGCGGCCTGCCGGATCTGCTCGGGAGTCGCAGTGCGAGGATCCTCGACATAACGGCGTAGCAGCAGCGCATAGCCGAGATCGTCCACGCGCTCCTCGAGCTCGGCGCGGGCGGCCGCATCGTCGCGGTTCTGCCGCAGCCGCTGCAGCGCATCATAGGCGATCAGCCCCGAGCGGACCCGCTGCTCGCCGTCATCGACCAGATCGTTGATGCCGGGCAGGACGCCGCTGAAGGAGCGCGTCGCGATCAGGCCGAGCACCCAGGGTATTTCGATCGCCGCCTCGGTGCGCTTCTCCTCCAAATTCGGCATACCGAAGACCGTGAAGGGAGCCGGCGCCGGTTCGGTTTCCCACATGCCCTCCATCGCGGCCAGTTTCATCTTCTGGTGCTGGGTCGTGGTGTAGCCGCTCTCGTCCCCGAGCACGACCACCGACAGGGCCGAGGCCAGTCCGAAAGAGGCGGCCACCGTCATCGACCGCTTCGCCAGTTCGATGTGCCGGCCGCGCAGCAGGTACCAGGCGCTGACCGACAAGACGAAAATGGCTCCGGTCACATAACCGGCGCTGACCGTGTGCACGAACTTGGACTGTGCGACGGGATTGAAGATCACTTCGAAGAAATCGGTGACCTCCATCCGCATGGTCTCGAAATTGAAGCGGCTGCCGGCCGGGTTCTGCATCCAGGCATTCGCGACCAGGATCCACAACGCCGACAGATTGGAGCCGATCGCCACGCACCAGGTCACCGCCAGATGGCCGACCCGCGTCAGCTTGTCCCAGCCGAAGAAGAACAGGCCGATGAAGGTCGCCTCCAGGAAGAAGGCCATCAGCCCTTCGATCGCCAGCGGCGCGCCGAACACGTCGCCGACATAGTGGGAATAGTAGGCCCAATTCGTTCCGAACTGGAACTCCATGGTGATGCCGGTGGCCACTCCCATGGCGAAATTGATGCCGAACAGGATGCCCCAGAACATCGTCATGTCGCGCCAGATGCGGCGCCCGGTCATGACGTAGACGCTCTCCATGATCGCCAGGATGACCGACAGACCGAGCGTCAGCGGCACGAAGAGGAAGTGGTACATCGCCGTCAGCGCGAACTGCAGGCGCGACAAGTTCACCACCTCGAGGTCGATCACGGCCAATTCTCCCCCGGATTATGAAAGTAAGGCGGCTGCGGTACGGCGGCCGGCCCGGACGTGGCGAACAGGAGGTCCTCCACCGCGGCGGCGTCGACAGCCGGGCGGTGCTGCGGTCCGAAGAAGGCCCAGAAGCCGATAAGGATCAGCGCGACTTTGACCACCAGGACCACGGCAATGTCGCGCACGAGTGGATGCCGGAACATTGCCCCCTTTTGAGAATCGGCCCCCTGATCGCCGACCGGCTCGCCGGTCGGCCTTATCACCCTTCGCCCGCGAACGCGTAATCGCACCGCAAACGACTGGTACCGCTCGTTGTTCCGTCAGCCGGTCCGCAGCCCGTGGGCGACCACCTTCTTCATGACGGTGGGCAGCGCGAAGTCCCCCAAACGGTCGGCCGGCGCCCAGATTGCGTTGTCCGGCGCCGGGGTGGACAGCGGGACGCGCCCGGCCAGCATCCGCAGCTCCAGTCGGAAATGCGTGAAGACATGCTGCACCAGTCCCGGACGGGGAGTCCACTCGGCCGCGAGCGGCGCTTCGGCACGGGCTGCCTCGCACGACGGCGTCTCATCGCGCCAGCCGGTCGACGGAACCTCCATCATGCCCCCGAGCAGCCCGTTCTCCGGTCTCCGGCGCAGCAGAATGGCACCGTCCGGCCGTTCGACCCAGAATACGATGCCATGCCGCACCGGGCGGTCCGGCTTCGGGTCTCTTCGCGGCAGGCTCTCGGCAATGCCGCTGCGGCGGCCCGCGCATAGGTCGGTGAGCGGGCAGAGCATGCAACGCGGCTTGCGCGGCGTGCAGATCGTAGCACCCAGATCCATCATCGCCTGCGCATAGTCGCCGGGCCGCCGGCCCGGCGTGATCGCGGCTGCCGCCGCGCGCAGCTCGGCCCTGGCCCCCGGCAGCGGCGCTTCGACAGCGAACAGTCGCGACACCACCCGCTCGACATTTCCGTCCACGACCACGGCGGGTCGGTCAAAGGCGATCGCGGCGATCGCCGCCGCCGTATACGCCCCCACGCCCGGCAGGCGGCGGAGGGCCTCCTCGGTCTCGGGAAAGCGGCCGCGATGCGTCCGCGCCACCATCTGCGCGCATTTGTGAAGATTCCGGGCGCGCGCGTAGTAGCCGAGGCCCTGCCAAGCGTGCAGCACCGCGTCGAGCGGCGCCGCCGCCAGCGCCTCCACGGTCGGCCAACGATCGAGGAAGTTCGGGAAATAGCCGGCGACCGTGGCGGTCGTGGTCTGCTGCAGCATGATCTCGCTGAGCCATACCGCGTAGGGATCGGGACGCCCGCCAGGCGGTGCGCGCCACGGGAAATCCCGGCGATGCCGGTCGTACCAGTCGAGCAAACGGTCGGCGATTGCATTTTGCGCGGCGGACATGGCGGCCTATAGATAGGGGTGCCGCACTGCCCGGGCGACGCCCGGAACCCGGCGGGGTGCGGCGGCGGGCGGAGGCTATGACGAAAGCGAAGGCCCCGAGAAGGCCTGTCGGCATCACGGCCGGGAGCGAGCGGCGACCGGGTGCCGGCCTGCGGCCGGTCGCGACGATGCTCGACCGGCTCATCGCACGCTCCGGCCATCGGCGCGGCTTCGGCGAGGCCGGGCTGCTGGTCGACTGGGCGGCGGTGGTCGGGCAGGAACTGGCGAAGCGCACGCTGCCGGAGCGCCTTGTGCGGGGCCGCGGCGGCGAGCCGGGCGGCACGCTCCACCTTCGGGTGGCGAGCGGCTGGGCGACCGAGGTGCAGCATCTCGAACCGACCATCATCGAGCGGATCAACGGATATCTCGGCTACAAGGCCGTACGCCGGCTGGCACTGCGGCAGGGCAGCCTCCCCGTCCCGGAACACCGGCGCCCGGAGCCTCGGCCGCTGACCGTGGCCGAGGAGGAGACGCTGGCGACCGCCGTTGCGGGGGTTTCCGACCCGGAGCTGGCAGAGGCGTTGCGCGACCTCGGGCGCGCCGTGCTGCGCCGCAGCCCGGGCGGCACTTGAGATCGGCGCGGCCTCGCTATAAGCATCCGGCGACGACGGAGGATTGCGTGTCGAAGATCTGGATCGGAGTCGCCGCCGCGCTGGTCGTGGGCGGCGGCGTTCTTGCCGCCGCCCTGCTGCAGCCGGGCGACATGCCCGAAGCGCCGCCCGCGGCGCAGTCAGCGGCCGCCACGAGCATGGCCGCACCGACACCGTCGGCCGCCGACCCGACCGGGGCCGCCGCGGTGCAGCCGGACGACCACGTCCTCGGCAGCGCGGAGGCGCCGGTCACCATCATCGAATACGCCTCGCTGACCTGCCCGCACTGCGCGACCTTCCACCAAGGCACGCTGCCGAAGCTGAAATCCGACTATGTCGACACCGGCAAGGTCCGGTTCGTCTATCGCGACTTCCCGCTGGACCAGGTCGCGCTGCGGGCGGCTGCACTCGCGGAATGCGCGCCGCGGGATCGCTATTTCGGCCTGCTGGAAATCCTGTTCCAGAGTCAGGCGAACTGGGCCACCGCTTCCGACCCGCTGGCGGCACTCGTCCGCATAGGCAAGCTGGGCGGCCTGTCGGAGGAGCAGGTGCAGGCCTGCATGAACGACGAGCAGCGGCTGGATGCGGTCGTCGCCGAGCGGCTCGCCGGCGAGGAGGCGTTCGACATCCGCTCGACCCCGACCTTCATCGTCAACGGCAAGAAGTACAGCGGCACGCTGACTTTCGAGCAGATGCAGGACATCCTGAGACCGCTGCTCCCCTGAACCGGCCCCGAGCAAGCCCCGAGTAAGCGAAGCGTGCATTTCAACAAGCTCCGGCTGACCGGGTTCAAATCGTTCGTCGAGGCGGCCGAGCTGGTGATCGAGCCCGGCCTGACCGGCGTGGTCGGCCCGAACGGCTGCGGCAAGTCGAACCTCGTCGAGGCGCTGCGCTGGGTGATGGGCGAAAGCTCGGCCCGACAGCTCCGCGGCGAGGAGATGGACGACGTCATCTTCGCCGGGACGGCGTCCCGGCCCGCGCGCAACCTTGCCGAAGTGGTGCTCCATATCGACAACGCCGCGCGTCGCGCCCCGGCCGCGTTCAACGATTATGCCGAGATCGAGGTCAGCCGCCGGATCACCCGGGGCGAGGGTTCGGTCTATCGCATCAACGGCCGCGAAGTGCGCGCGCGCGACGTGCAGCTCCTGTTCGCCGACGCCTCCAGCGGCGCCCGCTCGGCGGCGTTGGTCAGCCAGGGCCAGATTGGTGCCCTGATCGCCGCCCGGCCGGAACAGCGCCGCGCCATCCTCGAAGAGGCCGCCGGTGTCTCCGGCCTGCATGCGCGGCGCCACGAAGCGGAGCAGCGCCTGCACGCCGCCGAAAGCAATCTCGCCCGGGTCGACGACCGGCTGGCGACGCTGGAAACCCAGCTCCAGAGCCTGAAGAAGCAGGCGCGCCAAGCCAACCGTTACCGTCGCCTGGGCGAGCAGATCCGCCGGGCCGAGGCGACCCTGTTCCTCGCCCGCTGGCAGCGTGCGGAGAGCGCGCTCGTCGAGGCGCAGGCGGCGCTTGCCGCGGCGGAGGCGGAGGTCGACCGGACCGCCCGCGCCGCCGCATCGGCCGCGGCCGAGCTGGAGCGCGCCGCCTCCGCCCTCGCCCCGGCCCGCCGCAAGGAGGCGGAGGCTGCGGCCGCGCTCCAGCGCCTTGATGCCGAGCGCGATGCGCTGGCGGCCGAGGCCCGCCGGGCCGCCGAGGCCGAGCGTGCCGCCCGCGCCCGCGCCGCCGAGCTCGCGCGCGACCTGGAGCGCGAGCGCGCCCGCGCCGCCGATGCCGCCGCGACCGTCGCCCGGCTTGAACAGGAACGCGACGCCCTGCTGGCGGCACAAGTCGGCGAGGACGAAGCCCGCGAGGTGGCGGCCGAGCGCCTTGCCGCAGCCGAGCGGGAGACCGCTGCCCTCGAAGCGGAAGCGGCCCGCGCCGCCGAAGAGTTCGCCCGCGCCGAGGCCGGTCGCTCGGCCCTGCTGCGTCAGCTCCAGGAGGCGGAAGCGCGGACCGAGCGCCTGCGCCGCCAGCGCGAGCAGCTCGCCCGCGACCGGGCCGAGGCGGAGGCCGCCGGTGTCTCCGAAGCGGAGTTGGCCGCAGCTGAAGAGGCCGCGGCCGCCGCGGAGGAGCAGGCCGCGGCCGCTGCGGAGGCGGTCGAGGCGGCCACGGACGCGATCGCCGAGGCCCGGGAGGCGGAGGCCGTCGCGCGCGATGCCGCCCAGCGCGCCGAGACCGAGCTCACGCGGCTCCAGACCGAGGAACGTACCCTCGCCCGCCTGCTCGCCGCAGAGACCGGCGAACAGGCCGGGGCCTGGCCGCCCGTGGTCGATGCGCTCGAGGTCGCCCCTGGCTACGAGGCCGCGCTCGGAGGCGCTCTCGGCGACGAACTGAATGCCCCGACCGCCGCCGATGCGCCGATGCACTGGCGCGAACTGGAGCCGCTCGCCCCGCCCCCGCCCCTCCCCGCCGGCGCCGAGCCGCTGATCGGCCACGTCGCCGGTGCCCCCGCGCTGGCCCGGCGGTTGTCGCAAGTCGGCCTGGTCGCCGATGCCGCCACGGCCGAGTCGCTGCGACCGCAGCTTCTGCCCGGGCAGCGGCTGGTGACCCCGGACGGCGCCATGTGGCGGTGGGACGGCTTCACCGTTGCGGCCGGCGCAACGGGCGCCGCGGCGGCCCGGCTGACCCATCGCAATCAGTTGGCGGCGCTGCGCGCGAGACTGCCCGAAGCCGAAGCGGCGGCCGCCGTGGCGCGTCGTGCCCTGGAGGCGGCCCGCCGCGCCGCGCAGGACGCAGCCGGCCGCGAGCGCAGCCTGCGCGAGGCGGCGCGTCAGGCACAGGCTGCGGCGGCCGAGCGGCGGCGGGCCGCAGCGAGCATGAGCCAACGGGCCGCGGTGCAGGCCTCGCGCATCGCCGCGCTGGCCGATGCCGCCCAGCGTCTCGGCGCCGAACTGGCCGCCGCCGAGGAACAGGTCGCGGCGCTGCGGGACGGCGTCGCCGGCGCAGCGGAGCCGGCGGCGGCGCGGTCGCGCGCTGACCGCCTGCGCTCGACTCTGGCCGAACGCCGCCGACAGCTCATGGAGGCACGCAGCCTGTCCGACCGACAGGAACGGGAGGCCGCGGCCCGGGCGCGCCGGCTCGCCGCGATCGAGGACGAAATTCCCTCCTGGCAGAGTCGCGCGGCGGAAGCCGCAGCGCATATCGACGACCTCGGCGCCCGTGCCGCCGCGGCTGCGGCAGAATGCGAGGCCCTCGCGCAGGCGCCCGATACGTTCGGCGCGCGCAGGGAGGAGCTGGAGGCCCGTATCGAGGCGGCGGCCGAACGACGGCGCTGGGCCGCCGCCGACCTCGCTGTGGCGGAAGCGGCGGCCGCGGAACGACAGGCGGCCGCCAGGGAAGCCGAGACGGCGCTCGCCACGGCGCGCGAAGGCCGGGTACGCGCCGAGGCGGCCGTCGAGCACGCCCGTGCCACCTGTGCGACGCTCGCCGACGACATCCGGCGGCGGTTCGCCCGCGAGCCGGACACACTCGTCGAACTCGCGGCGGAGGACCGCCGCGCGGACGATTCGGAGGCACTGGAGCAATGGCTGGCGCGGCTCCAGCGCGAGCGCGACGGCATGGGTCCGGTCAATCTGCGCGCGGACGAGGAGGTCGAGACGGTGTCCGCGGAGATCGCGGAGGTTCAGGCACAGCGGGAGGATCTGACGGCAGCCATCGGCAAGCTCCGGCGCGGCATCGCCGAGCTGAACCGGGAGGCGCGCGGTCGCCTGCTGGCCGCCTTCGAACAGGTCGACCGGCATTTCCGGGAGCTGTTCGTTCGCCTTTTCGGCGGTGGCCGGGCGGAATTGGCCCTCGTCGGCGACGAGGACCCGCTGGCCGCCGGCCTCGACATCCTTGCCAGCCCGCCCGGCAAGCGCCTGCAGAGCCTGTCGCTCCTGTCCGGAGGCGAGCGGGCACTTGCGGCGCTGTCCCTGCTGTTCGCCGTGTTTCTGACCACCCCTGCCCCGATCTGCGTGCTCGACGAGGTCGATGCCCCCCTCGACGATCCCAATGTCGATCGTTTCTGCACCCTGCTGCACGAGATCGCCGGCACGGCCGCCACCCGGTTCCTGGTCGTCACGCACCATCCGCTGACCATGGCCCGCATGGACCGGCTGTTCGGCGTAACCATGCCGGAACGCGGCGTCTCGCAGCTCGTGTCGGTCGATCTGCGGATCGCCGAGGAGCTGCGCGCAACGGCGTAATGCAGTGCCGCAAGCCATGACCGGCTCCGGCTTTTGTGCCTTGACAGGGGGGTACCCGCTCCGTAAGTTGCGCCCGCTTTCGGCGCGGGTGCGGCCTTTCTCAAGGGTTTCCGGCCAGAAGGGTTCAATTCAGGGGTCTCGTCTTCGGAAGGCGCCAGCGCGGAACCGGACGGAGGCGCCAGAGCCATGACTCCGGAAGACCCCTCTTCCCCGAAACGATTCGAGGAACGGCTGCGCGCGGCGCAGGAGCGTCGGCGCGGTCGCGCCGGGGGTGGTACGAAACGGGCGCCGACCAGTGCGCTCGGTTTCGGGTTCCGCATCGGCGTCGAGCTCGTGTCGGCGCTGGCGGTCGGCGTCGGCATCGGCTGGTTGCTGGACCGCTGGCTCGGGACGCAGCCCTGGCTGCTGATGCTGTTCTTCCTCCTCGGCGCGGGCGCCGGGGTCGCGAACGTCTATCGCGCCGTCGGCCAGATGGGGCGTAACGGCACGACCGACGCGGACGGGGGGTCCGGCAACGGGCCCCGCAATGCTTGAAAGGGGTTAGGCGAAGGTGGCCGGTCCGCTGGAGCAGTTCGAGATCAAGCCGCTGGTCCCGATTCACATCGGCGACCTCGATCTCTCCTATACCAATTCCGCGCTGATGATGACGATCGCCGTGGCCGGCGTGACCCTGTTCCTCATGGGCGGTGCGGGCAGCCGATCGATCGTACCGACGCGCTGGCAGTCGGCCGCGGAGATGTCGTACGAGTTCATCGCGGGGATGGTTCGGGACAATGTCGGCAGCGAGGGCCGGCAGTATTTCCCGTTCGTGTTCACCCTGTTCATGTTCATCCTGTTCGGAAACCTGATCGGGATGATTCCGTACGGGTTCACCTTCACCAGCCACATCATCGTGACCTTCGCGCTCGCCGCGCTGGTGTTTGTGCTGGTGACGATCGTCGGCCTGGTCCGGCACGGGGCGCATTTCTTCAGTTACTTCATGCCTGCCGGCGTGCCGATCTGGATGGCACCAATCATCGTGCCGATCGAGGTGATCTCCTATCTTTCCCGGCCGATCAGCCTGTCGGTCCGGCTGTTCGCCAACATGATGGCCGGCCATACCATGCTGAAGGTGTTCGCCGGCTTCACCGTGGCCTTGGGCGTACTCGGCGGATGGGCGCCGTTGCTGATCAACGTGGCGCTGACCGGTTTCGAGATCCTGGTCGCCGTGCTTCAGGCTTACGTGTTCACCATTCTGACCTGCCTCTATCTGCACGACGCCGTCCATCTACACTGAGGCGCGGGCGCGCGTGCTGCTGTTCCACACTCCACGAAACCAGGGGACCTTTCGAAATGGACGTTGAAGCCGCAAGGATGATCGGTGCGGGTATCGCCGTGATTGCGCTGCTCGGCGTGGGCGTCGGCATCGGCAACATCTTCTCCAGCCTGATCGGCTCGATCGCCCGTAATCCCGGTGCGCGCGACCAGGTGTTCGGCATCGGCATTCTCGGGTTCGCCCTGACGGAAGCCATCGCGCTGTTCGCGCTGTTGATCGCGTTCCTGATCCTGTTCACCTGAGCCGGATCGGCGGGCCGCTGCGGCGGCCCGCACGCCGTTGAAGCGGGAAGGAATCGCATGAGGCTCGGGACTCTCTTCGAGCGGGCCACCGGCGCCCTGCCGGTCATACTGCTGGGCGGGATGCCTGCGCTCGCGGCCGAGCCGCAGGCCGAGGCCGGCCTGCCGCAGCTCAATCCGGCCACCTACCCGTCCCAGGTCTTCTGGGCCGCGGTCCTGTTCGCGGTGCTCTATTTTCTGCTCTCGCGCGTCGCGCTACCGCGGGTCGGCGAGGCGATAGAGGATCGCAGCCGGCGTATCGGCGAGGATCTCGACAAGGCCGCGCAGATGCAACAGGAGGCGGAGGCCGCGCTCGCCGACTACGAAAAGACACTCTCCGAGGCCCGCACCGAGGCCCAGAGCATCCTGCGCGCGGCCAACGAGGAGATCGCGCGCACGACCGCCGAGGCGCAGCAGGCGCTCGGGGCGGAACTCGCCGCGCAGACCCGCGAGGCCGAGAGCCGCATCGCCGCAGCGCGTCGGGAGGCGCTCGATCAGGTCCGGTCGATCGCCGTCGAGGTGGCGCGGTCGGCGGCGGCCCGGCTCGCCGGCCGCGAGGTGGACCCGGCCCGCGTCGAGGCGGCCGTTCAGGCCGTGTCGCAGGAGGGGCGCTGATGTTGGCCGAACCGGAATTCTGGGTCGCGGTCGCCTTCGTCATCTTCGTCGCGCTCGTGTTCAAGCGTGCGCGGCAGATCGTCAACGGCGCGCTCGACCGCCGCGCCGAGGCGATCCGGGCGCAGATCGAGGAGGCACGGCATCTGCGCGAAGAGGCGCAGAACCGCCTCTACGAGTATCGCCGCCGCCAGCGCGACGCGATCAAGGAGGCGGAGGAGATCGTCGCCCGCGCCCGCCAGGACGCCGAGCGGCAGCAGGCACGGGCGCGCGCGGACCTCGAAGCCCTGCTCGCCCGTCGCCGCGAGCAGGCACTCGAGAAGATCGCCCGCGCCGAGGCCGACGCGGTCCGGCAGGTCCGCGCGCTTGCCGCTGACCTCGCAGTCGCGGCGACGCGGCGGGTGCTGGCGGAGGAGCTGTCCGGTCCGCGCGGCGCCGCGCTGATCGACCAGGCGATCGGCGAGCTGCCGCAGAAGCTGCACTGAGCCGCAATCGGGCACGACAAGGATGAAGAGGGGCCGAAAGGCCCCTCTTCTGCATTCCGGCCCCCGGGCAATCGACGCACCGACGGTCCGCCGGCGGACGGCTGCCGTCTGCGCCGCCGCAATAATTGTGCGGCCCGTGCGCGAACGCGAGGCGCCCGGCCGTGTTCAGCTGGACGTAGACGTTTCGGCCGATGACGGATCCGGAGAGAGTCCATGAAAATGCTACTGGCGGCGCTGCTGCTCGTCCTTCCCCTGAGCGCACAGGCGCAACCGCAGAACCGCATCCCCGACAGTCAGATGCAGAGCTTCTTCGGCGAATGCCTGAAGACCTGCGATGCGGACCGCAGCTATGCCTACTGCGCCGACATGTGCGGATGCATGACGCACGAGGCGAGCCGGCACTGGGACGCCGACGGTCTCCGGGAGCGGGAGCAACGACTGCTGGCCGATGCCGGCGACGTCGAGGTAACGGATCAGATGCGGCGGCTCGCCAGCGCCTGCGCCGCGCGGGCACGGATGACGACCGGTGCCGCCGGCGTACAGCGCCCGCAGTAACGCCGCAACGCCGGCGTCGCGCTGCCCTCCGGGAGATTCTCCGGACACAGCGAGCCGCCGCCGCGATCATTCCGCCGGTCACCAGCGGCGCGTCACCGACGACGGGCGAGGCAGGCCGTGGCTTGCCGCCGGGCGACGGAAGCGCGCCGGCCGAGGCAGCGCCGATCGCACACCGATCCGGTCCGGACCCGCCCCGGCTGTCGATCGTCATCGGTGTCGGGGCTGCCACTCCCCGACGGAAGGGACGCCGGCCCGCCCGCGACACGCTACTCGAGGCTCGCGAGATAGGCTGCGAGCGTGCGCAACTCGGCGCCGGTGAAGGTGTTGAAGGACGGCATGTGATTGCCGGGCTTGATCTGCTGGCTGTCGGCGATCCAGCCCGCGAGCGTGCCTATGTTGTTGGGCAGCATGCCCGCGCCGATCGTGCGCCGGCTGCCGACATGGGTGAGATCCGGGCCGAACCGGCCGTCCGCCGGCGTACCGCGGACCGCATGACATGCACCACAGCCGCTGTCGAGGAAAAGAGCCCGCCCCTGCCGCAGCGCGGGCGCTTCCGGCTCGCGCGCCGGCCCGGCCTCACGCGCGAGCCAAGCCGCAAACTCCTCCGGCGGATGGGCGACCACGAAGAACGCCATATGCGCGTGCTGCGCACCGCAATATTCGGCGCACTGGCCTCGGAATGCGCCGGGACGCGTCGCCTCGATCCGCAAGGTATTCCGGTGGCCGGGAATCATGTCGAGTTTGCCCGCGAGGCTGGGCACCCAGAAGCTGTGGATCACGTCCGCCGCCAGCAGGGTCAGCTCGACCTGCCGGCCGACCGGGACATGAATCTCGTTGGCGGTAACGAAGCCGTCCGGCCCCGCATCGGGGTAGCGGACCTCCCACCACCACATCCTGCCGATCACCTCGACGCGCAGGGCGGCGCCGCCGCCGGCCGGCGCCATCGTATCCGCGACCGACAGCGTCCAGCCGAGCAGGGCCGACAGCACCACCACCGGGAACACGATCCCGCCGCCGATCACCAACGACTGCCGGCCGATCGGGCGGGTCCACCGGCGCGGCGCCAACAGGGCGTAGGCCGCGAGGGCCATCACGCCGACGAAGATCGCCGTCCCGCCGACGAAGACGATCCAGGCGATCAATGCGATCCATTCGGCTTCCGGACCGTGGGTCTCGAGCATCGACTGCATGCCGGTACACCCCGCCAGTGCTGCCGGGATCGGCAGGAGGGCGGCGCGCCGCCCGAGACGGCCGGGCGACCTTACCGGCATGGCGAGCCGATCAGAATGGCGGGCAGGCCGTCCCAGACGATCGCGAGGATCGCGAACCCGCCGATCAGGATCGTGGTGTAGCGCAGGAACCGGGTCAGCGCGTCTTCGCGCCGCGGGCCGCGCCAGCGGATGCAGGACATGATGACCCAAACGACCATCAGCAGCGCGGCCAGCGTCGCCGCACCGACCCCGAGCGGCACGACCTCCAGGCCGAGCAGCTTCGCGTCGTTGAAGCCGCGCGCGCACGCGAGCGCGGTCAAGCCGTAAATCATTGCGAAGTGGGCGGCCCAGACCAGGAACCCCGAGGTGAGGGTCAGCGCGACCGGCCAGAACTCGCGGCTGCGCGTCATGGGCCGAGCAGTCGCGGGAATGCATGGATCAGGGCGAGCATCACGACCCCCTGCCCGACCGTGTAGTGCCAGAACAGCATCACATTATCGAAGGTCACGCGCCGCTCCGGGCCGAGCAGTCCGCACCAGGAGCGCGCCAGCGTGTAACCGCTCATGACGACGAGGACTCCCACGTGAAAGGCCTGCCAGGCGAGCAGTACGAAGACCGCCGCCGCGTAGCTGCTGGCCGCGGGCCGCAGCCCCGTCTCCAATTGAGCGTAGAGTTCCGTGAGGATCGCCGCGAGGACCAAGGGCGCCGCCAGCATGAAGGCCGCCCGAAGGCGCCGCTGGACACCCGACCGCAGCGCCCGGCCGGCGAACGCGATCGCCCCGCTGCTCGCGATCCAGAGCAGAGCACCGACGCCCGGCCAGCTCAGCCCGGGCAGGGCCGCCGCGGTGGGCAGCCAGCCGTCGCCATTGACCATCCACAGGAACAGGTAGGAGAACAGCAGCGAACCGAACACCGTGCCGTCCACGAACAGGAGCGTGACGGTTGCCCACCAGGAGTGGGATGTCGGGCCGTTGACATAGACCGGCAAACGGATGCCGCCGCCCACGTCGAGCGGCGGATGGCTGGGGCCAGGATCGGTGTCCCACATCCACCGGATCACGCTGACGACGGCGATGATGCCGCAGACCACCGCCGGGACGACGAGCTTGACCGTCAGCAGCAGAAAGAAGGCCGCGGTGAACCACGCCGCGAACACGGCGGGCCAGCTCGGCCCCGGCATCTGGATGAGGTATTGCGGGCGCGCCTCGATCGCACTGGTCACGATCGTCTCGCGGCCCCCGGTCGGCGCGCCGGGCAGATAGTAGCGGCCCGCCTCGACGTCGCGCGCGAGGTTCGGCTGGTCCCACAGCGGCACCAGGCTCCTGACGATCGGGATGCTGCGGGTCTGGTAGAGACCGCTCGGCAGCCATTCGAGCGTGCCGGCGTTCCACGGGTTCCCCCCGCCACCGGCGCCCGACGGGCGGAAGTTCAGCAGCAGGTCGATCACCAAGACCAGAAACCCCGCGGCGAGAACGTAGGCGCCGAGGGTCGAGATCATGTTGTAGGGCTCCCAGCCGAGCCCTTCCGGGTAGGTGTAGACGCGGCGCGGCATCCCGAGCAGTCCGCTGATGTGCATCGGGAAGAAGGTGACGTTGAAGCCGACGAAGGTCAGCCCGAACACCCAGCGGCCGAGTGTCTCCGAGAGTGGCTTGGCGCTGGCCGTCGGCGCCCAGTAGTAGAAGGCGGCCAGGAGCGGGAACACCATCCCGCCGACCAGCACGTAATGGAAGTGCGCGACGACGAAGTAGCTGTCGTGGACCTGCCAGTCGAACGGCACGAGCGCCACCATCACGCCCGTCAGCCCGCCGAGCACGAAGATGAACAGGAAGCCGAGGACGAACAGCAGCGGCGTCTTGAACTGCGGGCGGCCGCGGCCGATGGTGGCGATCCAGGCGAATACCTGAATCCCGCTCGGCACCGAGACGGCCATGCTCGCCGCCGAGAAGAAGCTGAGGCTCATCTGCGGAATGCCGGTGGTGAACATGTGATGCACCCACAGGCCGAAGCTGAGAAAGCCGGTGCCCACCAGCGCGACGACGACCAGGCGGTAGCCGACCAGCGGCGTCTGGACCATGGCCGGCACGATCATCGAGACGAACCCGGCGGCCGGCAGGAAGATGATGTAGACCTCTGGATGGCCGAAGAACCAGAACAGATGCTGCCACAGCAGCGGGTCGCCGCCCTTGT
>CAZVAR010000056.1:0-21534 GCA_964625225.1 uncultured Alphaproteobacteria bacterium | reverse complement strand
GGCCTGGGTGGCCGCCGCGATTCCGTACAGGATAAAGGGGTCGACGCGGCGCTGCTCGCGCGGCTCCAGCCAGTCGTCCGGGTTCCAGCGGCCTTCGGCCGTTGCGCCCCGCGGCACCTGGCCGGCGATCTTCGCGGGCAGATCGGACACATCGAAGGAGTGAATGGCGCGGATGCCGGACTCGCCACCGATGAGTCGCTCCCAGGTCGGCTCGACGCCACAACCGAGGGGCGTGACCATGCCGAGGCCAGTGACAACTACGCGTCGCATATCAGATGCAGTCTCCTTCGGCGCGGGCAGCGTCCCGCGTCGTCCCACGCGCGATAGCGCGATACGCCGGCTTACGAGGACGCGTTCTCGCGGATGAAATCAATCGCATCCTTGACGGTAACGATCTTCTCGGCCGCATCGTCCGGGATCTCGACCCCGAACTCCTCCTCGAACGCCATCACCAGCTCGACGGTGTCGAGGCTGTCGGCGCCCAGATCGTCGATGAAGCTGGCCCCCTCGGTGACCTTGGCCTCGTCGACCCCGAGATGCTCGACGACAATCTTCTTAACACGCTCGGCAATGTCGCTCATGGACGCGCTACCTTCGCAATGGGATGGCGGATGGAATCGACGTAGTTCGCGAGCCGGGGTCGCACCGGGAGCCCGGCCCGGAGGCGGCGCTTCGTAACACAGTTCCGCGCGCGTGACCAGTTAGGTACCGCGGAACCGTCATAACATGACCATACCGCCATTGACGTGCAAGGTCTGGCCCGTAACGTAGGCGGCCTCGTCGCTGGCGAGGTAGACGACCGCCGCGGCAACGTCCTCCGACGCCCCGAGGCGACCGACGGGGACACGCTGCAGGAGGGCGGTCCGCTGCTCCTCCTTCAACGCGTCGGTCATGGCCGTGGCGATGAAGCCCGGCGCGACGCAGTTCACGGTGATGCCGCGGCTCGCCACCTCCGCCGCCAGCGACTTCGTCATGCCGATCATGCCGGCCTTGGCCGCGGCGTAGTTGGCTTGGCCCGGGTTGCCGGTGACACCGACGATCGAGGTGATGCCGATGATCCGCCCCTGGCGCCGACGCATCATTCCCTTCAGCGCGGCGCGGGCAAGGCGGAAGCCGGCAGTGAGATTCACGTCGATGACCGTCTGCCAGTCTTCGTCCCGCATCCGCAACGCCAGCATATCGCGGGTCAGCCCGGCATTGTTGACCAGGATGTCGAGCTGCCCCATCGCCGCTTCGGCCTGCCCGACCAGAGCGTCGGTCGCGGCCGCATCGCGGAGATCGCACGGCAGGACGTGCGCGCGCTCGCCCAAGGCGCCCGCCAGCGCCTCCAGTGCCTCCGCCCGCGTCCCGGAGAGGCCGACCGTTGCGCCGCGCGCATGCAGCGCCCGGGCGATGGCGCCGCCGATCCCGCCCGAGGCGCCGGTGACGAGCGCGGCTTTGCCGGTGAGGTCGAACATGGAACCGGATTCCCTTTCTTCAGAGCGCCTTCAACAGCGCGTCGACATCGTCGGGTCCCTGTACGGCCCGGGCGCCGAGCGCCGGATCGATGCGCCGCGTGAGCCCGGTGAGCACCTTGCCGGCACCGATCTCGACCAGCTCCTCCACCTCTTGCGCACGCATGTAAAGGACGCTCTCACGCCAGCGGACGGGCGCCGTAACCTGTTCGACGAGCAGACGTCGAATCTCCTCCGGGTTCTGCACCGGCTGCGCGGTCACGTTGGCGATCAACGGCACCGCGGGCTCGACGATGCGGACGCCGGCCAATGCCTCCTCCATGGCGTCGGCAGCCGGGCGCAGCAGCTCGCAGTGGAACGGTGCACTGACCGGCAGCCGGATCGCCTTGGCCCTGCGTGCGCTCGCGAGCGCGATCGCACGGTCGATCGCTGCGGCATGGCCGCTCAGCACCACCTGGCCGGGCGCATTGTCGTTGGCCGGCGCGCAGACCTCACCCTGCGCGGCTTCCGCCGCGAGCGCCTGCACCGCGTCGAAGTCGAGGCCGAGTACCGCCGCCATGGCCCCCTCGCCCACCGGGACCGCCTCCTGCATCGCACGCCCGCGCCGCTTCAGCAGCCGCGCGGTCTCCGCGAGCTCCAGCGAATCCGCCGCAGCGAGCGCCGAATATTCCCCGAGCGAATGGCCGGCAACGAACACGCAGCTTTTCCCGAGATCGACGCCACCCTCCTTGCGGAGGACGCGGACGAGCGCGAGGCTGACCGCCATCAGCGCCGGCTGGGCGTTCTCGGTCAACATCAGCTCCTCGCCCGGCCCCTCGAACATCAGACGCGACAGCCGCTGCGAGAGCGCGTCGTCGATCTCCTCGAACACCTCGCGCGCGGTCGCGGACGCTTCGGCCAGCGCCTTACCCATCCCGACCGCTTGGCTGCCCTGACCGGGAAACACGAATGCCCGTCGCATTACCTTATCGAACCTTTCGATCGTCCGCGTTGCGGTTCAATGACTGTCACCGCACCGGGTGTCAAGCCGCTGGGATTGAATAACGGCCAAGACTGTGGAGTTTGCGGCCATTACGTCCCCGGACATCTTGCGTACGCCATATGCAGGCCGACAATGGCAGCGCATGATCAGGCTATTCGGTCTTCGGGAGGAAACGGAGCACTCGTACCGCCGGGCGCCGGGATTGTCCCGGCCATACGGGCACCGGATGCGCACGCACGGCCACGCAAGCGCTGCAGCGCTTGCGTGCGGGGGTGTTTCGTGTATAAGTGCGCCGCCTTCTGGGACCGTAGCTGGAACAGGGGTCGGGGTGCTGTTGCTTGCGACCGGCCTCTTGCGCGGCCCGTCCGACGTTTCCACATTGCGGGACTGCCATCCGGGAAGGCGCGGGAGTAACGAGAGCTTATGCCATATTACGAAAGCGTGATTATCGCCCGCCAGGAAATGTCGGGCGCCCAAGTCGAGGCGCTGGCCGATTCCTTGGCCGGAATCATCGAGGAGCATGGCGGCTCGGTCGTCAAGCGCGAGCACTGGGGCCTGAAGAGCCTCGCCTACCGGATCAAGAAGAACCGCAAGGGCCATTATGTCATGTTCGATCTCGATGCGCCCTGGCCGGCGGTCGAGGAGATGGAGCGACAGATGCGCCTCAACGAGGACATCCTGCGCTACATGACGATCCGCATCGATGCGGTGGAGGAAGGCCCTTCGGTGATGATGCAGGCCCGTTCCTCCCGTGACGATCGGCCGCGCCGCGGCGATCGTGACCGCCCGCGCGAGGATCGTCCCCGCGAGGAGGAGACCGAGGCCGCCCCCGCCGCGGTTGAGGGAGCCGAGACATGAGACCAGCCGTTTCCGGTGGCCGGGCAGGCGGTGCGCGCCGCCCCTTCTTCCGCCGGCGCAAAAGCTGTCCCTTTTCCGGGCCGAACGCGCCCAAGATCGACTACAAGGACGTGCGACTGTTGCAGCGCTTCATCTCCGAGCGCGGCAAGATCGTCCCGAGCCGTATCACCGCCGTTTCTGCCAAGAAGCAGCGCGAGCTCGCGCAGGCGATTAAGCGGGCGCGCTATCTGGGTCTGCTGCCCTACGTGATCCAGTAGGCCCGCGGCGCCGCTCGCAGCCGGCCGGCACCGACCGCGGGGGGACCGACCGATGCCGAGGGAGCTCCTGCTCGCCGCTGCCGGCGGCCTCGTCGGCGGACTGCTCTATACCGCGCTGCTGTCCGGATCGGTCGGCGGCATCATCTTTGCGTACCTCTCGCAGGTGCCGCTGTTCGTTGTCGGCTTCGGGATGGGGCTGCTGCCCGTCCTGATTGCCGCCGCCACGGCGACCCTGCTGGTCGGCCTGACCGGAGGTGCGCTCTCGGCGCTGCTGTTCGTGGTGACCAGCATTGGTCCGCTGGTCGTGATCGTACGGCAGGCGCTGCTCAACCGCACCGCGCCGGACGGTACGGTCGAGTGGTATCCGCCGGGCCTGCTGGTGGCGTGGCTCGCCGGTATGGGGGCGCTGGGAATCGTCGTCGCGGGCTTCCTGCTCACCGGCTACCCGGAAGGGTACGAAGGTGCGGTCCGGGCAATGCTGGCCGAGGCCATGGCGGAGCTGGCCCCGGCCGGCACCGATGCCCGCAACGTCGAGACGCTGGCCGCCCAGTTCGCCTCGGTGTTTCCAGGCGTCGTCGCGGCATCCTGGATGACGATGATGGCGGTCAACGGGGTTCTGGCCCAGGGCCTGTTGACCGGGATGGGGCGCAATCTGCGGCCAGCGCCGCCGATAGCGACCCTGATGCTGCCGGCCTGGACGCTTTATGCGTTCGGGCTCGCGGTCGCGGTGGCCATTGTCGCCGGAGGCGGCGTGGGCTATATGGCGCGCAATCTCGCGATTGCGCTTGCCGTACCGTTCTTCTTCCAGGGCCTCGCGGTGGTGCATGCCCTGTTGAATCGCTGGACGGCATGGCGATTTTCGCTGTTCGTGTTTTACCTGGTCCTGATCGTGCTGGGGTGGCCGGTCGTATTCGTGACGGCAATCGGCCTAGCCGAGCCGTTCTTGAAGGTACGGCTTCGGTACGGCCGGCCGCGTGGCCCCGAGGAGGAATAAGATGCCGATGGAGATCATTCTGCTGGAGCGGGTGCCGAACCTGGGCCAGATGGGCGACGTCGTGAAAGTAAGGCCGGGCTACGCTCGCAATTTCCTGCTGCCGCAGAAGAAGGCGCTGCGCGCGACCAAGGACAATCTCGCCTACTTCGAAAAACAGCGGGCCCACCTCGAGGCCGTCAACCTCGAGCGCCGCAGCGAGGCTGAGCGCGCCGCCGGCAAGATCGAAGGCATGATGGTGACGATGATCCGCCAGGCCGGCGACACCGGGCAGCTCTACGGCTCGGTCACGGTGCGCGACATCGCCGACGCGATACAGGCCAGCGGCGTCTCGGTCGACCGCAAGCAGATCAGCCTCGACCGACCGATCAAGACGCTGGGCCTTCACCCGCTGAGGATCGTGCTGCACCCCGAGGTGATTGTCACGATTACGGCAAACATTGCCCGCAGCGAGGACGAGGCGGCGGCACAGGCCCGTGGTGAGGTCGTAATCGGCCGCGAGGCGATCGAGGAGGAACGCGAGGACGAGATCGAAGGACTGGCCGCCGGCGATCTGCCCGAACCGATCGAGGAGATGTTGGAGGAGTCCTCCGCGACCGGAGCGCCACGAGCGGGCTGACCGGGGCAGCCGGGGCCGAGGACCCGGTTGGACATCGGCAAGAAGCGATGACGGCGCATCCCCGGATGCGCCGTTTTCCGTTTATCCTCAAGGGGTACACAGGGTGCGCAGGGGCGTTTACACTGCGCCGGTCGGAAGGTCCGCCGGGGCAAACCGGCGGTGAGGAGGGACTTGCCGGCCATGCTGATCGGACGCCTACTCGAGCGCGTGGTGGAAAAGGGGACGCTGACGGTGATCGACGCCAGCGGCCGCCCGCACGTTATCGGCGGCCGCTTGCCCGGGCCACGCGCGACGATCCGCCTGCACGACCCACGGCTGGAGACGAAACTGGCCTTCAACCCCCGCCTCTATGTGGGTGAGGCCTACATGGACGGGACGCTGACCATCGAGGAGGGCAGCCTCTACGACTTCATCGAGTTGATCGGAGTCAATGTCGAGGCGTTCGAGGAAAACCGGTGGGTGCGGACGCTCGCAGGGCTGTCTAGAATCTTTCGCCGCCTCCAGCAGTTCAACCCGCGCGGCCGTGCCAAGGCCAATGTCGCGCACCATTACGACCTGTCCGATCGGCTCTACGACCTGTTCCTCGACCGCGACCGGCAATATTCCTGCGCCTATTTCCAGAGCGACAATGAGAGCCTGGAGGTTGCACAGCTCAACAAGAAGCGACACCTGGCGTCGAAGCTGCTGCTGAAGCCCGGCTGCCGCGTGCTCGACATCGGCTCCGGCTGGGGTGGGCTCGCCCTCTACATCGCCGAGACGACCGATTGCGAAGTCGTTGGCATCACCTTGTCCGAGGAGCAGCACAAGGTCTCAAACCGCCGCGCCGCCGAACTGGGGCTAGCCGACCGGGTGCGCTTTTACCTGCGCGATTATCGCGACGAGACCGGCATCTACGACCGGATCGTCTCGGTGGGCATGTTCGAACATGTCGGTGCCGCCCATTACGACGAGTTCTTTGGCCGGCTGAAGGGAATGTTGAAACCCGATGGTGTCGCGCTGCTGCATTCGATCGGACGGATGGAACCGCCCGGCAGCACCAATGCCTGGCTGCGCAAATACATCTTCCCCGGTGGCTATACCCCGGCGCTGTCGGAAGCGCTCGCCGCGGTCGAGCGACTGGGCCTGTGGGTCACCGACATCGAGATCCTGCGCCTGCATTACGCGAAGACGATCCGCGAATGGCGGCGCCGGTTCGAGGCGAATCGCGAGGCGATCCGCGCGCTCTATGACGAGCGCTTCTGCCGGATGTGGGAGTTCTATCTGGTCGGGGTGGAGCTGTCGTTCCGCTACTGGCGGCAGATGGTCTTCCAGATGCAGCTCGCCCGCGAGCAGACCGCGGTACCGCTGACCCGCGACTATATGCTGGACTGGGAGCGCGAGCACATCAGGGCGGCGACCGCCGCGCAATAATCGCGGCGACGGCACCGGGCCGGAACGCGCCGGCGGAAACCGGATTGCGCAACGCGGAGCCGCGACGAACCTCCAGAGAAGCATCGGCCGCCGGACGCCGGATCGGGCGCCGGATTCGGGTGAACGATGCCGATCGGGGGCCGCAAGACACGCCGATTAAGCCGTTGACAGGCAAAGCCCCGGTCCCTAGCTATCGGCCCTTGCAGACCCGCACCCTGCGACGAACGGGCCGCTCCGACCGCGGCATTGGCTGAAGGAGTGCAGGAGAGGTGTCCGAGATCGCGCCGCTCGCTCGACCGGCCCCCTGGCCGCCGGTCGAGAATCTCCCTGGGTATCGTATCACCTTCGACGAGACCGACGCGCCGCTGCAACTGGACAGCGGCGCCGTGCTCTCGCCCTTCACGCTCGCTTACCAGACGTACGGTACCCTCAATGCCGACAAGTCGAATGCCATCCTGATCTTCCATGCGCTGACCGGCGACCAGTTCGCGGCCGAGCCGCACCCGATCACCGGCAAGCCGGGCTGGTGGCAGGAGATGATCGGCCCGGGCAAGCCGCTCGACACCGACCGCTATTTCCTGCTGTGCGTCAACGTGCCGGGCGGTTGCATGGGGTCATCCGGACCCGCTTCGATCGACCCGAAGACGGGCAAGGTCTACGGGCTGGAGTTCCCCGTGATCACGATCGGCGACATGGTGCGGGGCATCATGCGCGTGGTGGATGCGCTCGGGATCGGGGAGCTCTTCAGCGTGATCGGCGGCTCGATGGGCGGGATGCAGGCTCTCGAGGCGGTCGCAAGCTTTCCCGACCGGGTATTCTCCGCCGTGCCGATCGCGACCGCGGCGTGGCACACCGCGCAGAACATCGCTTTCCACGAGGTCGGCAGGCAGGCAGTCAAGGCGGATCCGGACTGGTGCGGCGGCGACTATCTGCTTTACGGGAAGCGACCGCGCCGCGGGCTCGCAGTCGCGCGCATGGCGGCGCACATCACCTATCTCTCCGAGGCGGCGCTGCACCGCAAGTTCGGTCGCAACCTGCAGGATAGGCCGCACGTGACCTACGGGTTCGAGGCCGACTTCCAGGTCGAGAGCTATCTGCGCCACCAGGGCAGCACCTTCGTCGAGCGGTTCGACGCCAATTCCTATCTCTACATCACCCGGGCGATGGACTATTTCGATCTTGCCGCGGAGCATGGCGGACACTTGGCGAAGGCGTTCGAGGGGGTGAAGACGCGGATTTGTCTGATCTCCTTTACCAGCGACTGGTTGTTTCCCACCTCTGAAAGCCGCGCCTTGGTGCACGCGCTGAACGCGGTCGGCGCGCCGGTCAGCTTTGTCGAGATCGAGAGCGACAAGGGGCACGATGCCTTCCTGCTCGACGAGCCGGAGTTTCATGAGGTCGTCGCCGGATTCCTGGACGGCGCGGCGCGGCTGCGCGGCCTGAAGCGGCCGTGAGTGCGGACGGCAAAGCCATGCCACTCGATGCACGCCCGTCACACCCGCATCATGCGGGCTCGATCCGGGGCGACCTGCAGATCGTGGCCGACTTCGTCGCCCCGCACAGTCGCGTCCTCGACATCGGCTGTGGCGACGGCGCGCTGCTCGCGCATCTGGCACGGACGAAGCAAGTCGATGGCCGCGGCATCGAGATCAGTCAGGCCGGGGTCAACGCCAGCGTGCGCTACGGCCTGCCGGTGGTGCAGGGCGATGCCGAGCGAGATCTGGGATTCTATCCCGACGACAGCTTCGATTACGTGATCCTGAGCCGCACGCTCCAGGCCGTGCGCGATCCCAAGGGCGTGCTGCTGGAGCTGGTCCGGATCGGTCGCCGGGCCATCGTGTCCTTCCCGAATTTCGGCTATTGGCGTATCCGACTGAGTCTGCTGACGGCAGGGCGGATGCCACGCACGCCCCTGCTCGACGATCCCTGGTACGCGACAGACAACATTCACCTCTGCACGATCGCCGACTTCATCGCGCTCTGCGACGAGCTGGGGGTCACGATCGAGCGGGCAATCGTCCTAACCCGAGGCGGCCGGCGGCTGCCGTTCCGTGGCTGCGCCTCCAACCTGTTGGGCGAGCAGGCGATCTTCCTGCTGCGCCGGGGCTGAGCCGCACCGCCGCTCAGCGCTCAGGAGCGTGGGCGCGCAGGAAGCACGCGACCGCGTGCGCAACGGTGCGGTCGAGTTCGGCCGCGTCCGGCGCCACCTGCACCCCGAACAGCGCCCGAAGCTGGACATGTCCGACCAGCATGCCGATGAACTGCTCGGCCGAGAGTTCCGGCTCCGGCACGCGGAGGGCGCCGCGCTCCGCTTCGGTCCGCAGATAGTCTGCGAGCTGCCGGACCGTCTGTTCCGGCCCGGCAGCGTAGATGGTGCGGGCGAGCTGCGGAAAACGGGGCGCCTCGGCCACCAGCACGCGGTGCAAGGCAAGCGAGGTCGGGCGCAACATCAGGGCCATGAGTCGGCGCCCGAACGCCTCGAGCACCGCCGCCGGCGCCCGGCCGGGCCCGTGACGCGGGTCGAGTGCGGACAACAGCTCCTCGCCGAGTTCGTCGACGATGGCCCGGAACAGGGTCTCCTTGTTGCGGAAATGATTGTAGAGGGTCTGCTTGGCCACACCGGCCTCACCGGCGATGAGGTCCATCGTGGCGGCCCCGTAGCCCTCGCGCAGAAACACACGGGCGCCCGCTTCCTGGATCGCACGATGCTTCTGTGCCGAGAAATTCGCCTTGGCGCCCGGTCGTGCCATTCTTGACGAGACCACTGTGCGCGACATACATTAGACTACTTAGTCCATGTAAGCAAAGCCTGGCAAGAGAGGCCTGTGCGGGAGCTCGACCCACTTCGGGCGATCGAACCGGGCGGGCTGCCTATGCACTCGGGGGGAGCGGGTCGCGCCGGAGTCCCAGGCAGCCAGGACATTCGGACAATCGAGGCCGACCGGACGAATTCGAAATGAGGCGTAGATCCGTTACCGGCACGGTCACGGCCCTTCTGCTGATCCTGGCCGCAGCCGGGGGCGGCTACTGGTTCCTGTTGAAGCCGTCGCAGGACTCCGACGTACCGGGTCCGCAGGCGGCGGAGAGCCCGTCCGGACTGCAGACGGTCTTCGTCGAGGCGACCCCGGTCCTAACGGGGACCGTGATCCGCGATGTTACGGCCGTCGGCTCGCTGCGTTCCAACGAAGCGGTCATGATCAGCCCCGAGATCGCCGGGCGGATCGCGGAGATCCATTTCCGGGAAGGCGAGCGGGTCGAGTCGGGCGCCCGGCTCGTGACCCTGGACGATTCGATTTATCGGGCCGAGCTGGCGCAGGCCCAGGCGCGGCTCGAACTGAACCGCCGCAACGCCGAACGCGCAGCGGAACTGTTCCAGCGCCAGGTCGGGACCGCGCGCACGCGCGACGAGGCGCAGACGGCGCTGCGCACCGCGGAAGCCGAGGTGGCGCTCGCCAGAGCGCGGCTCGAGAAGACCCGGATCACCGCGCCCTTCCCCGGCGTGCTCGGGCTGCGGCGGGTCAGTGTGGGCGACTACGTCGTCCCCGGACAGGAGCTGGTGAATCTGGAGAACATCGATCCGATCAAAGTCGATTTCCGGGTGCCCGAGAGTGCACTGCGCCTGCTGCGGGAGGGACAGACGGTCAGCGTCCAGGTCGATGCCTTCCCCGGCGAAAGCTTCGAGGGCGAAGTCTATGCGATCGATCCGCAGGTCGACATACAGGGCCGCAGCGTCGCCGTGCGTGCCCGCCTGCCCAATCCTGACCGACGGCTGAAGCCGGGTCTGTTCGCTCGGGTCAGCCTGATCATCGAGCGGCGCGAGGACGCGATGCTGATCCCCGAGCAGGCGGTCGTGCCCACGGAGAAGGGGGCCGTGGTGTTCACGATCGTCGGTGGTAAGGCCGTCGAGACCCAGGTGCAGCTCGGCCGACGCCGGGACGGCAAGGTCGAAGTGCTGTCGGGACTCGCGCCCGGTGATATCGTCATCAGCGCCGGACAGATGAAGGTGCGGAACGGCACGCCGGTGACGATCCAGCCGCCGGCGGGGGTGTGAGCCGATGGTGCTCTCCGACGTCTCGATCCGCCGCCCCGTCTTCGCAACGGTGATGAGCCTGATCCTGGTACTGGTCGGCATTGTCGCCTACCAACGCCTCGCGGTACGCGAATACCCGAAGATCGAGGAACCGCTCGTCACCGTCACGACCAACTATCCGGGGGCGAGCGCCGAGATCATCGAGAGTCAGGTTACGCAGGTGATCGAGGAGCTGTTGGCTGGCATCGAGGGCATCGAGCTGATGACCTCGACCAGCAGGCCGGAGCGCAGCCAGATCACCGTGCGCTTCCGTATCGAGCGCGACCCCGACGACGCGGCGAGCGACGTGCGCGACCGGGTGAGCCGGGCCCGCGGCCGGCTGCCGGACGAGATCGAAGAACCGATTATCCAGAAGGTCGAGGCGGACGCGCGGGCGACGATCTACATCTCCTTCTTCAGCGACCGCCACTCGAACCTCGAGATCAGCGACTACGCCGACCGCTACATCAAGGAGGCGCTACAGACGCTGCCCGGCGTCGCGGAGGTGGCGCTCTACGGCGAACGCCGCTACGCGATGCGGATCTGGCTCGACCCGGAGCGGATGGCCGCCTACGGGGTCACGACCCAGGATGTCGAGGATGCGCTGCGCCGGCAGAATGTCGAGATTCCCGCCGGTCGGGTGGAAAGCCAGGCGCGCGAATTCACGGTACTGTCCGAAACCGACCTGCGCACGCCGGAACAGTTCGACAATATGATCCTGCGGCAGGCGGAGGGCGGCTATCTGGTGCGGCTGTCGGACGTCGGCGGCGCCGAACTCGGCCCGGCAGAGGAGCGCCGGGTCAACCGGTTCAACGGGCGTACCTCGATCACGGTCGGCGTCATCAAGCAGGCGACGGCCAACCCGCTCGACATCTCGAGGGCCGTCCGGGCGGAGCTGCCCCACCTGCTCGCCGCGATGCCGGAAGGGATGGAGGCCGCGGTCGCCTACGACCGCGCGCAATTCATCGAGGAATCGATCGCCAACGTTTATAAGACGATCGGTGAAGCGGTCGTCCTCGTCGTTCTGATCATCTTCGTCTTCCTGCGCTCGCTGCGCGCGACGGTGATTCCGCTGGTGACGATCCCGGTCTCGCTGATCGGCGTCTGCTTCATCATGATGGCGCTCGGCTTCAGCATTAACACGCTGACGCTGCTGGCCCTCGTGCTCGCGATCGGTCTCGTCGTCGACGATGCGATCGTCATGCTGGAGAACATCTTCCGGCACGTCGAGGAAGGCATGTCGCCGGTCGCCGCCGCGTTCAAGGGCAGCCGCGAAATCGCCTTCGCCGTGATCGGCATGACGCTGACCCTCGCCGCGGTCTACGCGCCGATCGGCTTCATCACCGGCACCACGGGCCGGCTGTTTACCGAGTTCGCCTGGACGCTCGCCGGCGCGGTACTGATCTCCGGCTTCGTGGCCCTGACGCTCTCGCCGATGATGTGCTCCAAGCTGCTGCGCCACCAGGCGCAGCACGGCTGGTTCTACAACCTGATCGAGCGCGCACTGGACGGCCTGCGCGACGGCTATCGCACCGTCCTGCGCGGAGCGCTCAAGGTCCGTTGGCTGGTGATCGCGGTCGGCTTGGCCGTAGCCGGCAGCGCCTTCGTTCTGTTCGCCGTACTGAAGTCCGAGCTGGCACCCTTCGAGGATCAGGGTACCGTGGTGGTGATCGGTACGGCACCGGAGGGAGCGACGATCCAGTACACGGACAGCTATGCGCAGCGGATCGAGGAGATTCTGGCCGAGGTCCCGGAGATCGAGCGTCGCCTCGTCATCTCCGGCTCGCCCACCGTTTCGAACCTGATCAGCTTCAATCGCCTCACCCCCTGGGAGGAGCGCGACCGGAAGCAGCAGGAGATCGTCGACGAGCTGGTGCCGAAAATGGCGACGGTTGCGGGGCTGCGCGCATTCCCCAGCAACCCGCCGCCGCTCGGGCAAAGCGTGCGCGCGCTCCCGGTCGAGTTCGTCATCAAGACCAGTCAGCCGTATCGCGAACTCGAGCGGATGGTCGAGACGGTGCTGGCCCGAGCAAGCGAGAATCCGGGTCTCGTCAATCTCGACACCGACCTGAAGCTGAATACCCCTCAGATCCGGGTGAATATCGACCGCGACAAGGCGGCGGATCTCGGTATCCCGGTCGAGACGATCGGGCGCACGCTGGAGACCATGCTGGGGGGACGGCAGGTGACGCGCTTCAAGCGCGAGGGCAAACAGTACGATGTGATCGTGCAGCTTCGTGACCTGAACCGGAACAACCCGGACGATCTGCGGCGGATCCACGTTCGCAGCGTCTCCGGGCAGATGGTGCCGCTGTCCAACCTGGTCACGATTGTCGAGACGATCGCGCCGCGCGAGCTCAACCATTTCGATCAGCGGCGCTCGGCGACGATCAAAGCCAATCTCGCGCCCGGCTACGCGGTCGGAGAGGCGCTCGAATATCTGGAGGAGATCGCGCGAGAGTTGCTGCCGCCAACCGCGCAGATCGACTATTCCGGACAGTCGCGCGAGTTCAAGCAGGCGACCTCCAGCCTGTGGCTGGTGTTCGGGCTCGCGCTTGCCTTCATCTATCTGGTTCTCGCGGCGCAATTCGAGAGTTTCCGCGACCCGCTCACCATCATGCTGACCGTACCGCTGTCGATGGCCGGCGCGCTGGCAACGCTGTGGCTCCTGGGCGGCACGCTCAACATCTACAGCCAGGTGGGCCTGGTCACGCTGATCGGTCTTATCACCAAGCACGGCATCCTGATCGTCGAGTTCTCGAACCAGATCCGTGAGCAAGGGCGCGACATGTACGAGGCAGTCGTCGAGGCCTGCGCACTGCGGCTCAGGCCTATCCTGATGACGACCGGTGCCATGGTGCTCGGCGCCGTGCCGCTGGCGCTCGCGGTCGGCGCCGGGGCCGAGGCGCGGCGACAGATCGGCATTGTTATCGTCGGCGGCCTCCTGGTCGGGACCTTCTTCACCCTGTTCGTGATCCCAGCCGCCTACACGCTGATCGCCGCGCGCCGCAGGACGCCGCAGCCCGTACCGGTGCATGCGACGCCGGCACGGCCGGAGATGCCGCAAGCAGCCGAGTAAGCGGCCGTCGGTCGTCAGGTGCGGCCGCGACCGAACAGGGCCTCGGCGCCGCCGAGCGCGGCCTGCTTGCGGGCGATCTCGCTACGAACCCGGACGATCTCCGCCTCGAGGTCCGTCACATAGTCCTTCAGGGCCTCGATCGACATCGGGCTCAGATCGGCGCCGAGCACCTGGCCCTTCGGTTTGCGCGTCTCTTCGTCCTCGAACATGCCGGCCTGCCATGGTCTTCTCGCGGGAAGGCGCGGATGATAATAGAGCGGATCGGGGTTTGCACCGCCCGCAAGCCGCCGTGTTCTGATCCGCCGGAGGGACGTCGCCAATGACCGCCGCCATTCCCGACACCATGACCGCGATCGAGATTCGCCAGCCCGGCGGCCCGGAGGCGCTGACCACCTGTACGCGGCCGGTGCCCAAGCCGGCGGGAGGCGAGGTGCTGATCAAGATCGCCAGCGCCGGGGTCAACCGGGCCGACTGCCTGCAGCGAATGGGCAAATACCCGATGCCGCCCGGCGTCACCGACATTCCCGGCCTCGAATGCGCCGGGACGGTGGTCGCGGCCGGGCCGGGTGCCCACCGCTTCAAGGTCGGCGATCAAGTCTGCGCGCTGCTGTCGGGCGGCGGCTATGCCGAGTATGTCAATGTGCCGGAACCGCAATGCATGCCGCTTCCGCCGAAGGTCGACCTGGTCTCCGCAGGCGGTGTGCCCGAGACCTTCTGCACCGTTTGGACCAACGTCTTCGAGCGCTCGCGTCTCCAGCCGGGCGAGGTATTCCTGGTCCAGGGCGGCACCAGCGGCATCGGCTACACCGCGATCCAGCTCGCCAAGGCGTTCGGCTCGCCGGTGCTGGCCACCGCCGGCTCGGACGAGAAATGCAAGGCCTGCATCGAGTTCGGCGCCGATCGTGCGATCAACTATCGCACCGAGGACTTCGTCGCGGTCGGCAAGGAATTCACGAAGGGCCGCGGCGTCGATGTGATCCTGGACATGGTCGGCGGCCCATATATCCCGCGGGAGCTCGACCTGCTGGCCCGCGAGGGGCGGCTCTGCTTCGTCGCCCTCCAGGCCGGCACCAAGGTGGAAGCCGATTTCGGCTTGATCCACCGCAAGCATCTGACCGTGACCGGATCTACCCTACGCTCGCGGACGGTGGAACAGAAGGGCAGCATCTGTCGGGCACTGGAGGACAAGGTCTGGCCGCTGTTCGCCGCCGGCAAATGCTGGCCGGTGATCTACAAGAAGTTTCCGCTGGCCGAAGCTGCCGAAGCGCATCGGCTGATGGAATCGAGCCGACATATCGGTAAGATCCTGCTGGTCAATTGAGTCGCCGTTCGGGCTGGCCGTTCCGCTGCCCGTTTCCATATTGTCGATCGGCAACGACGCTCTTGGACAGCGCGGGGGAACTCCGCCCCGCCGCGACGGAAGGATTAAGATGGCGCAGCCCCTGATGCCTAAGGCCACTGCTGTGTGGCTGATCGAGAACACGACCCTAACTTTCGAGCAGGTCGCGGATTTCTGCGGCCTGCACCCGCTGGAGGTACAGGCGATTGCAGACGGCGAGGTGGCAGTCGGTATCGTCGGCCGCAATCCGGTTCAGGCGGGAGAACTGACTGCCGAAGAGATCGCCCGCTGCGAGCAGAACCCGGCCGCCCGGCTGCAGACAGCGCCGAGCACGATCCCGCGCGCGACGGTACGAACCAAGGGTCCGCGCTACACACCGGTCGCCAAGCGGCACGACAAGCCCAACGCGATCGCTTGGCTGCTGCGCAACCACCCGGAACTGTCTGACGCGCAGATCTCCCGCCTGCTCGGGACGACCAAGAACACGATCACGGCGATCCGCGACCGCACCCACTGGAACACCGCGAACATCAAGCCGCAGCACCCGGTCGACCTGGGTCTCTGCACCTATACCGAGCTGAACGCCGCGATCGCCGAGGCACAGTCGAAGATCGCCGCCCGTGACGCCGAGGGCAGCCCGGTGGAGGCCGAGGAGAGTGCAGCCGACGCGGCGACTGAAGCCGCGCCCGACGCGACACCCGAACCGGCCGAAATGGAAGCCCGGGACTAGCACGGCTCAGGCAGGAGGAGTATCGGCCGCGGCCGTCCCCGGCGATCGCATCAGCCTAGGTTTCCGCTCCGCTGGTATCGGCTCCGGCGCGCCGGGGCGCGGGCGTTCGTGCCGGCATTCGGCCGCAGGGCCACGCCATCGCCGCTGCGGGCCGGTCGCCCAGGGATGACCGGCCCGCTAAAGCGCGAACCGGAAAGGCGAGATGTCGCGGCGCGCCTCATCGATCACGAGGGGGCGGTTGAGCGGTGGAACCGCGCGCTGTTGGCAGTCCGGACGCTCACAAAGGCGACAGTTGACGCCGATGGGCGTATCCGCCGCCGGGTCCTCGAGGCGGACGGCATCCGCATAGATCAGACGGCCGGCATACGCGATCTCGCAGCCGAGCGCGATCGCAAACCCCGCCTCCGGCTGGGTGAAGCCGGGACCGGCGCGCGGCACGGTGCGCGCGATGCTGAAATAGCGCGTACCGTCGGGCATCTGAATGACCTGCGACAGAATGCGGCCCGGCCGCCTGGAAAGCGGCATGGACGTTCCAGCGCGGACAGGCGCCACCGAAACGGGCGAACTGGAAGCTGCCGGAGCTGAGCCGCTTCGAGACGTTGCCCGCCGCGTCGATCCGGACCATGAAGAAGGGCACACCGCGTGCGCCCGGCCGCTGCAGCGTCGTCAGGCGGTGGCAGACCTGCTCGAAGCTGGCCGAGAAGCGGCGGCACAGCACGTCTATGTCGTACCGCAGCGATTCCGCCGCGCGCAGGAACGCCTCGTAGGGCATCATCACCGCAGCCGCGAAATAGTTGGCAAGGTTGACTCGGGCAAGCGCGCGCGTCTCCATCGCCGGGAAGGCCGCCTCAGCCACAATCCGGTCGAGCAACGGGCCGTATTCCAGCAGTGCGAGCTGATGGGCGAGTTGGAAGGCCCGTCCCGATTCGGTCAGGGCCTCCGAGACCAGAACGCGGCGACGATGGCGATCGTAGGAACGGATCAGCGTCGGCATCAGGTCGACCGGCATGGTGGCGCAACCGATCCCCAGGGTCTGCTCCAGCCACGCCTTCAGGCCGGAATAGAGTTCGTCCGCCGACAGCCGGGCACGCGCGTGGACCTCCTCCGCGGCGGCCTCGAGCGCCGGAAAATGGTTGCTGCGTGCCTGCAGGAAGTCGCGCACCTCGTCCGCCGGATCACGTAACTCGTCCACCGCGATCGGACCGTCGTCGCCGGCGATGCGACCGCCCAGCTCGGCTGCACTGGTCAGGGCTCGGCGATAGGCTTGGTAGAGCGCGATCACCGCCCGGCTGATCCCCGGGCTGGCGGCGGCCACCTCCTTCAACTCCTGCTGCTCGATGCCGTAGCCGGCGAAGATCGGATCGCGGAACACCTCGTTCAGGCTGGCGAGCGCGCTCGCCTCCTCGGTGCCGGCGAAGTCACGCGGATCCACGTCGTACGCCTCGACGAGGCGCACCAGAAGCTGCGCCGTCACCGGGCGCTGGTTACGCTCGAGCAGATTGAGATAGCTGGTCGAGATGCCGAGCTCCGCCGCCATGCCGGCCTGAGTCAGGCCCAGCTCGCGGCGGAGACGACGGATCTGACGCCCGCTGAACAGCTTCTGTTGACGATTCAGGGATTCCAGAGACATACAATTTTTACAATTTGACGATCTGGATCGGCGTAAATCACACATTCCAACCTTTTTCACGCAAGCTTATTATCGACTTGGCCGCTGATGCTGTCAAATTGTCATCGGCGGCGGCGCCATGCCGCCGGACGTATGTGACAAAGGAGACGGCAATTGGCCGACAGAGACTTCGAGGCGCTGGTGCCGGAGGCACCGGCGGGCCGCTTCGACGGAATCCGGCGCGATTATTCGCCGATCGACGCGGCGCGGCTGCGCGGGTCGGTGCGGATCCGCCACACGCTGGCCGAGCGCGGCGCGAACCGGCTGTGGGCGCTGCTCCACGAACGCCCCTATGTGAACGCGTTGGGCGCCATGACCGGGAATCAGGCGATGCAGATGGTCAAGGCCGGCCTGGAGGCGATCTACCTGTCGGGCTGGCAGGTCGCGGCCGACGCGAACACGGCCGGCGCCATGTATCCCGACCAGAGCCTCTACCCGGCCGACAGCGGCCCCGATCTGGCGCGCCGGATCAATCGCGCCTTCAAGCGCGCCGACGAGATCCAGACGCTGGAAGGCAAGGGCGACATCGACTGGTTCGCCCCTATCGTCGCCGATGCCGAGGCCGGCTTCGGTGGACCGCTGAACGCCTTCGAGATCATGAAGACCTATATCGAGGCGGGCGCGGCCGGCGTGCATTTCGAGGACCAGCTCGCCTCGGAGAAGAAGTGCGGGCACATGGGCGGCAAAGTGCTGATCCCGACTGCGGCGCACATCCGCAATCTCAATGCGGCGCTGCTGGCCGCCGACACGATGGGAGTGCCGACCCTGATCCTGGCCCGTACCGACGCGTTCTCGGCCAAGCTGATCACCAGCGACATCGACGAGCGCGACCGTCGCTTCATCACCGGCGAGCGTACGGCCGAGGGTTTCTACCGGCTGCGGGCGGGAACGGGCCTCGACCATTGCATCGCCCGCGGGCTGGCCTTCGCGCCGTATGCGGACCTGATCTGGTGGGAGACTTCAACCCCGGATCTCGACGAGGCGCGCCGGTTCGCCGAGGCGATCCACCGGGAGTTTCCGGGCAAGATGCTGGCCTACAACTGCTCGCCCTCGTTCAACTGGAAAGCGCATCTCGACGATGCAACGATCCTGCGCTTCCAGCGCGAGCTGGGGGCGATGGGATACAAGTTCCAGTTCGTGACACTGGCGGGCTTCCACAGCCTCAACTTGTCGATGTTCGAACTGGCCCGCGGCTACCGGCTACGCGGCATGGGCGCCTATTCGGCGCTGCAACAGGCGGAATTCGCAGCCGAGGCCGAGGGCTACACGGCGGTGCGGCACCAGCGCGAGGTGGGCACCGGCTATTTCGACGCGGTGTCCCTGGCGATCACCGGCGGCACCGCCTCAACGACGGCGTTGGCCGAGTCTACCGAGACGGAGCAGTTCCACCAGTCGGCTTCCGGAACCGTCCCCCGGGCAGCGGCAGAGTGATGGCCTTCACGGAGGAAAGACGGAGATGAACCAGCAGCGCAAGCGCTACTGGGTGGTGGGCGGCGAGTACAAGAACACCGACTTCGCGGCACTCGTGCCCGGCACCGAGACGGTGGCAGGTCCCTTCCAAGACTCCGCGGCAGCACGAGCCGAATGGCAGCGGCTCGCCGAGAGCACGCGCAGCACCTGCACCGCCCGCTATTCGATCGCGGAGGAAATACTGCGCTGAGCGGTCCCGCTCATGTCCCTCCCTCCCCGCGCGGGGAGGGAGGGACAGTATCAGGCGACGGCAGCGGCTCGCCGCGGTTCCAGTCGCGCGACCTTAGGCAGGACTTCCTCAGCGATTAGCCCAAGCGAGGTCCGCCAAGCCTCCGGGTTCTCAGCATAGTCGAAACCGAACACCAGCAGCGTGCCGAAGCCGCCGACCTCGTCATACACCCGCTCCAGCTTCTCTGCGACGGTGGCGGGTGAGCCGATCAGCCAATTGTGCTTCGCGCAATATTCCGGCGTGACGTCGGAATCTGGTACATCGGGATCGTGCTTGAGATAGTCCGTGAAACCGAAATTCGCGAGCAGCGGGAGGAAGTACTCCCGCATCATCCGGCCCATCATTCCGCCGACCGAGAGGCGCCACGCCTCCTCGTCGGTCTCCGCGACGAAGATCTCGCGCACGAGACGCCAATCGGCGCGGCTCGGTGTCCGGCCGGTGCGTCGCGCGCCCTCCTCGACCGAGTCCCAGTGGCTGCCGACATAAGCCGGATTGAGGTTTAGGCTCATCGGAATGAAGCCGCGCTCACCGGCGAGCTTCAACGTGTCGGAGCTCTTGCTGAGTCCGGCGACGCCGATCGGCGGATGCGGCTCCTGGAGAGGCTTGATGTGCGGCTTCAACGTCTCGAACATCACCCCGGTCTTGTTGACGTTCCAATATTTGCCGCGGTGCTCGAACGGCCCCTCTTCCGTCCACAGGCGCAGGATGATCTCGAGCGCCTCACGGGTCATGTCGCGGTTCTGCCCGGACATGCCATCCACGTCGAACATGGCCCAGTCGCTGGGAAGTCCGCTCGCCGCAACACCGAAATTGAGCCGTCCCTGCGACAGATGGTCGAGCATGGCGACGCGGTTGGCGAGCTCGGCCGGATGATGATAGGGAAGCAGGAAGCCTCCCGGGCCGAGCCGGATGCGCTCGGTCTGCATCAGCGCCTGCGCCACCAGCAGGTCGGGCGACGGGTGCGGCTCCCAGGGCGCGGTGTGGTGCTCGCCGATCCACGCCTCGGTGAAACCGAGCCGATCGATCCAGCGCAACACCTGGAGATCCCATTGATGACCGTCATAGAGGCTCCGCTCCGGCGGATGCGACGGCATGGTAAACAGGCCGAACTGCATGGGTTTCCTCCGCACGATCGTTGTTGCGCCGGCCTCCGGTGCGCGAGCGCGACCGGCGGAGAATCCGGCGCGTATATCGAATAGTAAGTGCCGCGCAGGGGCGAGTCACCCCGCGATGCGGCACCCGCAGGACGGATCGTGACGGTGGCGGGGTCTCGCACCTGAGCACAGCCGTCAGGCGGAGTGATCCCGAGCACGCGCAGCGCGGCTCCGGATCACCCCCCGGGCATCCGCGCCGTCGGGAACGACGCTCACCGGAGCCGATGCGACGGTGCGCCGGCCGTTCGCGCCCTACTTCCGCGCGTATCCCAGCCCCTGCAACGCCCCCGCGATCTCATCCAGGATGGCGGGGTCGTCAATGGTGGCCGGGACGTTATAGGCCTCGCCGTCGGCGATCTTGGCCATGGTGCCACGGAGAATCTTGCCGCTGCGGGTCTTGGGCAGACGCTGCACGACGGTCGCCGTGCGGAATGAGGCGACGGCGCCGATCTCGTCGCGAACACGCTGAATCACCTCGGCCACGATCTCCTCGTGCGGGCGGTTGACGCCGGCCTTGAGCACGAGGAAGCCGAGCGGCACCTGGCCCTTAAGATCGTCGTGCACCCCGATCACGGCGCATTCGGCCACGTCCGGGTGCTGCGCGAGCACCTCCTCCATGGCCCCGGTGGAGAGGCGGTGGCCGGCAACGTTAATGATATCGTCGGTCCGCGCCATCACGTAGAAATACCCGTCCGCATCGCGCAGGCCGGCATCCGCAGTCTTATAGTAGCCGGGGAACTCTGCGAGATAGGCGTCGACGTAACGCTGGTCCGCCTGCCACAGTGTGGGCAGACAGCCCGGCGGCAGCGGCAGCTTCAGGCAGAGCGCGCCGATCGTGTCGGGCGGCAGTTCGGAACGCGTCTCGGGGTCCAGCACCCGCATGTCGTAGCCGGGCACCGGCTTGGTCGGCGAGCCGTGCTTGACCGGCAGCGCGCCCAAGCCGACGCAATTGCCGAGGATCGGCCAACCGGTCTCGGTCTGCCAGTAATGGTCGATCACCGGTACGCCGAGCATCCGCTCCGCCCATTTCACCGTATCACTGTCCGAGCGCTCGCCGGCCAGGAACAGGGTCCGGAAACCCGACAGATCATAGCGGCGGATCAACTCGCCATTGGGGTCCGCGCCCTTGATCGCGCGGAAGGCGGTGGGGGCGGTGAACAGCGCCTTCACGCCGTGCTCGGCGATGACACGCCAGTAAACCCCGGCATCGGGCGTGCCGACGGG
>CAZVAR010000055.1:1158-21569 GCA_964625225.1 uncultured Alphaproteobacteria bacterium | reverse complement strand
GCCGCAGGCGATGCCGTATTTGCGCCCGTCGAGCGAGGTCGACTTGGTGAGGCCCGTGATCGCGTGCTTGGTCGCGGTGTAGGGCGCCGAGTTCGGCCGCGGCGCATGCGCCGAGATCGACCCGTTGTTGATGATGCGGCCGCCGCGCGGCTGCTGATCCTTCATGATCCGGAACGCCTCCTGGGTGCAGAGGAAGGCGCCGGTCAGATTGACGTCGACGACGGCCTTCCACTGCTCGTAGGTGAGGTCCTCCAGCGGCACCGGCGGGGCGCCGATACCGGCATTGTTGAACAGCAGGTCGAGCCGCCCGAAGGCCTCCCTGGTCGCCGCGAACAGCGCCTTGACGGATGCGGGATCGCCGACGTCGGTCGGGACGACCAGCGCCCGGCCGCCGGCCGCCTCGGCCTGCTGCGCGGTCGCATCGAGCGGCTCCCGGCGACGCCCGGCGAGGACGACCGCATAGCCTTCCCGGGCGAGGGCCAGCGAGGCGGCCCTGCCGATTCCGGTTCCCGCACCCGTGACGATGGCGACCTTGTCGAACGAGGCCATGCTGCGGATCTCCTCTCCTGGCGTGCCGGCCCGCGACCGGGCCGTCCCTTATCGCCGGCTATTTGAGCCGGTCCGACGTTCCGGGGCAACGGCCGGCTGCGCTCGCCCCGTCAGCCGGCCAACACCACCGCGCCGCCCTCGATGCGCAGCGCGACGGGCGCCAGCCTGTCTCCCGCGCACGGACCGTCGATGCAGAGGCCGGTCTCGATCTCGAACAGCGCGCCGTGCATGGCGCACATCAGATACTCGCGCGACCGGCAGAAGAAGCGGCCCGGCACCCAGTCGAGCGGGGTGCCCGCATGCGGACAGCGGTTGAGATAGCCGAACACGCGGCCGCCGCGCCGCACCACCAGGACCTTCCGCACTCCCGTGCCGTCGTCCAGGGCAAAGCCGCGCGCATCTCCCTCGGACACCTCCTCCAGCCTGCAGAGACGGCGGGGCTCGCTCACGGCGCCACGCCCGCCATCCTGCACAGGCGGATCCATGCCTCCTCCGACACCGGCGAGACGGACAGCCGCGACTGGCGCACCAGCGGCAGGTCAGCGAAGGCCGGATCGGCCTTGATCTCGGCCAGCGTCACCGGTCTCTCGACCGGCATGACCGCCTTCACTTTGACCATGCCCCAGCGGCCGCTGGCGTCGCTCGGGTCCGGCTGGAACGGCTCGACCACCTCGACCACGCCGACGATCGCCTTCTCGTCGACCGAATGATAGAAGAAGCCGCGATCGCCCACCCGCATCGCTTTCATGTTGTTGCACGCCTGGGCGTTGCGGACCCCATCCCAGCCGGTCACGCCGTCGCGCATCATGTCGTCCCACGAATAGCTGCCCGGCTCGCTCTTGAAGATCCAGTAGGCCATCTCCCCCTCGCCCGCCACCGATCCGCTTCCGACCTGCTTAGCGGATCGGCCGGCACCGCGCCAGAGGAGCCCGGCACGCCGCGACCTATGCGTCCCGGGGCATCTCCGCGGTCAGCGGCCGCGACAGCAGCCCCTCGATCGCGGCATCGAGCGGAGCACCGTGATGGAGGACGCGTTCGACCGCCGCGCAGATCGGCATTTCGACCCCGACCCTGCGGGCGAGCGTGCCGACCGAGCGCGCGGTGTGGACGCCCTCGGCGACGCTGCGGCGCTCGGCCAGGACGGCGCCCAGCGCCCTGCCCTCCCCGAGCGCGATGCCGAGCGAGAAATTGCGGGACTGCGGCGCCGAGCAGGTCAGCGTCAGGTCGCCGAGTCCGGTCAGCCCCATCATCGTCCCGGGCCGGGCGCCGAGCGCGGCGGCCAGCCGGCCCATCTCCGCCAGCCCGCGGGTGATCAGCGCGGCCCTGGCATTGTCGCCGAGCCTCCGCCCGGCCACCACGCCGGCGGCGATCGCGATCACGTTCTTCACGGCGCCGCCGATCTGGGCGCCGATCGGATCGTCGCCGGCATAGAGCCGGAACCGGCGGGTCGCGAGCGCGGCCGCCAGCCGCGCCGCGAGATCCGGATTGGCCGCGGCGACCGTCGCGGCCGTGGGCAGGTCCTGCGCCACCTCGCGCGCGAAGGTCGGTCCGGACAGGACCGCCTGCGGCGCCGCGGGGAGCAGCCCGGCGAGCACCTGGCTCAGCAGCAGGCCGCTGTCCTCCTCGATGCCCTTGGCGCAGATCACCGCGGGCGTTCCCGCCCGCCAGTGCGGCGCGAGAAGGGATGCGACGGCGCGGAGATGCTGCGCCGGGGTGACCAGCAGCACGAGCCCGGCATCGGCCGCCCGGGCCGGGTCCGTGGTCGCGGCGATGCCGGGGTCGAGCGTCACGCCCGGCAGGTAGGCGGGATTCTCGTGCCGGTCGTTGATCGCGTCGGCGATCTCCCGCTCGCGCGCCCAGAGCACGACGCGATGACCGGCGCGGCGCGCGGCGACGGCCAGCGCCGTGCCCCAGGCCCCGGCGCCGATCACGCCGATCCGGTCCGGCGTCATCGGACCGCCCCTGCGGCCGGATCGAGCGGCCAGCGCGGCCGGGGGGCGAAGTCGAGCGAATCGACGAGGCCGAGCCGAAGCCGCTCGACCCCCGCCCAGGCGATCATGGTGGCATTGTCGGTACAGAGGCGCAGCGGCGGTGCCACGAGACGCACGCCCTCGCTCGCGCAGAGCGCCGCCAAGCGGCCGCGCAGATACCGGTTGGCGGCAACGCCGCCGGCAACGACCAGGGTACCGCCCCCGCCGTGCATCCCGCCGAAGGCGCGGATGGCGTTGCGGCAGCGGTCCACCAGCACGTCGCCGACCGCGGTCTGAAAGGCGGCGCAGAGGTCGGCCACGTCCTGACCGGTCGGCGGCCCTGGCGGCAGGGCCTCGATATGCCGCCGCACCGCCGTCTTGAGGCCGGAAAAGGAGAAGTCGCAGCCCGGGCGGCCGAGCATCGGCCGCGGCAGCGGGAACCGGCCCGGCTCCCCGTCCGACGCCGCCGCCTCCACCGCCGGACCGCCGGGATAGCCGAGGCCCAGCATCTTCGCGACTTTGTCGAACGCCTCGCCCACGGCATCGTCGATGGTGCCGCCGAGGCGGCGATAGCGGCCGACCCCTTCGACCGCGAGGAGCTGGCAATGGCCCCCGGACACCAGCAGCAGCAGATAGGGGAAATCGAGACCCTCGGTCAGCCGGGCGGTCAGCGCATGCCCTTCGAGATGGTTGACGGCGAGAAAGGGCCGGTCGGCGACCGCTGCGATCGCCTTTGCCGTCATCACCCCGACGATGATGCCGCCGATCAGCCCCGGCCCGCCGGTCGCGGCGATGCCGTCAAGGTCGGCAAACCCGAGCCGCGCCTCGCCCATCACGCGCGCGATCAGCCCGTCGAGATGGTCGAGGTGGGCGCGTGCCGCGATCTCCGGAACGATGCCGCCGTACGGGCGGTGCTCCGCAAGCTGCGACAGCACCGCCTCGGCCAGCACGGTGCGATCGTCGCGCACCAGCGCGGCGGCGGTTTCGTCACAGCTCGTCTCGATTCCCAGAACGACCATCGGACACCTCGTCGCAGCGCTGGGAACCCCGGCGCGGCGTAACTACTTTGCGAAAAGCTCATAGACTGTCTACACACGCATATATGCCCCTTCCGACCCCAATCCGCATCGGCACGCGCGGCAGCCCGCTGGCCCTGGCCCAGGCGGAGCAGGTGCGCGCGCGCCTGTTCGCGGCAGACCCGACCCTCGCAAACCCCGACGACATCGCGATCGTGCCGATCGTGACGACGGGAGACCGCGTGCAGGACCGGCCCCTGTCTGCGATCGGCAACAAGGGGCTGTTCGTGAAGGAGATCGAACAGGCCCTCTCCGACCGGCGCATCGATCTCGCCGTCCACTCGATGAAGGATGTCGAGACCTGGATCGACCCCCGATTCGTCATCGCGGCGGTGCTGCCGCGCGAGGATCCGCGCGATGCGCTGATCTGCTTCGGCGCCGACCGGATCGCGGCGCTGCCGGCGGGTGCATCGGTCGGCACCTCGTCACTGCGGCGGCAGGCCCAGCTCCTCGCGCTCCGGCCGGATCTGTCGATCGTGACCCTCCGCGGTAACGTCGAGACCCGCATCCGCAAGATACGCGAGGGCCACGCCGCGGCCACCCTGCTGGCGCTGGCGGGATTGAAGCGACTGGGCCTCGCCGATATTGTTGCCGCCGTCCTGGACCCGTCGGAGCTGCTGCCGGCGGCGGCACAGGGCGCCATCGGGGTCGAGTGCCGCGCGGACGATGCCGCGATCCGCGACCGGCTTGCGGCGATCGGGCACGCAGAGAGCGCCGCCGCGGTCGCGGCCGAGCGGGCGCTGCTGGCGGCACTCGACGGATCCTGTCGTACGCCGGTCGGCGCGCTGGCGGAACCGGACGGTGCCGGCGGGCTCGCGCTGCGCGCGCTGCTGGCGCGCCCGGACGGCAGCCGGGTCTGGCGGGTATCGCGTCGCAGCGCCCTTGGCGATGCGGAGGCAATGGGCACGGACGCCGGCCGCGAACTGCGGGCGGCAGGCGACCGGGAGCTGTTCGACTGAGGGCGGCGGCGGCCGCGAGGAGGGGAAGGATGCGGGCGCTGATCACGCGGCCGCGCGAGAATGCCGGGTCGATCGCCCGGGATCTCGCGGAACGCGATATCGACGTGCTGCTCGACCCGCTGCTGGAGATCCGGCCGACCGAGCACGGGCCGGTGGATCTGACCGGCGTGCAGGCGGTGCTGGTGACCAGCGGCTTCGGCATCCGCGAGCTCGCGGCTGCAACCGAGACGCGTGACGTGCCGGTCTACGCGGTGGGCGACGCCACCGCACAGACCGCGCGCGAGCTGGGCTTCACCCGGGTCGAGAGCGCCCGCGGCGACGGCGAGGCCCTGGCGCGACTGGTGCTCGAGCGACTCGACCCCGCGGCCGGCCCGCTGGTCTACGCCGCGGGACGGGTCACCGCGGGCGAATTCCCGGATCAGCTCGTCGCAGCGGGGTTCACCGTCCGGCGCGAGGAGATGTACGCAGCGCGCCCGGCCGCCGCCCTGGCGCCGGAGACGATCGAGGCGCTCCGCGCCGGCAGCGTCGATCTTGCGCTCTTCTTCTCGCCGCGCACGGCCGAGACCTTCGTGCGCCTGGTCGAAGAGGCGGGGCTGCGCGAAAGCTGCGGCAGCGTAACCGCGGTCTGCATCAGCGCGAACGTCGCCGAGGCGCTTCGTTCCCTGCCCTGGCAGGGGATCGAGATTGCCGAACGTCCCGAACAAGAGGCCGTGGTCGCTGCGATCGACGGCTGGATCGCGCGCCGGCAGTCGGCGGAGCCGGATCCCGCCCCCGCAGCCGAGCCGGCCGCCGAGCCGGAGCCGGCCGCTCCCGCCGCCGCGGCCGAGCCGGCACCGAGCGTCGCCCCTCCCCCGGCGCCGGCGCGGCGCGGCGGGCTTGTTGTGGCGATGCTCCTGCTCGTGCTGCTGATTGGGGCGCTCGGTGCCGGCGGGTACATGCTCTGGCGCGAACAGACCCGGATGAACGCGCTGATCGCCGAACAGCGCCGGCCGCTATCCGAGGATCCGGCGTTCACCGCGCTCGCGGAACGGGCGCGCGCCAACGAGGAGCGGGTGGCCGGCGATCTGGCGGCGATCGAACGGCGGCTGATCGGCCGGATCGCCGAGACCGAGCAGCGTGTGTCGGCAGCGGCGGACCAGGTTGCCCGGGTCGGCGAGCAGCTCGAGGAGATCGAGCGCCGCCTCGCGGCGCAGCCCGAGGACGCCGGTACGGCGAGCGCGGCCGTCGAGCAGGCGATCGCCGTCCTGCGTGAGGAGAACGAGGCGCTCGCGGCGCGCCTCGGGGAGGCCGAGGCGGCGCTGCGGCGGGACACGCAGGCGATCGCGACGCGGCTGGCCGAAGCCGAGCGGACGATGCGGAACGAGAACGCGGCCCTGGCGCAACGACTGTCGCAGACCGAACAGGCGAGCGCGCGGCTGGCGGAGCAGGTTCGTGCGGAGTCGAGCCGTGTCGCCGAGGCGCTCAAGGCGCTGGAGGAGCGCGTCGCCGCCCTCGCCCGCGTCTCCGAGCAGGCGGCCAGCGAAAACACGGCGGCGTTGCTGCTGGCGGCCAGTCAGATCCGGGCGGCGCTGGACAGCGGAGAGCCGTTCGCGCCGGCGGCCGCAACCCTGCAGCGGGTGACCGGCGACGACCCGGTCGTGAGCCAGGCGCTGGCCGGCTGGGTCGATCGGGCCGAGCAGGGCATTCCGACGGTGGCGATGCTGCGCGATCGGTTCCGCGCGATCGCCGACGAGGTGCGCCCGCCGCTGCAGCCGGATACCGGACAGGGATGGCTCGACCGGGCGCTCGACCGGGCGGTCTCCGTCGTACGGGTGCGCCGCGTCGGCGAGGATGTCCCGGGCGAGGAACCGGACGCGATCCTGGCCCGCGCCGAAGCGGCGCTGAACCGAGGCGATCTCGCCCGCGCGGTGGCCGAGATCGAGACACTGCCCGCAGAGGCGGGAACCGCGTTCGCCGACTGGCTCGCCGCTGCCCGCGCGCGGCTCGCGGCACGCGAGGGGCTGGCTGCGCTGGAGCGCGCGGCCGTCGAGCGAGCTGGAGCCGGCTGATGCTTCGCGCAATTCTCTTCTGCCTGATCGTCGCTGCCTTCGTTGCGGTGGCCTACTGGTTCGCCGAACATCCCGGTGACGTAACGATCGCGTGGCAGGGCTATATCATCGACACCGAGGTCGGCATCCTCGCCCTCGCCGTAGTGGCGCTGGCCCTCGCCTTGACCATTCTGTTCAGCCTGTTGCGCTTCGTGTTCCGTGCGCCGGGCCGCTGGCGCCGCTCCTGGCGCCTGCGGCGGCGAGAACGCGGCTATCGGGCGTTGACGCTGGGCATGGTGGCGGTCGCCGCCGGCGACCCGGACGAGGCCCGGCGGCAGGCGCGACGGGCGGACGCGCTGCTCGGCGAGCCGCCGCTGACCATGCTGCTGGCGGCGCAGACGGCGCAGCTCAACGGCGACCATGCCGCGGCGCGGCGCTATTTCGAGCAGATGCTGGAACGGCCCGAGACCGCCTTCCTCGGTCTGCGCGGGCTCCTGGTGCAGGCGCAGCGCGAGGGGGACACGGACCGCGCCCTGGAGCTGGCGGAGCGCGCCAACCGGCTGCGTCCGGGGACATCCTGGGTGCTCGAGACGCTGTTCGACCTCCAGGTGAAGGCGAGGCGGTGGGGCGATGCGGAGCGCACGCTCGAATCCATGGAGAAGTACAAGCTGCTGACCAGGAACGAGGCCAAGCACCGCCGGGCCGTGCTTCGCACCGAGCGCAGCCGACTGGCCGACGCCCGCGGCGATGCCGGCCGCGCGCTGCAGCTCGCCCGCGAGGCCCACAAGCTCGATCCCGGCCTGGTGCCGGCCTCGGTCGAGCTGGACAAGCGGCAAGCCGCTGCCGGCAATCCCCGGCAGGCCGAGAAGGTGATCCTGGAGGCCTGGGCCGCGAACCCGCACCCCGCCCTCGCGCGCGCCTTCGCGGAGCTGTTCGGCAAGCTGACCCCGTTGGAGCGCTATCGCCGTTTCGAGCGGCTGGCGCGGACCAATCCCGGCCACGTCGAGACGCATCTGACCCTGGCCGAGGCCGCCATCGAAGCCGAGCTGTGGAGCGAGGCGCGCGAACATCTCCGCCGGGCCGAGGAGGTCAAGCCGTCGGCCCGCATGTGCCGCCTCATGGCCGAGGTGGAGAGCCGCGAGCGCGGCGACACGGAGGCGGCACGGGTCTGGCTCGCGCGGGCCGCCGAGGCCGAACCCGATCCGACCTGGGTCTGCGGCAATTGCGGCGCGGCGACGCCGGAGTGGTCCGCCATATGCCCGGCGTGCGGCACCTTCGACAGCCTCGCCTGGCGGGCGCCCAGCCGCGTCGCCCCGTTGAGCCTGCGCGGGCCCCTGCTCCTTCGTGAGGCCGAAGAGGCCGAGCCGTCCCCGGCGGCCGCGCCGGCGCCGGCCGCTCCCGAAGGGGCCGGGTCGGAGGCGACCGCATCAGAAGCGACCGGATCAGAAGCGGCCGGCCCGGAAGCGACCGAGTCCGAAGCGGTCCGGCCCGAGGCTTCGGAGGCCGCTGACCCGCGCGCGCCCACACCTCCGGAGGAGGCCGCCGCAGAACGGGCCGAGCCGGCGCCGGTCCGGCCATGAGCCCTGCCGGCGGCAATTGACTCGGGGGCGGCCCGGTCTATCCTGCGCCCCCCTCGCACTTGGCCAAGCGTCGGAGAGCCGACACCAATGTCCTATTCCAGCTTCATCGAAGCCCTCGGCATCCGTTTCCTGGAGGTCTCGAAGGACCGGATCCTCGCCGAGATGGAGACACGACAGGAACACACCAACGGCGCCGACGTGGTGCATGGCGGGGTCTATATGGCCTTTGCAGACACGCTGGGCGCGCGCGGCGCGATCATGAACCTGCCCGAAGGGGCGCGCACCAGCACGCTCGAGTCCAAGACCAACTTTCTGCGCGGCACCGGTCCCGGCAAACTGATCGGCGAAGCGACGCCGGTGCATATCGGCCGCACGACTCAGGTCTGGCAGACCGTCGTCAGCGACGACAAAGGCCGCAAGCTGGCCGTCGTGACGCAGACCCAGATCGTGCTGCCGGCGAGCGACGCGGCCGCCCGACGCCAGCAGGCGATGAAGGCCGAGGCCGGCAGCTGAGCCGGCCGCGTTCCGCCGCCCCTACGGCGTCGCTCCCGGTACGCCCTTGGTCGTGGAATATTCGAAATGGAGGACTTCGTCCGGTCGGACGAGGGGATGGATCGCGTGCGCGGCGGTGGCGGCCTCGGCGAAACCGGTGAGGATCAGCTTCAGCTTGTTCCGGTACGTCGCGATGTCGCCGATGGCGAATATGCCCGGCGCGCTGGTCTCGCAGGTCGCCGGGTCGACATGGATATGGTTGCGGTCGAGCTGCAGCCCCCATTGCGCGATCGGCCCCAGATTCATGGCGAGGCCGTAGAAGGGGAGCAGCACGTCCGCCTCCAGGCGGCGGCGCTTGCCGTCCAGAGTCTCGACGAGCACCGCCGCGATCTGGCCGTCCCGCCCCTCCAGGCCGGCGAGCTGGTACGGAATCACGAGCTCGATCCGGCCTTCGGCGGCGAGAGCTTCCATCCGGGCCACGCTCTCCGGTGCGGCGCGGAACTTCGGGCGGCGGTGGACGACCTGGATGCGTTCCGCCACCTCGGCAAGCGATAGTGCCCAGTCGACCGCCGAATCGCCGCCCCCGGCGATGACGACCCGCTGGCCGCGGAAGTCCTCGCGGCGTTTCACCAGATAGAAGACGCTGCGTCCTTCGTATTCCTCGATGCCCGGCAGCGGCGGCCGGTTCGGGCCGAACGCGCCGACGCCGGCGGCGATGATCACCGCACGCGCGTTTATCCGCGTGCCCGCCGCGGTCTCCACGATCCAGCCGCCCGCCCCGTCGGGCCGGACCGCCTCGACACGCTGGCCGAGATGGTAGACCGGCTCGAATGGCGCCGCCTGCTCGACCAGACGATGGATGAGATCGGCCGCCTCGATTCGGGGATAGCCGGGAATGTCGTAGATCGGCTTCTCGGGATAGAGCGCGACGCACTGGCCACCTACCATCTCCAGCGAGTCGACGACATGGCAGCGGATCTTCAGCATGCCGAGCTCGAAGATCGCGAACAGGCCCACCGGGCCGGCCCCGATGATGGCAACGTCGGTCGTGTGAGCCGGGCTTGACATGGCGACTCCGGTAGCGGCAAAGAGGACGGCCGATTCGGCGGCCGGTAATCTGACCGGCGCCGAAGGCTTGTCAACCCCGGACGCGGGCGGCCTCGGCCGCACCGGAAACGGCCAAGGCCGTCGCATGCCCGATCCCGAAGCCCCGCCCCGACTCGAGCTTTCCCTGCCCGACCCGGGCGCGACCGCGAATCTCGCCCGTCTGCTGGCGGCGGCGGCGCGGCCGGGCGACCTGATCGCGCTCGCCGGCGATCTCGGCGCCGGCAAGTCCACCTTCGCGCGGGCCTTCGTGCACGCCCGGCAGGACATGACCGGCACCCCGCGCGAGGAGGTGCCGAGTCCGACCTTCACCCTGGTACAGACTTACGAGATTCCCGGCGGGGCGGTGTGGCACTTCGACCTTTACCGGCTGTCGCAGCCGGAGGAGGCGGGCGAGCTCGGGCTCGACGAGGCGCTGACCGACGGCATCGTGCTGATCGAGTGGCCGGACCGTCTGGGTCCGCTGCTGCCGGCGGCGCGCCTCGATCTGACGCTGGCGTTCGGCGACTCGGAGGAGGCCCGCGTCGCCACCCTGACCGGCCACGGCGAGCCGGGGCGGCGGTTGCTGCGGGCGGCGTCGGGATCGTGACTCGCGAGGAGCGGATCGAGCGCCTCCTGGCGGCGGCCGGGTGGAGCGCGGCGGAACGGATTCCGCTGCCGGCCGACGCCTCCTTCCGGCGTTACGTCAGGCTCGTCGCGCCGAACCGGCGGGCCCTGCTGATGGACGCGCCGCCGCCGGAGGACGTCCGGCCGTGGCTCGCCGTCGCGGCACATCTGCGCGCCCTCGGCCTGAGCGCACCGCGGGTCGAGGCCGCCGATCCGGCGGCCGGCCTGCTGGTGATCGAGGATTTCGGGGACGAGACCTATACCCGGCTGCTGGCTGCGGGGCGGCCGGAGGAACCGCTCTACGCGCTGGCGATCGACCTGCTGACCGCCCTGCATCGCCATCCGGCGGCGGCCGCGATCGACCTCCCGCCCTATGACGAACACCGGCTGGTCGAGGAGGCGATGCTGCTGACCGACTGGTATCTGCCGGCGGTGCGCGCGGCGCCGACGGCCGAGTCCGAGCGCGCCGCCTATGCCGAAGCTTGGCGCGCGGTGCTGCCGGCCGCGCGCGGCGCGCCGGACACGCTGGTCCTCCGCGACTATCACGTCGACAATCTGATGCTGCTGGACGGCCGGAAAGGTGTGGCCGCCTGCGGCTTGCTCGACTTCCAGGATGCGGTCATCGGCCCGCCCGCCTACGACCTGGTGTCGCTGCTGGAGGATGCGCGGCGCGACATCGACCCGCGACTCGCCGCGGCGATGATGGCCCGCTATCTGGCGGGGATGCCGGAGGCCGACCCGCAGGCGCTGGACCGGTCCTGCGCCGTGCTCGGCGCGCAGCGGCACGCCAAGGTCATCGGCATCTTCACCCGCCTGCACCGCCGCGACCGCAAGCCGGCCTACCTGAAGCACATCCCGCGCGTGTGGCGGCTGCTGGAACGCAGCCTCGCCCATCCGGCGCTGGCGCCGGTGCGGGCCTGGTTCGATGCGAATGTCCCGCCGGCCGACCGGCGGGTGCCGGATCTGGTATGATGGTTCCGATGCGTAAGGCTGCCTCCTCCCCTTCCCCGTCCGTCCCGCGGGTCGGCATGCTGTTGGCGGCCGGGCGCGGGACCCGGCTGGGCGCGACCTCGACCCTGATGCCGAAGCCGCTGATCCAGGTCGGCGGCCGGGCGCTGATCGACCATGCGCTGGATGCGATGGCGCAGGCCGGCGTGGAGCGGTTCGTCGTCAATACCTGCCACCTCGCCGATAAGATCGAGCGGCACCTCGCCCGCCGGACGGATCTGCGGATCGCGATCTCGCACGAGGAGGCGTTGCTGGACACCGGCGGCGGCATCAAGAACGCACTGCCGCTGATCGGCGATCCGGTCTTCATGACGGTCAATTCCGACCTGGTCTGGGACGTGGATGCCGCGCGCGCGCTGCGCCGGCTCGGCGCCGCCTGGGACGCGCGAACAATGGACGCCCTGCTGCTGCTGTTCCCGACGGTGCGCAGCGTCGGTTACGACGGCCTCGGCGATTTCCACTGCGACCCGCTGGGGCGACTGCGCCGGCGGCGGGAGCGCGAGGTGGCACCGTTCCTCTATACCGGCGCGCAGATCCTGCACCGGCGCATATTCGACGGCACGCCGGACGGTCCCTTCCCCCTGCGGCTCGCCTGGGAACGGGCCGAGGCGGCCGGGCGGCTCTACGGGATCGTTCACGACGGCGGCTGGCTTGACGCCGGCACGCCCGCCCGCCTCGCCCACGCGCGCGCGGAGTGGGGCGACGTCGCCCAGGGGCGCTTGCTGTAGCGGGCGGGTGGGCATGGTGAGCCGCCGGGCCGTCTTCACGATCCCGCCGGGGCTGTCCTTCCTGGACACGCTGGCGGCCGGCCTGCTGGAACGCACCCGCGCAGATCCCCTGGAGCTCGGGCGCGTGCTCGTGCTGCTGCCGAACCGGCGCGCGGGACGGGCGCTGACCGCGGCGTTCCTGCGCGCGACCGGGGGCGAGCCACTGCTGCTGCCCCGGGTGATGCCGGTCGGCGATCTCGACGAGGAGGCGCTCGCCTTCGCCGATGCCGCCTCACCCGAGACGATCGAGCCCGGCGGGCTGGATCTGCCGCCGGCGATCTCGCCGCTGCGGCGGCAGCTCCTGCTGTCGCGGCTGATCCTGAAGATGCGCGAGACGACCGGCCAGGGGCCGGCAACGGCCGATCAGGCGGCGCGGCTCGCCGCGGAACTGGGTCGGCTGCTCGATCAGGTGCAGACCGAGCAGCTTCCGTTCGAGCGGCTCGCCACGCTGGTGCCGCAGGAATTCGCGACGCACTGGCAGCTCACGCTCACCTTTTTGGAAGTCCTGACCGAAGCGTGGCCCCGGATCCTGGCGGCCGAAGGTCGGCTCGACCCGGCGGAACGGCGCAACGCCGTGATCGCGGCGCAGGCCGAATTGTGGCGATCGCAGCCGCCCGAGACGCCGGTGATCGCCGCCGGATCGACCGGCAGCATCCCGGCGACGGCGGCTCTGTTGGGCGTGGTCGCCGGGCTGCCGCGGGGCGAGGTGATCCTGCCGGGGCTCGATCTCGCGCTGGACGAGGCGAGCTGGGAGGCGCTGGAGCCCACGCATGCGCAGTACGGGATGGCACGGCTGCTGGACTCGCTCGGCATGAACCGCACCGAGGTCGCGGTCTGGCCGCCGGCGGCGGCCCGTCCGTTGCCGCCGGCGGCGGTGGCGCGGCAGCGGCTGGTCTCGGAGACGATGCGCCCCGCGGCAACCACCGACGCTTGGCGCCGGCTCGACCTCGATGTGCCGCTCGCGCTGCAGGGTGTCACCCGCGTCGATTGCCCCGGCCCGGAAGAGGAGGCCCGCGTGGTCGCGCTGGCGATGCGCGAGGCACTGGCCGAGGGGCGCAGCGCGGCGCTGGTCACGCCCGACCGTGACCTCGCCCGGCGGGTCGTCGCCGAGATGCGCCGCTGGGACGTCGAGCTCGACGACTCCGCCGGGCGACCGCTCGGCGAGACGCCGCCGGTGCTGTTTCTTCGGTTGCTCGCGGCCATGGCGGCGCAGAACTGTGCGCCGGTGGCGCTGCTCGCCGCCCTCAAGCACCCGCTGGCGGCGGGGGGCGAGCATCCCCTCGCCTTCCGGGAGCGGGTGCGCCGACTGGAACTGGCGGCCCTGCGCGGCCCGCGTCCGGCACCCGGCTTCGCGGGCCTGCGACGGGCGCTGGAGCGACGCGGGCTCGCGGAGCCCGGACGGGACGCGCTGCCCGAGCCGGACACGGAGATGCTGCTCGCCTTCGTCGACCGGCTCGCCGCCATGGCGGACGACTTCCTGCGCCTGATCCATGCCCCGCAAGCCGAGCTGCCCGAACTGCTGGCCGCGCATGTCGGCTTCGCCGAACGGCTGGCCACGGCGCAGGCGCGCGACGATGAAAACGAGGAACCGCGGACCATCGACGGCGCGGCGAGGCTGTGGGCGCACGACGAAGGCGAAGCCGCGGCGCGGTTCGTCTCCGACCTGCTCGATGCGGGGGCAGGCTTCGGCCCGATCGCCGGCCGCGACTATCCGGCACTGCTGGATTCGCTGCTGGCCAACGCGGTGGTGCGGCCGCGCTTCGGGACGCATCCGCAACTCGCGATCTGGGGCACGATCGAGGCACGGTTGCTGCAGGTGGACCATCTGATCCTCGGCGGCCTCAACGAGGGAACCTGGCCGCCGACGCCGCGACCCGACCAGTGGATGAGCCGGCCGATGCGGCAACGCTTCGGCCTCCCGGCGCCCGAGCGGCGCATCGGCCTCTCGGCGCACGATTTCGCGCAGGCGCTATGTGCCCCACGGGTGACCTTGACCCGGGCGATGCGCTCGGAAGGGGCACCGACGGTGCCGTCGCGATGGCTACTGCGCCTCGACAGCGTGCTGAGCGCGGCCCGGTTCGCCGGGGAGATCGGCGCGCCCCGGCAGTGGCTCGCCTGGGCGGAAGCGCTGGACCGGCCGGAGCGAATCGAGCCGGCGCCGCCGCCCTTTCCCTGCCCGCCGGTCCTGCGCCGGCCACGGGCGCTGTCGGCCGCCGAGATCGAGACCTGGCTGCGCGACCCCTATGCGATCTATGCCCGACACGTGCTGCGGCTCGAGCCGCTGGCGCCGATTGACGAGAACCCCGGGGTCGCCGAGCGCGGCGCCTTCGTACACGCCGCCCTCGACCGCTTCGTCCAGGGCTGCGCCGCCGGCGTCGCCGAGGATGCGTTGGATCGGCTGCTGGAGATCGGCCGCGAGGTCTTCGGGCCGGCCCTCGATCGACCGGGTGTCCGCGCCTTCTGGTGGCCGCGGTTCGAACGGATCGCCCGCTGGGCGGTGGAACAGGAGCGGCAAAGGCGGCCGTCGATCCGCATGAGCCGGACGCGCGTGCAGGGCCAGCTCACGCTCGAGGCGCCGGCCGGGCCGTTCACGGTCCGCTCACGCGTGGACCGGATCGACCTGCGCACCGACGGCACGATCGAGATCATCGAGTACAAGACCGGCCGGATCCCGCGCGTGCAGGACGTGCGCAGCGGCGCCGCCCCGGAAATGAGCATCGCCGCGGCCGTCGCCGCCGCCGCCGGCTTCGAAGGCGTGCCCGAGGCGCCGGTGGCGGACCTCGCCTACTGGACGCTCTCGGGCATCGGGGACGGCGGCGAGATCCGCGGGGCCTGCGGTCGGGAAGCCGAGGCGGCGGCCCTGGCCGCTGCCCTGCGCGAGGGTCTCGGCGCCTGGGTCGCCGCCTTCGACGACGTGACGACGCCCTATCTTGCGCAGCCGCGGCCGACCCTGGCGGGCCGCCGCGCCGCCTATGCCCACCTGGCGCGGGTCAAGGAATGGTCGCGGAGCGGACGAGCGTAGGCGCCGGTGCCCCCGCGCGGGCGGCCGCGCCGTTGGAGTCGCAGCGGCGGGCGGCGGCGCCCGGTGCGTCCGTCTGGGTCGCCGCCTCGGCAGGGACCGGCAAGACCAAGGTGCTGACCGACCGTGTGCTGAACCTGCTCCTCGCCGGGACCGAACCGGGGCGGATTCTCTGCCTCACCTTCACCAAAGCGGCCGCGGCGGAGATGGCCAACCGGCTCGCCCGCCGGTTGGGACAATGGGTGACGCTGCCGGACGCGGATCTCGCCGCGGAGATCGCCGATCTCACCGGCGCCGCGCCGGATGCGGAACGGCTCGAAGCGGCGCGCCGGCTGTTCGCGCGCGTGCTCGATGCGCCCGGCGGCCTGAACATCCAGACGATCCACGCGTTCTGCCAAGCCGTGCTCGCCCGGTTCCCGCTGGAGGCCGGGGTCGCGCCGCATTTCCAGGTCGCCGACGACCGGACCGCCGCGGAACTGCTAGAGCAGGCTCGCAACGCGCTGCTCGCGCGCGCCCAGAGCGGCGCCGACCCGGAGCTGACCGGCGCGCTGGCCGTGGTGACCGGCCAAGTGCAGCAGGGCGGCTTCGACACGCTGCTGAGCGAGCTGATCGACGAGCGCGGGCGGCTGCGGCGGCTGCTGGCCCGGCACGGCGGCATGGCCGGCCTCGCCGCGCATCTCCGCAAGGCGCTCGACCTGCCGGCCGGCGCGACCGAAGAGGCCCTGCTGCGGGCCGCCTGCGAAGGGACATCGTTCGCGATGGACGCCCTGCGTCGGGCCTGCGACGCTCTGGCCCGCGGCAGCAGCACCGAGCAGAAGCGCGCCGCGGCGATCCGCCGCTGGCTGGACGATCCCGACGGGCGCCTCGCCGACCTCGACGCCTATCGGGAACAGTTCCTGACCCGAGAGGGGACGGTGCGCGCCCGGCTCTGCGGCACGAAGACCGCGGAATCCTTCCCCGATGCCGCGGAAGCCCTGGCGGCGGAGGCCGAACGCCTGGTCGCGCTGCAAGCGCAGTGCAATGCCTGCATCGTGGCGGACGCCACCGCAGCCCTTCTGCGGCTCGGCACGGCGCTTCTGGAGCAGTACGAGGCGCTGAAGGAAGCCCGCGGCCTGCTGGACTATGACGACCTCATCCTGGCCACCCGCAACCTGCTGCGGGACGGGCGGGCACCCTGGGTCCTCTACAAGCTCGATGGCGGGCTCGACCATATCCTGATCGACGAGGCGCAGGACACCAATCCCGAGCAATGGGAGGTCGTGGCGGCGCTGACCGAGGAGTTCTTTGCCGGCGAAGGCGCCGCCGCAGCGGAGCGGACCGTGTTCGCGGTCGGCGACGCGAAGCAGTCGATCTTCAGCTTCCAGCGCGCCGATCCCGCCCGGTTCGAAGCGATGCGGCGGCATTTCCGGGAACGGGTCCGCGCCGCGGAGCGACACTGGGACGATGTGAGCCTGGACCTGTCCTTCCGCTCCACCGCCGTGGTGCTGACGGCGGTCGACGCGGTGTTCGCCGGTCCGGCCGGCGACGGCGTCGTGCCGGACGGTACGGTCCTCAAGCACCACCCGTTCCGAGAGGGCCAGGCCGGGCTGGTGGAGATCTGGCCACCGGTGGAATCGGCGCCGGCGGACGACGCCTCGCCCTGGGAGGTGCCCCGCGCCTATGCCTCGGCGCCTTCGCCGCCCGCGCGCCTCGCCGCCGAGATCGCGGAAACCGTCGCGCGCTGGCTGGCCTGCGGAGAGCGGCTGGACTCGCGCGACCGGCCGGTCCGGGCCGGAGACGTGATGATCCTAGTGCGGCGGCGGACTGCCTTCGTCGACGAGATGGTGCGGGCGCTGAAGGTCCGCGGCGTACCGGTCGCGGGCGTGGACCGGATGCGCCTCACCGAGCAGCTCGCCGTGGAGGATCTGGTCGCGCTGGGCTCGTTCCTGCTGCTGCCGGAGGACGATCTCACGCTTGCGACCGTGCTGAAGAGCCCGCTCATCGGGCTGGACGAGGATCAACTCTGCACGCTGGCGCTCGACCGTGACGGAACGCTCTGGCGGCGGCTCGGCGCGTTCGCGGCGGCGGAGCCGGAGTCGCCGTTCGGTCGGGCCCATGCCCTGCTCTCCGAATTGCTGGCCAAGGTCGATTTCGTGCCTCCCTATGAGCTGTTCGCCGAGCTGCTGGGCCCGCGCGGCGGGCGGCGGCGCCTGCTGGCGCGGCTCGGGCCGGAGGCCAACGACCCCATCGACGAGTTCCTGGCGCAGGCGCTCGCCTACGGCCGCGCCAATCTGCCGTCGCTGCAGGGCTTCCTGCACTGGCTGCTGGCCGACGAGGGCGACGTAAAGCGCGACCTCGAACAGGGCGAGCGGGACGAAGTGCGGATCATGACCGTGCACGGCGCCAAGGGCCTGCAGGCGCCGATCGTGTTCGTACCCGACACCATGTTCGGCGGCCGGCCGCCGGGCAATTTGCTCTGGTCCGACGACGAGGATCTGGTGCTCTGGACCCCCAGGCGCGAGCTGCGGGAGCCGGTGGGGGATCGCCTGCGGGCCGAAGCGGAGCGGCGCCGTGACCAGGAGGAGCGCCGGCTGCTCTACGTCGCGATGACCCGGGCCGAGGATCGGCTGTATCTCTGCGGCTGGGGCGAGGGCAAGGGCGCGACCTGGCACGCCTTGGCCACCGAGGCGCTGTCGGCGCTTCCGGAGGTCACACGGTTCGATTTTGCCGCGGACCGGCCAGGCGCCTGGAGCGGCGAAGGGCTACGGCTGACGGGACCGCAGGCCGCTCCGCCGCGCCCGGACGGGCGGGCCGCGGCGCTGGCAGCGTCCGCCGTGCCCGCCCCCGCCTGGCTGAACGCCGCGGTTCCGCGGGCGGCCGCCATGCGCAACGTGGCACCGTCGCGCTCCGAGGAGGAGCCCGCGATCGCCTCGCCGCTCGGGGACGATGCCGGCCGCCGGTTCCGTCGCGGCCTCCTGATCCACCGCGTGCTCCAGAACCTGCCCGAGATCGCCGACGCGGAGAGGGAGGCGGCCGGCCGGCGCTACCTGGCGCGGGCGGCCGCGGATCTCGAGGAGACGATGCGCGCGGCGATCCTGGACGAGTGCCTGGCGGTGCTGCGCCACCCGGATTTCGCCCCGATCTTCACGTCCGGCGCGCATGTGGAAGCGCCGGTATCCGGGACGGTCGGCACGGTTACGATCTCGGGCCAGATCGACCGGCTGTGCGTGACCGAATCCGAGGTGCTGGTCGTCGATTACAAGAGCAACCGGCCGCCGCCGGCCGAACCCCGGGCAGTTGCGCCCGCCTACCTCCGACAGATGGCGGCCTATCGCGCCCTGCTCGCCCGCATCTATCCGGGCCGCGCGGTCCGGTGCGCTCTCCTCTGGACTGAAACCCCGCGGCTGATGCCGCTCCCGGACGCGCTGCTCGACCGCTACGCACCGGGAAGAAAAGGGGGCCGGCGGGCCGGCCGCCGGCCCGCCCGGCTCAGGTCTCCAGCATCCGCCGCAGCAGGTCGAGATCCTCGGAGATGCTGGAATCCGCGGAGCGCAGCTCCTCGATCTTGCGCACCGCATGCATCACCGTGGTGTGGTCGCGACCGCCGAACTTGCGGCCAATCTCCGGCAGCGAGCGGGACGTGAGCTGCTTCGCGAGATACATGGCGACCTGCCGCGGCCGCGCCACCGCCCGCGCCCGCCGCGGCGAATGCATGTCGGCGAGGCGGATATTGTAGTGCTCCGCGACCCGCTTCTGGATCTCTTCGATCGTGATCTTGCGGTCGTTCGCGCGGATCAGGTCGTGCAGAACGTCCTGCACCGTGTCGATGGTGATCTCGCGCCCGACCAGCTCGGCGTGGGCGACGAGCCGGATCAGGGCACCCTCGAGTTCCCGGACGTTCGACGTGATCTTGTGCGCGAGGAACTCGATCACCTTGTCCGGGACGCGCGCGCCCATCTTCTCGGCCTTGCTCTGCAGGATCGAGTGGCGCAGTTCGTAGTTCGTGGGATGGATGTCCGCGACCAGCCCCCAGCCGAGCCGCGAGCGCAGGCGCTCCTCGAGCCCTTCCAGATCGGCCGGAGACTTGTCGGCGGAGATGATCACCTGCCGGTTCTGGTCGACCAGGGCATTGAAGGTGTGAAAGAACTCCTCCTGGGTGGAGTCGCGGCCGCAGATGAACTGGACGTCGTCCACCATCAGCACGTCGACGGACCGGAACTGCTCCTTGAACGCCATGGTGTCCCGGAAGCGGACCGCCCGGATGAACTGGTACATGAACTTCTCGGCCGCGAGGTAGACGACCCGCCGCGACGGATCGCGCTCGCGGATGTGCCAGGCGATGGCGTGCATCAGGTGCGTCTTGCCGAGGCCGACCCCGCCATAAAGGAACAGCGGGTTGAACGGCACCGTGGCCGCGTCGGCGACGCGCCGGCAGGCGGCCTGGGCGAACTCGTTCGGCTTGCCCACCACGAAATTGTCGAACGTGAAGCGCGGGTCGAGCGGGGCGCTGATCGTCTGCACCCAGTCCGCCATTTCCGCACCGGCTCCGCTCGACGCCGAACCCGCCACGCCATGGCCGTTGCTGCCGCCGTTCGGTCCCGACGCCCCGGCCGACTCGGCCGCGCTCGCCGGCCGACCCAGCGTGGTCGGCGTAACCACCAGCTCGACGTCGACGACTCCCGAATCCTCGGCCGCCCACAGGCTGCGGAGGCGGTCGCCGTAGAGAGCATTGATCCGGTCCCGCATGAAGCGGGTCGGCACTGCGATGCGGATCACCCCGTCGCTGACCCCGGTCAGCGTCATCGGCTTGAGCCAGCTCCGGAACACACCGTCGCCGAACTCGGCACGGAGACGGCCGCGCACACGGGCCCACTGTGCATTGCGCTCGTCCAAACCGAGAGTCATGAACCTACTCCTGTTTCCAGGGCAGGCCGGCGGCCTTCCAACCGTTAACGGTGCCGCGGTGGCGCTCCGCATCGGGATCCCCCTCGAAGCCGCCGGCGACGTTATAGCAGTGTTCGAATCCCGCCGCGGTCAGCGCCATCGCCGCCGCGCGCGAGCGCGCCCCGGAACGGCAGATGAGAAGGACCGGGGCGTTCGGGGCGACCCCGGCCGCCCCGAGCTGATCGACGAACGATTCGTTCGGCCTCATGTCGGGATAGATCTGCCAGGACACGAACAGCGGCTTCTTGCCGACACGGTCGAGGTCGGGCACCCCGACGAACTGCCACTCCGGCCGTGTCCGAACGTCCACCAGCACGGCGTTCTTATCCCG
>CAZVAR010000055.1:0-1148 GCA_964625225.1 uncultured Alphaproteobacteria bacterium | reverse complement strand
CCGGGCCAGCATGTCCCAGGCACGCTCCACCGACAGATCCCCCGCATACTCCGGCATTCCGCACCTCCACGCCTCCTGGGGAGCCGAACGGGCAAATAATTCAGGCCCGCGCCGCGCCCCAGGCCACCGCACGTGAACTCAACCCCGAAGAAACAGGCATAACAAACCGTGAGCCAGAAAATAAAAAGCTAAACCTAGACTATTAAGTCGCCGCTTGCCTTACTTGCACACTTCCAGCCCGGCCAACTTTGCCCCGCACGATTATCATTTGCTTATTGCCCCATCCCGGAGAAAATTGAATTTATCGACCCCCCTCCGGGCTTGCAACAAGACACAACGTGAACGGCGGAAAAAAACGCCAAGCGCTTGAAAACACGCACTGATTCGCAGCGCAGCATGACCGCGCATGAAAACGCCGCGCTCCAGCCGGAGCGCGGCGTTCGAGGCCGCCCGCCTTCGCGGGAGTATCAGGCACTCATCTCCTTAATGCGCTTCGAAAGCCGGGACAGCTTGCGGGCAACCGTGTTGCGGTGCAGCAGGCCGACCTTGGCCCCCCGCATGACTTCCGGCTGGGCCGCCCGGAACGCATCCTGCGCGGCGGCCTTGTCGCCGCTGCCGATCGCCATCTCGACCTTCTTGACGAAGGTGCGGATGCGGCTCATGCGCGCGCGGTTGATGGCCGTGCGGCGCTCGGTCTGCCGGATACGCTTCTTGGCCGAACTCGAATTCGCCATGGGTGAACGCCTCGAATCTGGGGAGGCGCAGCATATAAAAGCTGCACCGAGCGGCGTCAAGCCCGCCGCCTCACCGGTTCTGGAAGCTGGGCTGCCGTTTCTCGACGAAGGCGGCCATGCCCTCCTTCTGGTCGGCCGTGGCGAAGGTCGAGTGGAACAGCCGCCGCTCGAACCGGACCCCCTCGGCCAGGGTGGTCTCGTAGGCGCGGTTGACCGCCTCCTTGCAGATCATCACCGCCGGCCGCGACTTGTCGGCGATGGCCTGGGCGGTCCTGACCGCCTCGTCGATCAGGTCGGCCTGCGGTACGATTCGGCTGACCAGGCCGGCGCGCTCCGCCTCCTCGGCGTCCATCATCCGCCCGGTCAGGCACATCTCCATCGCCTTCGACTTGCCCACGAAGCGGGTCAGCCGCT
>CAZVAR010000054.1:20148-21698 GCA_964625225.1 uncultured Alphaproteobacteria bacterium | reverse complement strand
GCTCCGCCGCCCGGTCGTAGGCCGCGACCGCTTCGGAGAAGCGTTCCCGGGCACGCAGAATATGGCCCATCGCGACCAGCGGCTCGGGGTCGGTCGGGTTGGTCGCGGCGAGGCTCTGCAGCCGTGCGATTGCCTGATCGGTGTCGTCCTGATCGTCGAGTGTCTGGGCCATCCGCAGCGCCGCCGCGCGGCCGAAGGGCGAGCCGGGGTCGATGCCGGCGTAGACCTCGGCCGCCTCCGCGAATCGTTCCTGTGCCTCCAGCACCTCGCCGATCAGCAGCGCGATCATCGCGTTCCCGGGGGTGAGCACCTGTGCCAGCCGGGCATAGACCAGAGCCAGGGCGACGTCGCGGTCCTCGTATAGCGCGCCGGCCAGATTGAAGACCGCCTCGGCGAAGCCGTCGCGCGCACCCCGGATCAGGGGCTCGGGCGCAGCCCCTTCGGTTCCGCGCGGGAGCAGCGATCCGATTCGGGCATTGTCGGCGCGGTAGCGGTCGTAGAGCGCGAGGGCGCGTTCGCGCTCGCCGCGGCGTTCGTAGAAGTTCCCGACGAGCTGCACCATCCGCAGCGACGGTGTCGGATCCCGCTCGAGCAGCGTTTCGAAAGCGTCCCGCGCCACGTCGACGCGACCCGCCACGTCGTTCAACAGCCCGCGATGCAGGTGATAGAGCGAGACGAACCCCGGCTCGGCCGCCAGCGGCTCCAGAGCCGCCAGGGCGGTGTCGACACCGTCCGTCGCCAGGCTCAGCCAGGCTAGGCCTGCCGGCCGCATGAAGGCGTGATAGCGGTTCGGCTCCAGCCCTTCGATCAGCGTCCTGGCCTTGGCATGGTCGCCTTTGGCGGCCGCCTCGACCGCCAGCGTCATCGTGGTGAGCGGCAGGCCTTCGCGCTCCGCGGCCAGCGCCTGCGCGTGGCGGAGCGCGTCGCCGAACTTCCCGCCGCTGAGCTGGAGCAGGAAAACGCGCTGGCGCAGCGTGATATTGTCCGGGTCGCGCGACAGCGCCGCAGCGAGATAGTCGGCTGCTGCGTTCAGATCGAAATTACGCTCGGCATGGCGGCCGGCGAGATAGTTCCCGGACAGCGACTTGCCCCAGGGCGCCGGAACCGAATTGGCGGATCCGAAGCCGGCGCTGCCGAGATCGGCGCTCCGGGTCGGCCCGTCGGCGCAGGCCCCGAGCGGCGTCAGAATAAGCCCGAGAGAGAGGGATAGAGCCCGCCTGGCGGAGTTCATCGACCGTCTTCCAATCCTCGTCGCACGTCCGGCGATATGGCGGCACCTCCCCCCGAAGCGCCGCGCCCCGTCACATATTGGGGTAGTTCGGGCCGCCGCCGCCCTCCGGCGGCACCCAGACGATGTTCTGGGTCGGATCCTTGATGTCGCAAGTCTTGCAGTGCACGCAGTTCTGCGCGTTGATTTGGAGACGCGGTTGGCCCGCCTCGTCGGTCACGATCTCGTAGACGCCGGCCGGGCAGTAGCGCTGCTCCGGCGCATCGTAAAGCGCCAGATTGACGTTGATCGGGACGGAGGGATCCTTCAGGCGCAGATGGAC
>CAZVAR010000054.1:2488-20138 GCA_964625225.1 uncultured Alphaproteobacteria bacterium | reverse complement strand
GAACCGGCTGGTCCTCCTCGTGATTGGTGTTGGAGAGATAGACCGAGGAGGGCAGATCGAACGAGATCACCCCGTCCGGCTTCGGATAGTCGATCGGGCGGAATTCCTCCTTGCGGCGCAGCGCCTCGTGGTCGGGGCGGTGATGGCGCAGCGTCCAGGGGGCCTTGCCGCGGAACAGCATCTGATCGATGCCCGCATGCAGCGAGGCGCTGAGCAGGCCCCAGCGGAAAGCCGGTCGGAAGTTGCGGGCGCGGTGCAGCTCGTCGTAGAGCCACGACTGGCGGAACGCGGCCGGATAGGCGTCGAGTGTGGTGCGGCCCTCGCTGCCGTCCTTCAACGCCGCGAACGCCGCCTCGGCCGCCAGCATCCCCGTCTTGATCGCGGCATGGCTGCCCTTGATCCGCGGAACGTTGAGGAACCCCGCCTCGTCGCCGATCAGCGCGCCGCCGGGAAAGACGAGTTGCGGCAGCGACTGGATGCCGCCCTCGGTCAGTGCCCGCGCGCCGTAGGCGATCCGCTTGCCCCCCTCGAAGAACCAACGAATCTTCGGATGCGTCTTGAAGCGCTGGAACTCCTTGAAGGGCGTGAGATAAGGGTTGGCGTAGTCCAGTCCGATCACGAAGCCCACCGACACCTGATTGTCGGCGACATGGTAGAGCCAGGAGCCGCCGTAGGTGCTCCGGTCGAGCGGCCATCCGGCGGTGTGGATGACCAGGCCCGGCTGGTGCTTCGCTGGATCGATCTCCCACAGCTCCTTGAGGCCGATGCCGTAGGTTTGCGGCTGCCTGCCCTCGCCCAGCTTGAAGCGCTCCATCAGCTCGCGGCCGAGCGAGCCGCGGCAACCTTCGGCAAAGAACGTGTATTTGGCGTGCAGCTCGATGCCGGGCTGGTAGGTCGGCTTCGGCTGGCCGTCGCGGCCAATTCCCATGTCGCCGGTCGCCACGCCCTTGACGCTGCCGTCCTCATGGTAGAGGACCTCGGTGGCAGCGAAGCCCGGATAGACTTCGACGCCCAGTTCGGCCGCCTGCTCTGCAAGCCAGCGGCAGAGATTTCCGAGGCTGCCGACATAGTTGCCCTCGTTGCGCATGGTCGGCAGGATCAGGGCCTGGGGCACTTGGAAGCCGCCCTTCTCCGTCAGGAAGAGGAAGCGGTCTTCCGTGACCGGGGTGTCGAGCGGCGCGCCGCGCTCCTTCCAGTCGGGGAACAGCTCGGTCAGGGCGCGCGGGTCGAAGACGGCGCCGGACAGAATATGCGCGCCGATCTCCGAGCCCTTCTCCAGCACGCAGACCGTGGCTTCGTGGCCCTGCTCCAGGCTTAGCTGACGCAGCCGGATCGCCGCCGCGAGGCCGGCGGGCCCGCCGCCGACGATCACGACGTCGAATTCCATGCTTTCGCGTTCCATGCCTTGCGTTCCCTGGCTTAGCGTGTTCTGAAACCTCGTGGGAGGCGAGCCCCGGCCGCCGGGCGGCGGGACCGTTCGTCACGAAGTCAACATAGTGTGCGGCCAAAGTCTATGCCATGCTGCGACCGACCGGCCTGATCGAGATCCTCCGCTGGTACGTCGACGCCGGTGTCGACGAGGCGATCGGCGACGTGCCGGTCGACCGGTTCGCCGCCCCGGAGCCGGCACCGCTGTCAGTGGTCCGCCGCTCTGCCCCGCCGGCCGAGCCGGCACCGGCCCCGCCGCATCCGGCACCGGCCCCGCCGCATCCGGCACCGGCCCCGCCGCATCCGGCGCCGACGATCGCGGCAGCCGAGCCGGCACCGCCACCGGCACCGCGTGCCCTGCCGCTGCACGAGCCCGGCTTGGCGGAGAGCCTCGACGAGTTGCGCGCACAGGTCGAAGCGTTCGAGGGCTGTCCGCTCAAGCGGACGGCGACGCGGACCGTCTTCGGCGTCGGCAATCCCAATGCGCGGCTGATGCTGGTCGGGGAGGCGCCGGGTGCCGAGGAGGACCGGCAGGGGGAGCCGTTCGTCGGAGTCAGCGGTCAGCTCCTCGATCGGATGCTGGCGGCGATCGGGCTCGATCGCAGCCAGGTCTACATCTGCAATACTCTCTACTGGCGGCCACCCGGCAACCGGACCCCGACTCCGGCGGAGACGAGAGCCTGTCTTCCCTTCGTCGAGCGGCAAATCGAACTGGTGGCACCGGATGTGCTGGTGCTGGTCGGCGGTGCATCCGCGAAGGCGCTGCTCGGGCGGACCGAAGGGATCACGCGGCTGCGCGGCCAGTGGCTGTCCTATGCGACGGCGCGAATGGCGAAGCCGATTCCGGCGCGGGCGACGTTCCATCCGGCTTATCTGCTGCGCTCTCCGGGTCAAAAAAGGGAGGCCTGGCGCGACTTGTTGGCCATTCGGGCTAGGCTTGATGCGCACGATCGGGCGCTTGCTTCGACAACGACCATAAACTAATCCTTAGCCCTGTCGTGCTGAACTCAATCATAGCAAAGGGAGGGGCGGTCGCACCGGCCCGCAGCGCCGCAAGGCTGTTGTCCGGTCCCGGATTCGCCGCCGCCGTCATGATCTGCTGCGCCGCGCCGGCTGTCGCCGGGTCGGGCTTTTCGGCCAACCTGCCGCCGCCGCCGCTGGTGGGAGTGCCGCCGGTTCTTTCGCGCTCGGACGTGGCCCATTACCGCGAGATCTTCCGGCTGCAGGCGGACGGTCACTGGGGTCTCGCGGACAAGCATATCGTGGCGCTCCGTGACCGCCTGCTGATGGGCTACGTGCTCTTTCAGCGCTACATGCACCCGACCAAGTACCGCGCGAGCTATGTCGAGCTGCGTGACTGGATGGAGCAATACCGCGATCATCCGGAGGCGCAGCGCGTCTACGCGCTAGCGATGCGCCGTAAGCCGAAAAAGGCGGCGGCCCCGCCGGCGCCCGACTCCGGCCTGACCGCAATGGCCAACCTGCCCGCCGGCCCGGCCGCGACGCCGCTCGACGAACGCGGCGCGGCGATCAACGCGAAGATTTACGCCCATCTAAACAAGGGCGAACCGGAGCAGGCCGAACGGATCCTGGGGGAGTCCGCCACGCAGGAGGCACTGCCGGCTGCAGCCTTCGACCGTGCCCGCGCCGACGTGGCGATGGCTTGGTACGTCCGGGGCGAGGATGAAAGGGCCTACCGGCTGGCCGCGGCCGGCGCCGAACGCTCCAGCGACGTCGTGTCGGCCAATCACTGGGTCGCCGGTCTGGCCGCCTATCGGATGGGGCAGCTCGGGAGGGCCGCCCTGCATTTCTCGCAGCATGCATTGTCGCCTGCAGCGGGGCCGTCGAACGTCGCGGCCGGCGCCTATTGGGCGGCCCGCGTCTATCTTCGGACCCGTCAGCCCGACCGGGTCGAGCGCTGGCTGCGCATGGCCGCCGAGCACACCCGCACCTTCTACGGCCAGATCGCCCGGCGCGCGCTCGGCCTGGACAGCGTGCTCGACTGGTCGCTGGCTCAGGTGACGCAGGAGGATCTCGACCGGGTATTCGCATTGCCCGGCGGCCGCCGCGCGATCGCCCTCGTGCAGATGGGCGAGATCGTGCTGGCCGAGGAGGAGCTCCGCTCGCACGTCTGGAAGCTCGACCCGGCGCACGCCCGTTCCCTGCTGACGGTGGCGGAGGCGGCCGGCCTGCCGAACACGGCCCTGCGGGCCGGCAGCCGCCTCGCGCAGTTCGGCCACGAGAGGGTCGACCGTGCGCTCTACCCCGAACTGCCCTGGGCGCCGCGCGACGGCTTCAAGCTCGACCGTGCGCTGATCTACGCGTTCGCACGGCAGGAATCCGTGTTCCATGCGAAGGCGACCAGCCCCCACGGTGCGATCGGCCTGATGCAGCTCATGCCGCAGACGGCCATCGAGGTCTCCGAAGACGCGGAGATTCCGGTCGAGAGTCGGGACGCGCTCTACGATCCTGAGGTCAACCTCACCCTCGGACAGCACTATCTCGCCTGGCTGCTGGCGCGGCCGGGTATCGACGGCAATCTCTTGAAGCTGGCGATCGCCTACAATGCGGGGATCGGCACGCTCCGCAAATGGGAGAAGAGCGTCCCGCACCGCGGCGACCCGCTGCTGTTCATCGAGAGCATTCCGTCGCGGGAGACACGCGTCTTTGTCGAGCGCGTGCTCACCAATCTTTGGATCTATCGCGAGCGCATGGGTCAGATCGACCCGTCGCTGGACGCGGCCGCGGCCGGCGAGTGGCCGCGCTACGTGGCGCTCGACCACGCAGGTACCAATATTGCCCAAGATGTCTCGAATTGATGAGAGCCGGCCGTTTCTGCCGGTCAACATCGCGATCCTGACCGTATCCGACACGCGCACCGAGGCGGAGGACGTGTCCGGCCGGACGCTGATCGAACGGCTGGTCGAGGCGGGCCACCGTCTTGTTGCGCGCGCGATCCTTCCGGATGAGCAGGACAGGATCGTGGCGCAGCTCCGCGCCTGGATCGCGGACCCGGACGTCGATTGCGTCATTGCGACCGGCGGTACGGGCGTGACCGGCCGCGACGTGACGCCCGAGGCGTTCGCCGCAGTATACGAGAAGGAGATTGCCGGGTTCGGCGAGCTGTTCCGCTGGATCAGCTTTCAGAAGATCGGGTCTTCGACCATCCAGTCGCGGGCGACGGCGGGGGTGGCGGGCGGAACCTATCTGTTCGCGCTGCCCGGCTCGCCCGGCGCGTGCCGCGACGGCTGGGACGAGATTCTGAAATGGCAGCTCGACAATCGCTTCCGGCCCTGCAATTTCGTGGAGCTCATGCCGCGCCTGCAGGAGCAGGTCCGGTCGCGTGGAACTTGAGCGCCCGCCGGTAGCGCGCCCACGCGGCGCCGTCGTCGACGTCCTCCAGGACGCGGACGAACCCCGCGGTCAGGTCGGCGGGCAGGTTCGCCAGTGTGTCCCTCAGGGCGTCGGGGGTCGACCAGCGGATGTTCCTGAACAGATACGGAAAACGCGGGCGGCGCCGCGCGCCGATCAGCCAGAAGCCGCCGTCGGCGGCCGGGCCGAACACCAGATCCTTGCGGCCGAGCAGGCGGAATGCCGCCTCGATGTCCGCCGGCCGGATGTCCGGCACGTCGCTGCCGACGAGGACGACCGGTCCCGGCGGTGGTGCCCGTAACGCCCGGTCCATCCGTCGGCCAAGATCGCCCCGGCCCTGCGACGTCCTGGTCAGCCCGCGCGGCCACCAGCGTCCGCTCCGGGCCGCCGCGTCGGGAGCGACGACCAGAGTCGTGGTCCAACGTGGGTCCCGGGCCAGCCGCCGGATGACGGCGCCCGTGTTGCGCCGGTAGAAGGTCCAGGCCGGGACGGCCCCGATCTCGGCGGCGAGGCGCCGCTTGACGCGGCCCAGGATCGGCGCCTTTGCGAAGATCAGGAGATGCCGTGCCTCCGGTCGCCCGGTCATCCGTAGAGCCGTGCGATCGTCCGTGGCGGTACGCCGACAAAGTAGAGGTGCAGGCAGAGCAGGTTGCGCAGTGGCCGGCGCCAGTAGCCGCCGGCGCGGTAGCGGGCGGCCGACGTGACCGCCGGCAGCGGCAGCAGCACGAGGCGGCGGCGGCCGATGCGGCGAACGATGTCCACGTCCTCCATCAGCTCGATCGGCCGAAAGCCGCCGATCTTTCGATAGAACGTCCGGCCGATCAGCAGGCCCTGATCGCCGTAAGGCAGTCCCAGCACGCGGCAGCGCCACGCCACCAGCCGCTCCATCCGCCGTGCCATCGGGTGCGGATCGTCGAGCGCGAAGGCGAACACGGCCGCGCGTTCGGCGTTGGCGGGGGTATCGATGAACCTCGCGACGACGGCCGACCAGTCGGCGTGCACCAGCGTGTCCGCGTGCAGGAACAACAGCCAGTCGCCGCGCGCCGCGGCCGCGCCCGCCGCGAGCTGGCGGCCTCGACCGCGCGCCGTCCTCACCACGCGGGCTCCGAACCGCTCGGCGATCTCCGTGGTCCGGTCCTGCGACCCGCCGTCGGCGATGACGATCTCCGTCCTGCCGGCGGCCGACCGGTTGACGTTCAGCGCGGCCAGGGTGGCCGGCAGGCTGGCGGCTGCATTCAGGGTCGGTATGACGATGCTCAGCATCGCCGCGGGCGCCTCCCCTTTTGGAGCATTCGGCCGACTCTTGCCTTGTGGCCGAAGCCCGTCAAGCGCGGCACGCGCAATCCCTCTCCCGCGCCGCCGCGTGACGATGCCATAATCGGGGCAACGCAACGACAGATCCGGGGAGGAGCGGGGATGGACTTCGACTATGTCATCGTCGGCGGCGGTTCGGCAGGCTGCGTACTCGCCAACCGGCTCTCGGCGCGCGCCGCCAACCGCGTGCTCCTGCTGGAGGCCGGACCGGACACGCCGCATGGCCGGGTGCCGGAGGAGATTCTCGACAGTTATCCGGGCGTCGCCTATTTCGACCCGCGCTTCCACTGGACCGAGCTCAAGGTCTACACCCAGCCCATCCCGCACAACGACCCGGATCGGCTGCCGCCGCTGCGCAAGTACGAACAGGCGCGTGTGATGGGCGGCGGCTCCAGCATCAACGGCCAGCTCGCGAACCGTGGCGCTCCGTACAATTACGACGAGTGGGAGGCGCTCGGCGCCGAGGGCTGGAGCTGGGAGAAGGTGCTGCCCTATTTCCGCAAGCTCGAGCGGGACATGGACTTCGGCGATTCCCCCTGGCATGGCGACCGGGGTCGCATTCCGATTCGCCGGATTTTCCCCGACCTGTGGACCGGCTTCGCCAATGCCGCGGCCGAAGCCTTCGAGGAGAAGGGCTACCGATACCATCCCGACATGAATTCGGAGTGGGTGGATGGCTATTTCCCGATCACGATCTCGAACGCCTATGACCGCCGGGTCTCGGCAGCCATCGGCTATCTCGACCCCGGTACCCGCCATCGCCAGAACCTGCGGATCCAGGCCGAGACGCAGGTCAAGGAGATCCTGTTCGAGGGGCTCAGGGCGGTCGGCGTCGTCGCTGTGCACCAGGGCCAGGAGCAGACGTTCCGCGCCCGCGAGGTGATTCTCTGCTCGGGCGCCATTCATTCGCCGGCGATGCTGCTGCGCGCCGGCATCGGCCCGGCTGGCCACCTCAAGGACACCGGCATCGAGGTCCGGCACAATCTGCCCGGTGTCGGCCAGAACCTGATGGACCACCCGTCGATCGCCGTCTCGGCCTTCATCGGGGCCGACGTGCGGCTGCCGGCGTCGATGCGGCGGCACCTGCAGGTCTATCTGCGCTACTCGTCGGGCGTGGAGGACAGTCCGCCGGGCGATATGGCCCTGGTCGCCGTGAACAAGTCGGCCTGGCATGCCGTCGGCGAGTGCCTGGGCTCGTTCCTGATCTGGGTCAACAATACTTATTCGGCCGGCCAGCTGAAGCTGAAGAGCGCCGACTGGCGCGAGGAGCCGCGGGTCGAGTTCGGCCTGCTTTCGGATCGGCGCGACCTGCTGCGGCTGATGCAGGCGGTGCGCATGGCTGCGGATTTCTTCGCTTCGCCGGCAATGGCTAAATGCGCGAGCGATGCCTTCCCCTCGGCCTACAGCGAGCGTGTCCGTGCGATCGGCGCCGTCACGCCGCGCAACAAGGCGATCACGAGGCTGGTGGCGGCGATGATGAACGGGCCGGCCTGGCTGCGGAAGCTGATCATCCAGAAGGCGATCCTCGAAGGGAAGGGGCTCACCGAGATGCTGGCCGACGATGAGGCGCTGGAGGAGTTCGTGCGCCGGCAGACGATCGGCGTCTGGCACGCCTCCTGCAGCTGTCGCATGGGCCGCGACGGCGACCCGATGGCGGTGACCGACAATCAGGGCCGCGTCCGCGGCGTTGCGGGCCTGCGGGTAGTCGACGCCTCGATCTTCCCGCGCGTGCCTTGCGCCAACACCAACATTCCGACCATCATGACCGCCGAGAAGATCGCCGACGCGATCCTCGCCGCGACGGCCCGGACGGCCGAGGCGGGCGTGGCGGCGCAGTAGTGGCCGGAACGGGAGAAGATCCTTGCTCGTCGACACGATGCTGCCGATGGACGACTGGCGCTCCGTCGCCGCCGCCGCGAAGGAGGCCGAGGAGATCGGCTATGACGGCGTCAAGACGCACGAGATCAAGCACGACCCCTTCGCGCCGCTGGTGCTCGCCTCGGTCGCGACCGAGCGGGTGCAGCTCTCGACCGGCATCGTCGTCGCCTTCCCGCGCAGCCCCATGGTGGTTGCCAACATTGCCCGCGATATCCATGCGGCGAGCGGCGGCCGTTTCCATCTCGGCATCGGCAGCCAGGTGAAGGGCCACAATGAGCGCCGCTTCAGCGTGCCCTGGACGCCGCCGCAGCCGCGGATGAAGGAATATGTCGAGGCGCTGCGCGCGATCTGGCGCTGCTGGGAGCAGGGCGAGAAGCTGAGCTTCGAGGGCAGGCACTACAACTTCACCCTGATGACCCCGGAGTTCACGCCGCCGAAGACCGGGCTGCCGATGTTCAAGATCTCCATCGCCGCCGTGGGCGAGGCGATGCTGCGGCTGGCCGGCCAGGTTTGCGACGGGGTGCGGCTGCACGGCTTCTGCACGCGCAAATACACCGAGGAGGTGGTGATGCGGCATGTGCAGGAGGGCCTGGAGCGGTCCGGCCGCAAGCGCGAGGAATTCGAGCTGATCGGCGGCGGCTTCATCGCCACCGGCCCGGACGAGGCCGCTGTGCGCGAGCGCATGGACTGGGTGCGCTACCGCGTCGCCTTCTACGGTTCGACCCGAACCTATCACGGCGTTTTCGCGGTGCACGGGCTGGAGGATCTCGGCCTCAAGCTGCACCGCATGTCCCTGGAAGGGAAGTGGAGCGAAATGGCCAAGGAGGTGCCCGACGACGTGGTGCGCCTGTTCGCGGCCGTCGGTACCTACGATCGGATCGCCGACGCGATCGCCGAGCGCTTCGGCGGCATCGCCGACTGGATCACGCTCGACTTTCCGCCCGGCACTGACCGGGACCTGCAGCGGGAGGTGATCGCTAAGGTGAAGCGCATTCCGACGGCGCTGAAGACCGGGGCGGCCGCGTGAGGGAAGGCACCGCGCCATGACCAAGGCGTTCGCCGGGATCCGGGTGCTCGACTTCACGCAGGTGCTTGCCGGTCCCTATGCGACCCAGCAGCTCGCCCTGCTCGGCGCCGAGATCGTCAAGGTGGAGCAGCCCGCCGGCGGCGACCAGTGCCGCGACATGCTGAATGTCGGTGGCGCCCTCGAGGCGAACCGCATGTCGCCGATGTTCCTCAGCATGAACACGGGCAAGCGATCGCTGACGCTCGACCTGAAGAAGCCGCAGGCCCGCACCATCGTCGAGCGGCTGGTCGCGCGCGCCGACGTGCTGGTCCAGAACTTCAAGGCGGGCACGATGGAGCGCATGGGCTACGGCTGGGAGGCGATGCGCGCGATCAACCCGCGCCTGATCTACTGTTCGATCTCCGGGTTCGGGCAGAGCGGGCCGAAGTCGCATGCGGCCGCCTACGATCCGGCCATCCAGGCCGCCTCCGGCATGATGTCGATCACCGGCCATCCCGAGACCGGGCCGGTGAAGACGGGCTATTGGGTCACCGATATGGCGACCGGCGTCACCGGCGCCTTCGCCATCGCCTCGGCGCTGTTCCGCCGCGAGCGGACGGGGGAGGGGCAGCATATCGACCTCGCCATGCTCGACACCGCCCTCTCGTTCCTCGGCCCGCTCCTGAGCAGCTATCTGAACGCCGGCGTCGTGCCCGGCCTCCTCGGCAACCGCAGCCAGGCCGGCAGCCCCACCTCCGACGTGTTTCCGACCGGCGAAGGCTTCCTGCTGCTGGCGGCCGCGGTGCCGGGGCAGTGGCCGCCGCTCTGCCGCGCCATCGGCCGCCCGGACCTGATCGACGACCCGCGCTTCGCGACGCGCGAGCTGCGCCGCGAGAACGCGACGTCGCTGCGCAAGGTGCTGATCGACGTCTTCGCCACCGCCTCCGCCGCGACCTGGGAGGAGCGGATCGCCGCGGCCGGCGTGCCGTGCGCCGCGGTCGCCACCCTGCCGGAGGCGATCGAGAGCCCGCAGGTGCGCCACCGCGATCTCGTGCGCCACTTCCCCGGGCCGCCCGGTTTCGGGCAACCGGTGGCCGTGCTCAACGCCCCGTTCAAGCTCGACCGCGACGGGCCCGACACGGAGCTGGCGCCGCCGCTCCTCGGCGAGCACACTGAGGCGATCCTGACCGAGCACGGCTTCGCCGAGAGCGAGATTGCCGCCTTCCGCCGCGATGGAGTGATCTGAGGATGGCATCCGGCCCGTACCCGATCGAGCTGCCCAAGCCCGACCTTTCGCCCTACCGCCGCGGCAATGTCGGGCCGGACTATGTCCACAGCTTCGACTCCGGGAAACCCGGCCCGCACGTCATGGTCAACGCCCTGACCCACGGCAACGAGCTGTGCGGCGCCGTCGCCCTCGATTTCCTGTTCCGGCACGACCTGCGGCCGCGCCAGGGCCGGCTGACGCTGGTGTTCGCCAATGTCGCCGCCTATGAGCGCTTCGATCCGGAGGAGCCATCCGCCTCGCGCTGCATCGACGAGGATTTCAACCGGCTGTGGACGCCTGAGACGCTGGGCGGGCCGCGCCAGAGCCGCGAGCTGGCGCGGGCGCGCGAGCTCCTGCCGGTGTACCGGAGCGCCGACTACCTGCTCGACATCCATTCGATGAGCACCTTCCACGAGCCGATCATCCTCTGCAACGGCCTCCCCAAGGAACGCGCGCTCGCGCAGCGGGTCGGCTACCCGGCAGCGGTCGCCTGCGGACCGGTCTATGCCGAGGGCAAGCGCATCATCGACCACGACATGTTCCAGGATCCCGGCGATGCGAAGACGGCCCTGCTGGTGGAATGCGGCCAGCATTGGGCCGCCGCCACCGGCGTTGCGGCGCTCGACACCGCGCTCTATTTCCTGAAGGCGCTGGACGTGATCGATCCAGCCTTCGCCGAGGCGAACATCGCCACGAAGCCGGCGCCGCCGCAGCGGATGCTGGACATCACCCACGGCATCGCCGCTGAGACCGATTCCTTCCGGTTCGCCTCCGACTTCGTCGGTCTCGAGCGATTTCCCCGGGCGGGGACGGTGATCGCGACCGACGGCGACAAGGACATCCGGACACCTTACGACGACTGCATCCTGGTCATGCCGAACCATCGCGCCAAGCAGGGGCAGCGGGCGATGCGGCTCGCGCGACAGGTGGCCTAGCGGAGCCGCACCGCCTCCGGCCGCCCTGACGAGGGAGGGAAGCGGTGAGCATCAAGGTGATTCTGGTTCCGGTAACCGGGTCGGTGAGCCGGGCGCCGCTCGAGGCGGCCATGCTGGTCGCGGACAGGTTCGGGGCGCATCTCGATCTTCTGCACGTGCGGCCCGACCCGCGCAACATGATTCCCTTCGTCGGCGAGGGCATGTCCGGGGCGCTGATCGAGGAGGTCATGACCGTGGCCGAGCGGGAGGCCGCCGACCGCGCGATCGGCGCCCGTGCGATCTTCGAGAATTTCGTCGTGGGCCGCGGCACCCGGCTGGCCGACCGGCCGTCCGGCGACGGCGTCACGGCGAGCTGGCACGAGGACGCCGGTCGGGACGACGAGGCGATTGCCCTGCACGGCCGATTGGTGGACCTGATCGTCGTCAGCCGGCCGCTGAAGGAAGCCGAGGTGCCGACCGCGACCGTGTTCGAGGCCGCCCTGTTCGAGAGCGGCCAGCCGCTCCTGGTCATCCCGCCGGATCCGCCGACGCGGATCGGCCGACGGATCATGATCGCCTGGAACGGCAGTCCCGAGGCGACGCGGGCGGTCACGGCCGGTCTCCCGTTCCTGGCCGAAGCGGAGGCGGTGTCGGTCGTGTCGGTCGTGAGCTGGGGCGAGGGGCCGCGCAGTGCGGAAGGGGTGGCGCGCCGCCTCGCCTGGCACGGAATCACAGCCGATGTCACCGTCGTGACCGAGGTCTCCGGGACGGTCGGCGAGCAGGTGCTGATCGAGGCGGACCGGCGCGAGGCCGATCTGATCGTGATGGGCGCCTACACCCAGAGCCGTCTGCGGCAGATGATCCTCGGCGGCGTTACGCGGCACGTCCTGTCGACCTCGACCGTGCCGCTGCTGATGGCGCACTGAGGGTCAGGCGGCAGGGCGTACCCGCTCCAGCCCCAGGCGGTCCCAGACGTCGCACAGGCCGGCGATCAGCCGGTCCATCATCGCGTCGGTGTGGCGCGGGCCGGGCGTCAGCCGCAGCCGCTCCGTCCCGCGCGGGACCGTCGGGAAATTGATCGGCTGCACGTAGATGGAATGCCGCTCGAGCAGCTCGTCGGAGGCGCGCTTGCACATCGCGGCATCGCCGACCATCACCGGCACGATATGGCTGGGTGACGCCATCACCGGCAGCCCCGCCCGAACCAACCGGCGCTTCAGGGTGGCGGCCCGTTCCTGTTGCCGTTCGCGCTCGACGCTGCTCGCCCTGAGATGGCGAACGCTCGCCAGGGCGCCGGCCGCGATCGCCGGCGGCAGCGCGGTCGTGAAAATGAAGCCCGGCGCGAAGCTGCGGACGAAGTCGATCACGCGCGCCGAGCCGGCGACATAGCCGCCGATCACGCCGAACGCCTTTGCCAGGGTGCCCTCGATGACGGTGAGCCGGTCCATGACGCCGTCCCGCTCGGCGATACCGGCGCCGTGCGGCCCGTACATGCCGACCGCATGCACTTCGTCGAGATAGGTCATCGCCCCGTAGCGGTCGGCGAGGTCGCAGATCGCGCCGATCGGCGCGATGTCCCCGTCCATGGAGTAGATCGATTCGAAGGCGATCAGCTTCGGTGCCGCCGGGTCCGCCTCGCGCAGCAGCGCCTCGAGATGGTCGAGATCGTTGTGCCGGAAGATCCGCTTCTGTGCGCCGCTGTGGCGGATGCCCTCGATCATCGAGGCGTGATTCAGGGCATCGGAGAAGACGATACAGCCCGGCAGGCGGCCGGCCAGGGTGGCCAATGTCGCCTCGTTGGCGACGTAGCCGGAGGTGAAGACCAGTGCCGCCTCCTTCCCGTGCAGGTCGGCCAGCTCGCGCTCCAGCAGCACGAGATGATGACTGGTCCCTGAGATGTTGCGGGTGCCGCCCGCGCCCGCGCCACAGGTCTGGAGCGCCTCGGTCATCGCCCGGAGCACCGAAGGGTGCTCGCCCATGGCGAGATAGTCGTTGCTGCACCAGACGGTCACCTCGCGGGCGTCGCCGCGGCCGTGACAGGTCGCATTCGGGAAGGCGCCGACGCGCCGTTCCAGATCCGCGAAGACCCGGTAACGTCCCTCCGCGCGCAGCCGGGCGACGGCATCTTCGAAGAATTGTTCGTAGTTCATGACAGCCGGACGGACCTATGTTGACGGACAATCATCTGGTCAAGCGTGATCGCCTTGGAAAGGGCCAAATTGGCGCGGAAGGGGTATCCGCACCGGCGCCCGGGGAACTTTTGAGCAATCCGCTGCGTTAGGATGCCGTTGTGTCCCGGGGCAGAATGCCGCAGGCGATGAGGCCGGCTCTCGGCGCTGAGCCGGCCGGGCCGCGGAAATCTCGGGTGAGTGCCGGCTGGCAGCGTGCGAGGTGACCGCCGGGACTTTTAATACGCGTTGCGACTCGGGAGATCCGCGGTTCGTGGCTCGTGCGGCGGCGCCGCGCAGCGGCGCGGAGGCGCTTCGGCACGCTGTCCCTCCTTCGCATATCGGTGCCGGGTAGTGCGTGACCCCCACAGGAGATGTCCGTGACGGAAAACGCGAAGGAACTGGACCGAACGAATGGTGACGGCGGGGCGGTTCAGGACGACGCGGCCGATGTCGAACTCCTTCTCACGGCCGAGATCCCGCGTCTGCGACGCTACGCGCGGCTGCTGGTTCGCGACCCTGTCTATGCCGACGATCTGGTCCAGGAATGCCTGGTCCGGGCGGTAAGCAAATTCCATACCTATACGCCCGGGACCAATCTCCGGGCATGGCTCTTCGTCATACTTCGCAATGTGCTGATCAATGAATACAATCGCGGCCAACGGGGGCCTGCGTTCTGCGAGATACCCGACAGCCACGCCAATCTTGCCGTTTCGGGGGGGCAAGAACAGCATCTCATGCTCAAGGAGGTCAGGGATGCTCTCGACCAACTCCCGGACGATCAGAAAGAGATCATTCTGCTAGTGCCCATCGAAGGATTGGCTTACGAAGAGGTCGCTCAAGTGCTCGATCTGCCGATCGGTACCGTGAGATCGCGGCTGTCGCGGGCTCGGGCCGCGCTGCGTGAAGCATTGGGCCGACGGGCGATGGAGGAAGAAGGAGGCGAACTCTGATGGGGTTCCCAGAAGCCGTATCCGAGGATGAGATCCAGGAATATATCGACGGTCGCCTCAGCCCGAGCCGGCGCAAGGAGGTCGAGGCCTATCTTGCCGCGCACCCCGAACGGGCAGCCGAAGTTCAGGCGCTGCTGCGGCAGCAGGAGGCCTTGCGCCGTCTCGGCCAGGATATCCTGAACGAACCGATCCCGGCGCGATTCCAGGAGATTCTTCGGCGGATTCCGAAGCGTCAGGACCGCTCCTGAAAATTTTTCCGGCGGCAGCAGAATTGTTGGGAACCACCCGAACGGGCACGGGTTTATTCGGCTAGCACGACTGCGCGGGGCTGGTTGTGTGTTCCCTTCCCCTCAAGCCCCGCTACCGACTCCCTTCCGACTCTGGGCCGCCCCGACGGGGCGGCCCTTTTCTTGACCATTGCTGTGCGGCGGGCGCGGCCGGAACCCTTGGCAGGGCTGATCCGTTGCTCGGTTCGAATGACCGGCCGACGGCCGGTGTCCGATCGCATCCAGGAAGCGAGATTCATGGCTGATCCCCAACCGGACAGGACCCGTGACGCACCGCGGGAAATCGGGGTCGAGGATGTCCGCAGCGGGCGCACGCGGCACATCACCCGTTACGTCCTCGGCATATCGCTGGGCCTCGCCATTCTTGCGATGGTGATCGTCTATTTGTTCGTCCTCGCCTGAGCCCGTTCGGGCGGCGCTGCCGCCGCGGGCCGCACCGCGACCGCTGCGCGCGGGCCGGGACCGCCTCTGAATGCGGCTGCCGCATGGTCTCGAACGGTGGGGCCTGCTCATTCTTCTGAGTCTCGGATGGGGCTCGGCCTTCCTGTTCCAGGATGAGGCCGTCCGCGAGATCGGCCCGCTCATGCTGACCGCGGCCCGCCTGCCCGCCGCCGCCGCGGTCCTGCTGATCGCGCTCTGGGCCCGCGGCGAGCGGCTTCCGCGCGGTTTGCGGCCGTGGATGTTCTGTGCGGCGATCGGGCTGGTGGGGAATCTGCTGCCTTTCACCCTGATTACTTGGGCGCAGGACGACGTCCGGAGCAGCGTCGCCGGAATCCTGGTCGCCGTGACGCCGATGATGACGCTGCTGCTCGCGCATTTCACGCTCGGGACGGAGCGGATCACCGTCCGGCGGACGGTGGGATTCCTGCTCGCTTTGGCGGGGGTGGTGGTGCTGCTCGGCCCCGCCGCCGAGGCGGAGTTCGGGGCCGGTCCCGGCGCGCTGCTGTCCTATGTGGCGGTGCTGGGCGGTGCCTTCTGCTTCGCCACCGGCGCCGTGATCGCCGCGCGCATGCCGCGCCTGTCGCCGATGACCGCCGCCGCCGGTGTGATGGTCGCGGCGAGCGCCTTCACGCTGCCCGCGGCCGTTGTTGCGGGCGACCTGCCAGCGTCACGGCCCACCCTGGACGCGCTCGGATCGGCCGCGGTCCTTTCCCTCGTGATCACGCCCTGGGCTACCTACGCCTTTTTCCGGCTGGTGGCTCTGGCCGGTCCGTCCTTCCTCTCGCTGTTCAACTATTTCAACCCGCTGGTGGCGGTCGCCTGCGGTGTCCTTGTGCTGAACGAGCAACTTCCCGGCACGGCGCCGCTTGCCCTCGGGCTGATTCTGGCCGGGGTGGCGGTGGCGGAATTCCGGCAGCTGGTCGCGGTCGTCGCGACGCCGCCGTCGGGAACCGTTCGGGGCACGTCGACTTGAATCCCTGGCAGTCGATCGGGCCGCAATAGGAGGACGGCATGGCGGATCGTCGGAAGAATCAGGGCGAGGGAAACCGCGAGGCCGCTCGCGATTACAACGACCGGACGCGCGATTTCGTCCGGTCGGGGCATGTCGAGGAGCGTGCGCAGGAGGCGAAGCGGGCGTTGGAGGGGGCGGAGCGCGAAGAGCTCGAGGCGGCGGAACGCATCGGCAAGTCGCACGGCAAGGGCGAGGACCCGGTAGTCAAGCGCTGAGCGCCGGCCTGCGGTTCACCATGCCGCGCCGGCCGGTCGAGGCAACGGCGCCGGTCCGGAGCTTGGTCACCCCGTGATCACCGGCAGGACCGTCGAAGCGCGGCGGCCCCGTCGATCCGCGAGTGCACCCGAGCGACCTTCCGGATAAGGTCATGGCGGAGCCCGTCTTCGAGCGGGCCGAGGATATCCGCGGAGGACAGCGCATGGGCAAACGGATCGTGGTCGTCGGCGCCGGGGCGGTCGGCGGCTATGTCGGCGGGCACATGGCCCGCAATGGCGAGGATGTCACCCTCATCGACCCCTGGCCGGAGCATATCGAGTACATCCGTGCGCACGGGCTCCAGCTCAGCGGCATGACGGAGGCCGAGCGCTTCACGGTGCAGGTCCCGACCATGCACCTGACCGAGGTGCAGAGCCTGTCGAAACAGCGTCCGGTCGACATCGCCTTCGTCTGTGTCAAGTCCTACGACACCGCCTGGGCGACCATGATGATCCGACCGTACTTGGCGCCGGACGGCTTCGTCGTCTCGCTCCAGAACTGCATGAATGAGGAGACCATCGCCGGTGTGGTCGGCTGGGGCAAAACGGTCGGCTGCATCGCGAGCCGCATCTCGGTCGACCTCTACAGGGCCGGTCACATCATGCGCACCGTGCCCCTCGGCGGTGAGAAGCACACCGTATTCCGCGTCGGCGAGGTGCACGGGCGGATCACGCCGCGTGTCGAGGAGGTGGCGCGGCTGGTCAACTACGTCGACAGCACGAAGACCACCACGAACCTTTGGGGCGAGCGCTGGTCGAAGCTCTGCGTCAACGGGATGCGCAACGGGCTCTCCGCGGCGACCGGCATGGGCGGGAATGCCTGCGATCGTCTGGAGGTGACCCGGCGCTTCGCGATCCGCCTCGCCGCCGAGGCGGTCAAGGTCGGTCGGGCGCTGGGCTACGAGCTCGAGGACATCGCCCATCTGGATCCGGACCAACTCGTCGCCGCGGCCGAGGGCGACCGGTCGGCGCTCGATGCCATCGAGACCCAGATGCTTGCGGCGGCCGCAGGCAAGAGCGATGCGCAGCGCCCGTCGATGGGGCAGGACATGCTCAAGGGCCGCCGCACCGAGATCGACTATATCAACGGGTTCATCGCGGCGAAAGGCGAGGAGGCCGGCGTCCCGGCGCCTGCGCATGCCGCGCTGACCGATCTCGTCAAGCGCATCGAACGCGGCGAGCTTGAGCCCGGGCCGGAGCACATCGAGCGGATCGTCATGAGCAACAGTCTGGGGCTGGGCTGACCTTCACCGGGAGCGCGGCCGGTCCTGGGCCGGCGAGCGGGTCAGCGACGGCTGCCGGCTCGTCGGCCACGACGCCGAGGGCGAAGGCCGCCGGCATCGCGGGTGGTGCGGT
>CAZVAR010000054.1:0-2478 GCA_964625225.1 uncultured Alphaproteobacteria bacterium | reverse complement strand
TGAGCAACAGTCTGGGGCTGGGCTGACCTTCGCTGGGAGCGCGGCCGGCCGCGCTCCCGGCGACCGAGGCAGCGCCGGCTGGCGGCTCGAGGCCGTCGGCATCGCAGGGGGTGCGGCGGACCCGTGTCGCCGGGTGCCGTCCGGTTGCGGCGACAGGCCCCGCCAGTGAGAAGGGAGTCGTCTCGAGATCGTTCCGGGGGCGCGGGAATGCTTCCCGATGCCTGCAGCCGGCACCCGCTCCGGTCTTCCCTGCAAGCGGTGGCGGAGGGGAACCGTTGTCGCGATGGCGGTCGGCGGCGGCCGGACCCGTGTCGGCTACTGCGATCCTTCGTAGCTCACCCGGAAGATGGTGCCGTTGGCGTCGTCGCTGACCAGCAGAGCACCGTCCCGCGCGACCGCGATGCCGGCCGGTCGGGCCCAGACCCGGTCGTCGTCCAGTACGAACCCGGTCATGAAGTCTTCGTACGCGCCGGTCGGCTTGCCGTCTTCCATGACGGCGCGGATCACCTTGTACCCGGTCCTGTCTTGCCGGTTCCAGGAGCCATGCAAGGTGGCGAAGGCGTCCCCGCGGTACTCGACCGGAAACATGTCCGCGTCGTAGAAGACCAGCTCCAGGGCGGACGAATGCGCCTGGACCAGGATCTCGGGGACGAGAGTCTTGTCTTTCAGGTCCGGGCGCTCGCCGGCGTGGGCCGGATCCTCGTTTCCGCCGATATAGTACCAGGGCCAGCCGTAGAACCCGCCCTCCTGTACGCTGGTCAGGAAATCGGGCGGCACGTCGGGGCCGAGATGGTCGCGTTCGTTCCCCGTGCACCACAAGGTATCGGTGCCCGGCTGCATGGCCATGCCGGAGCAATTGCGCAGGCCGGTCGCGTAATTGCGGACGGTCGTGCCCGCTGGGTCGAATACCTGGACCACGGCCCGGTTCTTTTCCTCGCCCCAGGCGGCGCCGAGCCCGTGCGTCGCCTCGTGAGCCTGAATCTCCTCGGTTGTCTTCGCCGGCATGCCGGCGGCGACATTGGACGCCGAGCCGATCGAGACGAACAGGCGTTCGCCGTCCCGGGAGATTTCCAGGTCACGTGTCCAGTGCCGCTTGGTGGGGATGTCCGCGATCACGACTTCGGCCGGTCCGGTCGCCTTGCGGTCTCCATTGCGGTACGGAAAGCGAACCACCTGGTTCGCCGTGCCCACATAGACGTGCTGCGGTTCATCCGGCGGATGGAAGACGATGCCATAGGGCCGCTCCAGATTCTCGGCGAAGACCTCGGGAGTCGACGGCCCGCCTCCGGCCGACGCCGCGGGGAAGACCAGGACGCGGCCGCTCCCGCTTTCCGCCACGAAGACGTCGCCGTCCGGGGCGATCCGGATGACGCGGGGTTGGCTCAGGCCGCTGGCGAATACCTGTACCGTGAAGCCTTCCGGCACATCCGGTGCCATCCCCTGCGGTGCATCGACCACCTTTGGCATTCGCTCGAAGTCGGGCGCTTCGGGGTCGTTTTCGGTATGGGTCGGCGGCGGCAGGTCGGCGGGTCTGATGTGGCGGCTTACGCCGGGGGCGTCGTCCTCCCAGGTGCCGAAGGCGTCGGCGCCGGTACGTACCTCCTGAGCGTGAGCGGCGTGCACGGAGGTCATTAGGACGAACGCCAGCGGAAGACCCGTCAGGGCCGTCGAGGTGCGCATCTATTCCTCCCGAAGACGTTGCTCGTAGGCAGTTTTGCCTGCACGTCGTCGATAACCGCTACCGGCGGCTGTCGTTCCGTCTGGCCCGTTCTGGACATAGGACTATTTTCATGATATCCTATCTATGTCGATCTCGTCCGGAGCGCCGGGCGTCGCGTGTCCACCCTTACCCGCCCCATATCCACCCCCATGCTAACCCCCACGAACCCCCACGAACCCCCACGAACCCCAGGAACCCCATGGATCCCCACGAACCCCCATGAACCCTCACAAACCCCCATAGACCCCAAGCCGAAATTTCAAGGCTCGAATCCGGCCGCCGTGCCGGATCGATCTGCCCGGGCGTGGCTCCCGGGGCGCGCGGCGAGGCGGACCGCGACGGGACATGCGGAACGGGGGTCGGCGCGCGGATGGAAGCCCCGTGTTGCGGGCGGGCGGCACCGGATCTAAACATGGCGGACGAGTCCTCCGACCGCCCGACCGAGGAGACCCATATGGCTGAGGCTAAGCCTCGCGGCGTGTTCGTCGCCGCCCTGACCCCGATGAACCGCGACCTGTCGCCGGACCCGAAGCGTTTCGCGCAACACTGCCGTTGGCTGCTGGACCAAGGCGCGGACGGGCTGGCGGTGCTCGGCACCACGGGGGAGGCGAACTCCTTCAGTGTGGCGGAGCGGATCAGCCTGCTCGATGGGCTCGGCGCCGCGGGCATTCCGGGGCACACGCTCCTGCCCGGCACCGGCACCTGCGCGATCCCGGACACCGTCGCGCTCACGAAGAAGGCGCTGGAAGTGGGAGCGG
>CAZVAR010000053.1:0-22482 GCA_964625225.1 uncultured Alphaproteobacteria bacterium | reverse complement strand
CGCACCGCCGTTGACGTTGACCCGCTCCATGTCGAAGCCGAGATCGCGGACGACCGCGCAGGACTGCGCGGCGAAGGCCTCGTTGGACTCGATCAGGTCGAGATCCTCGACCGTCCAGCCGGCCTTCTCCAGCGCCCGGCGACTGGCCGGTATGGGGCCGCTGCCCATATAGGCGGGATCGACCCCGGCCTGCGCCCACGAGGCGATGCGGGCGAACGGCTTCAGCCCGCGGCGCGCCGCCTCGGACGCCGTCATCAGCACGACGGCGGCCGCGCCGTCATTGATCCCCGAGGCGTTGCCGGCGGTCACCGTGCCGTCCTTGGCGAAGGCGGGACGGAGCTTGGCCAGCACCTCCACCGTGGTGCCGGGCTTCGGATACTCGTCGGCGTCGACGACCGTATCGCCCTTGCGGCCCTTCACCGTCACCGGGACGATCTCGTCCTTGAAGCGGCCGCTCTTTTGCGCGGCCTCCGCCCGGCGCTGCGACTCGCAGGCGAACGCGTCCTGCTCTTCGCGGGTGATCTGCCATTTCCGGGCCACGTTCTCCGCGGTCGTGCCCATGTGGTAGCCGTTGAAGGCGTCCCAGAGGCCGTCACGGATCATGGTGTCGACCATCTGGAAGTCGCCAATCTTGACCCCGGCGCGCAGCGTGGCGCAGTGCGGTGCCTGCGTCATGCTCTCCTGCCCGCCGGCCACCACGATGCGGCTGTCGCCGGTGGCGATCGCCTGCGCAGCGAGCGCCACCGAGCGCACGCCCGAGCCGCAGACCTGGTTGACGACATAGGCCGGCACCTCGACGGGGATGCCCGCGCGCACCGCGGCCTGACGTGCGGGGTTCTGACCCTGGCCGGCGGTCAGCACCTGCCCCAGGACTACCTCGGAGACCTCGCCGGGCTCGACCTCGGCACGCTTCAGGGCCTCCGCGATGACGACCTGACCGAGCTGGTCGGCGGTGAGGGTGGCGAACGCACCGTTGAAGGCGCCGATCGGCGTGCGGACCGCGCCGACGATGACGATGTCGCTGTCCATCCGCATCTCCCTCGCGGCTCGGCCGCGACGGAAGTCGGGCCTGGCTCGGTTATAGGCAGCGCGGTACAGGCTTACAAGGCCCGGCCCGGAGCGCCGCCAGCATCCAGTCGGCCAGTGGCGCGGCAACGGTGCGGGGCGCCGCCCGGCCCGCGACCATGCCGATATGCCCTGCCGCCGGCGCCAAGCGCCGGGCGCCGGGAATCGCGGCCGCGAGGGCCGCCGCCGAGGGCGGCGGGACGATCCGGTCGCGGTCGGGGATCACGACCAGCGTCGGCGCGGCAAGTGCCGAGGGGTCCACGGCCGCCCCGGCAACCCGCCAGCGCCCGTGCGCGGGGCGGTTCTCGACATACCAGCCGGCGATGCATTCGCGGGCGACGGGCGCCGCCAGCGGCACGCCGTCGTTGAGCCAGTCCTCCAGCAGCACGAAGGCCGCGGCCTGCGCCGACCGCGGGTCGAGGGCGCCGAAGCGGAGGAACTCGTCGATCACCCGCCAGGGGTCAAGCGCGAAGAAGAAGCTCTGCAGGACGTCGACCGGAAGTTCTCCGAACGCCGAGAGCAGCGGCTCGACCGCGGCGAGGGCGGGACCGGCGAGGCGCGTGACCGGCGGCTGACCGGCGTGGAAGTCCCAGGGGGTGCCCAGCAGTGCGAGGGCGCCCACCGCCGCGCGCCGGCGCAGCGCCAGCGCGAGCGCCAGCAGCCCGCCCATGCAGTAGCCGATCAGCCCGACCGGCCCGCCGCCGAGGCGGCAGGCCGCATCCAGCGCGGGCTCCAGCCGGCCGACGATGTAGCCGTCGAGGCCGAAGCCGCGCTCGACCGCGCCGGGCACGCCCCAATCGACGACCAGCGGCCGCAGGCCGCAGGAACGGAGCGTCGCGACGAAGCTGCGCTCCGGCGAAAGGTCGAGCACGTAGTGGCGGTTGATCAGCGACGGCACCACCAGGGCCGCCGGCGCGCCGGCGGGGCCGTAATCGAGCAGACGCGTGGTGCCCTCCTGCCATACGGCAGGCGGATCCGGGGCGACGCGACGCGCGGGATGGCGGCGGTAACGCTCGACCGCGGCGACGAACGCCCGGGTGCGACGGTCCGCCTCCCGCGCCACCGCTTCGGCGAAGCGGTCAGGCGGGACGCCGTCGAGCGCGTCGGCGAGCCGTCCCACCGCCTCGCGCAAGGGCGGACTCCAGGCGGGCGAGGCGCTCCTCGCAAGCGGCAAGCCGAGCAGCGAGCTCCGCCAGGTCAGGAGCGCCGTCGCCAGATGCAGCGGCAGAGGTCGCGGGCCCATCCGGGCCGGCGGCGGTGCGGCATTCCCCATCGCCGCTCAGGGCCGGCACGCCGGCGAGCGCGGCGACCAGCATGTCCACGAGGCGCGGATCGCCGGCCAGCGCTGCGAGATGGGCCTGCCACAGGTCGAGATAACGGCGGGCCAGAAGGTCAAGGTCGGGCTCCCGATCCATTTGCGGAATGTAAGACCGGGCGATCGCGGCGCCAACCGGGGCGTCGGCCGGGCCGATGCCGGCCGCACTCTTGCGTTGCGGCGCCGGGCGCGCGAGCCTGCTATGATGCGGCGCCGGGCGCGCGAGCCTGCTATGATCAGGTGATCCAGTCCTGCAGAGGCGCCTCGCGTATCAAGTCCATGGCCGAACGCTCCGCACCGGGCCAAGCGCCCATCATCATCAAGAAATACGCCAATCGCCGGCTCTACAACACCGCGACGAGCGCCTATGTGACGCTGGAAGATCTCTCCCGGATGGTGCAGCAAGGCATCGAATTCGTCGTGCAGGACGCCAAGACCAAGGAAGACCTGACGCGTTCCGTGCTGACGCAGATCATCGTGGAGGAGGAGCAGAAGGGCCAGAGCCTGCTGCCGATCAGCTTCCTCCGACAGCTCATCGCCTTCTACGGCGACAGCATGCGCTGGATGGTTCCGCAATATCTCGAGGCGGTGACCGCCTGGTTCGGCCACAATCAGGAGCAGATGCGCAAGCAGTTCGAGTCCTCGCTGGGCGGCGCGTTCCCGTTCGGCCCGCTGGAGGAAGTGGGCAAACAGAATCTGGCGATGCTCGAGCAGGCCATGCGGATGTTCAATCCGTTCGTGCCGCGCCCGCCGGGGCGGGAGGGCAATGGCGGCGGCCGCTCGCCGGAGGGCACGCCGCAAGGCAAAAGCGGCGGCGGCGACGAAGCGATCGAGGAACTGCGGCGCCAGCTCGACGCGATGCAGCGCCAGCTCGACGCGCTGAGCCGGCGCAAGCCGGAGTGAGCGGCAGCCGGGCTCGCGCGGCGCGGCGCCGATCGCATATGCTGCCGCGCCGCACGCCAACACGGAGACACGCATGACGCCACAGCCGGGTTCGCCCGAACGCAGTGGGATCGCCGAGACGGTCGCCGCCATCCTGCTGGAGATCGGCGCCGTCTATGCCCGCCCGGACGAGCCGTTCACCTTCACTTCCGGACGGATCAGCCCCGTCTATGTCGACTGCCGCAAGCTGATCGCCTTTCCGCGGGCGCGGGCGCGGGTGATGGACCTCGCCGTCCAGGTGATCGAACGCGAGATCGGATTCGAGTCCCTGGACGCGATCGCCGGCGGCGAGACCGCGGGCATCCCCTTCGCCGCCTGGATCGCCGAGCGGCTGTCGCTGCCGATGCTCTACGTCCGCAAGAAGCCGAAGGGCTTCGGCCGCATGGCCCAGATCGAGGGCGAGCTGCGCGAGGGCAGCCGGGTCCTGCTGGTCGAAGATCTCGCCACCGACGCCGGCAGCAAGATCAATTTCTGCAACGCGCTGCGCAGCGCCGGCGCCACCGTCCACGATACGCTGGTCATATTCCACTACGGCATCCTGCCGCAGAGCGTGGAACGGCTGCGCGAGATCGGGGTGCGGCTGCACGGCCTCGCCACCTGGTGGGACGCGGTCGACATGGCCGAGCGCAAGGGCTACTTCCCGCCGCCGGTGATCGCGGAGGTCCGACGCTTCCTCGCCGACCCCGACGGCTGGGCGGCAAATCGGGACGCCGGGGCTTGACCGGACAACCGGGAACCGAGGGCGTGGCGGGACGTCGGTGCGGCACCCGCCCCGCGGCCGGATGGTGACGGCATGATCGCGTGCGTCCGCCTCCTGGCGCTTGCCGGCCTCGCCTTGGCGGCGGCGCTGGCCGCACCCCCCGCCCCGGCCGCGGCCCGCGACCAGCTCGTCATCGGCATCACGCAGTTCCCGTCGACCTTCCACCCGAACATCGACGCGATGCTGGCCAAGTCCTACGTGCTGGGGATGGTGCGGCGGCCGTTCACCGTCTACGACGCCGACTGGCAGCTCGTCTGCATGCTGTGCACCGAGCTGCCGACCATCGAGAACGGGTTGGCCGTGCCGGAGGAGCTTCCCGACGGCGGGAAAGGCATCGCCGTCACCTACACGATCCGGCCCGACGCGGTGTGGGGCGACGGCACGCCGGTGACGACGGCGGACGTGACCTTCACCTGGGAGGTCGGCCGCCACCCGCAGAGCGGCATCTCCAACGCCGAACTGTACCGGCGCATCCTTTCCGTGGAGGTGAAGGACGAGAAGACCTTCACGCTTCATCTCGACCGGATCACCTTCGAGTACAACGCGATCAACGATTTCGGCCTGCTGCCGGCGCATCTGGACCGTGCCGCGTTCGCCGAGCCGGCGGAGTACCGGAACCGCACCAAGTACGATACCGATACGACCAATCCCGGCCTCTATTACGGGCCGTACCGGATCGCCGAGGTCGCCACCGGCTCGCACGTCGTACTGGAGCCGAACCCGACCTGGTGGGGCAAGAAGCCGCATTTCAAGCGGATCGTCGTCCGCATCGTTGAGAACACGGCCGCGTTGGAGGCCAACCTGCTGTCCGGCTCGATCGACTATATCGCCGGCGAGCTCGGAGTGACCCTCGACCAGGCCCTGGCACTGGAGAAGCGGCGCAGCCAGGCGTTCGACTTCCTGTACGAGGCCGGTCTCATCTACGAGCATATCGACCTCAATCTCGACAACCCGATCCTCGCCGACCGGCGGGTCCGGCAGGCACTGCTCTACGGGTTGAACCGGGCGGCAATCACCGAGCAGCTCTTCGCCGGCAAGCAGCCGATCGCGCACGGCTTCGTCAGCCCGCTCGACTGGGTGCACGCGAAGGATGTCCAGACCTACCGCTACGACCCGAAGAAGGCCGCGGCGCTGCTCGACGACGCGGGCTGGTCGGTGATGCGGCAGGGCGTGCGGCACAATGCGGCGGGCGAGCGGCTGTCGCTCGAGCTCATGACCACCGCCGGCAACCGCTCACGCGAGCTGGTGCAGCAGGTGCTGCAGAGCCAGTGGAAGGCGCTCGGCGTCGACGTCCGCATCCACAACCAGCCGGCGCGCGTGTTCTTCGGCGAGACGGTCAGCCGGCGGCGCTTCGCGGCGATGGCGATGTTCGCCTGGATCTCCGCCCCGGAGAACGTCCCGCGCACGACGCTACACTCCACCATGATCCCGACCGCCGCGAACGGCTGGGCCGGGCAGAACTACACCGGCTACAGCAACCCGCGGGTGGACGCGCTGATCGACCGGATCGAGGTGGAGCTCGACCGGCGGGCGCGCGAGCGGCTCTGGCACGAGCTGCAGGGCATCTATGCCGAGGAGCTGCCCGCCCTCCCCCTCTTCTTCCGGGCCAACGCCTACATCCTGCCGAAATGGCTGAAGGGCGTGGTGCCGACTGGCCACCAGTACCCGACCACGCTATGGGTGGAGCACTGGACGGCCGGCTGAGCCGGACGGCCCCGGCATGATCCGCTTCCTCGTCGGCCGCCTCGGGCAGACGGCGGTGGTGCTGCTGGTCATGTCTTTCCTGATCTATCTGCTGATCGGGCTGATGCCGGGCGACCCGGTCGACCTGATGATCAGCGCCAACCCGCAACTCACGCCGGCGGACGCGGCCCGGCTGAAGGCGCTCTACGGGCTCGACCTGCCGATCCACGAGCGCTACCTGAACTGGCTCGGCGCCGCGCTGGGGGGCGATTTCGGCCACTCCCGGCTCTATGCCCGCCCGGTACTCGAGGTGCTGGGGCCGTCGCTCGTCAACACCGTGGTGCTGATGGGGGCGAGCTTCCTGGCCGCCGTGGCGATCGCCCTTCCCGCCGGCATCGTCGCGGCCCTGCGGCCCTATTCGGTGACCGACTATGCGGTGAACCTGTTCTGCTTCGCCGGCATCTCGATGCCGCCGTTCTGGCTGGCGCTGATGCTGATCACGCTGTTCGCGGTGGTCCTGGGGGTGCTGCCGGCGAGCGCGGTCCCGGTCGGCGCCGACCCCGGCTTCTGGGAGCGGGCCCGGCACCTGGTCCTGCCGGTCGCGACGCTCGCCCTGCTGAGCGCCGGCGGTGTCACCCGCTACGTCCGGGCGGCGATGCGCGAGGTGCTGCGGCAGGACTTCATCCGGACCGCCCGCGCCAAGGGCATGAGCCGACGCCGTGTCGTGCTCGGCCACGCGCTGCGCAACGCGATGATCCCGGTGGTCACGATCCTGGCGCTCGACGTCGGCGCGCTGTTCTCCGGGGCGCTGATCACGGAGATCATGTACGCCTATCCGGGGATGGGGAAGCTGCTGTTCGAGGCGATCATGGGCAATGACTACAATCTTGCCCTGATCGCCCTGCTGTTCGCCACGTTCGTGACGCTCGCCAGCAACCTGCTGGCGGACCTCGCCTATGTGGCGCTCGATCCGCGCGTCTCCTTCGCCGCCGAGGGCGGGCGGCCGTGAGCCCGGCGGCGCTGGCCTGGCGCCGCTTCCGCGCCCACCGGCTGGCGGTGGCGAGCGCCGTGCTGCTCGCGCTGCTCGGGGCGCTGGCGCTGGCCGCCCCGCTGGTGCAGGCGCTGCTCGGCGTCGATCCGGAGCAGGTGGACCTGCTCGGCCGCTTCGCCCCGCCCTCGGCGAGCCATCCGCTCGGCACCGACGACCTCGGGCGCGACGTGCTGCTGCGGCTCCTGCATGGCGGGCGGGTGTCGCTGCTGGTCGGCCTGACGGCGGCCGTGATCGCGGCGGCGATCGGGACGGTGATCGGGCTCGTCGCCGGCTTTCATGGCGGCCGGCTCGACGCGCTGCTGATGCGGCTGACCGACAGCGTGATCGCGCTGCCGCTGCTGCCGCTGCTGATCGTGCTGGCAGCGCTTGACCCGACCAAGCTCGGCCTGCCGCCGGCCCTGGCGCAGTCGCCGGAGCTGAGCCTCTACCGCATCATCGCGATCGTCGCGCTGGTGGGCTGGACGACGGTGGCGCGGCTGGTGCGGGGCGCCGCACTGGCGGTGCGCGAACAGGAGTTCGTGCGCGCGGCGCGCGCGCTGGGCGCGGGACCGCTGCGGCTGATGACGGCGCACATCCTGCCGAACGTCGCCTCGCCGATCATCGTCGCGACGACGCTCTCGGTCGGCAACATCATCCTGTTCGAGTCGGTCCTGAGCTTTCTCGGGCTCGGCATCCAGCCGCCGGTGCCGAGCTGGGGCAACATGCTGACCAACGCGCAGGAGCTGATCTGGGAGGCGCCGCAGCTCGCGATCTACCCGGGGCTGCTGATCTTCGTGACGGTGATCGCCTTCAACTTCCTCGGCGACGGAATGCAGGACGCGCTCGATCCGCGCGCGGCACGGCGCTGACCCGTCCCTAGGCCGGGCCGGCCGGCTCCCCCTTCTCGGCCGGCATCCGGGCGCCGGTGACGAGGGCGATGCCGGCGGTGACGGCGGCGAGCCCCAGCACCTCGCGGAGTCCGAGCGTCTCGCCGAGGATCGGCACCGACAGCAGGGCGGCGATGCAGGGCACGAGGCCGCCGAAGATCGCCGCCTGGCTGGCACCGAGCACATTGACCGCATGATTGTAGCAGAGCATCGAGAGGATGCCGCCGAGCAGGCTGTGATAGGCGACCTGGAACAGCAGCTCGGCCGGCGGGAGCCCCGGCAGTCCGGACTCCGCGAACAGCAGATAGGGCGGCAGATAGATCAGCATCGACAGCACGCTGAGAATCGCGGTCGCGTGCAGCGGGCCGATCCGGGCGACCCGCGCCACGATCGTATAGAGCGCCCACAGCCAGGCGCAGAGATGGAACAGGAGATAGCCGCGCAGCTCGCCGGGGCTGCGCGACTCCAGCGCGACCCAGGCCACCATGCCGACGCCCGCCGCGACCAGGCAGATGCCGGCGAGCCGGCGCCAGGTCACCGGGTCGCGCAGCAGCAGCACGCCGAGGATGAAGGTCAGGCCCGGGAACACGCCCGGCACGAAGACCGCGGCGTGGGCGGCCGGCGCGAACTGCAGGCCGGTGGCGAGCAGCAGCGGGAACGGCACGCCGATGGTCGCCGTCATCGCCAGCGAGCCCCAGCAGCCGGCCCGCCCCGCCCTGAAACCCTGCCGCAGGCAGACGGGGAGCAGGACCAGCCCGGCGACGCCGAAGCGGAGAAAGGCGACATCGGCCGGCGTGAGGCCGGTCGTGACCGCGAGGCGCGAGATCGGAAACCAACCGCCCCAGATGAGCGTCGCGAAGGCGGCCAGGGCGACGGCGAAAAGCCTGCGGCGGGCGCCCGCAGTCACGGGGCCGCCGGCACCGCTACCGGACCACCCGGCGGCTGGTCTCCACATAGGTGGCGAGCGCCAGCAGCATCATCAGCGCGCTGCCGTAGAACACCCAGCGCGGGTCGCCGTGATCCATCAGCCAGCCGTATACGGCGGGGGTGATCGCGCCGCCGAGGCCGAGCCCGGACGAGACGAAGCCGAACACCTTGCCGACCTGCCCGGGCGGGGCGACCGAGCGCACCAGCAGGTCGCGGACCGGCAGCAGGCTGCCCTGAAGCGTCCCGGCGACGACCAGGACGGCGATGAGCAGCGCCGCCGGCAGCGCGGTCACGCCGACCAGGGCGGTGAGCCCGCTGATGGTAAGGATGTTGAGCGTGAACATCAGCGCCGGCCGCCCGGTCTTGTCCGCCGCGAAGCCGCCCAGCAGGTTGCCGAAGGAGCTGCCGATCAGGTACCCGCTCAGCGCGGTCGTCACCACGGCCAGCGGCGTGGCGTAGAGGATGTCGAGCGCGGCCACGCTGAAATTGCGGATGCCGCCGAACGCCATCGAATAGACCAGGGTGAAGAGGAAGCACATCATCACCGGGCGGGAGAGGATCAGCTTCAGGCCGTCGCGGAACGAGCCGCCGCGGGCGCCCTTGCCGGCTTTCCCCTCCCCTTCGGCGGTCTCCTCGCGCAGATGGTTGAACTGCAGCAGGAGCAGCAGCGACACGACGAGTCCGACCGCGCCGGCGACCAGGAAGGCGTTGCGCAGGCCGAGCGTGCCGGCGAGCGCGATCATCACGATCGGCGCGGCCGCCCAGCCGAGATTGCCGCTGACCGCGTGATAGCTGAAGGCGCGGCCGAGCCGGCTCTGATGCACTGAAGCGGAGAGGATCGAGAAATCGGCCGGGTGGAAGACCGCATTGGCGATGCCTCCGAACACCGCGAGCACCAAGAGTGCCTCGAAGGAGGGCATGACCCCGACCAGCCCGATCGAGGCCGACAGCAGCGCCAACCCGGCGATCAGCAGCGTCCGTGCGCCGATCCGATCCACCAGGAAACCGACCGGGGTCTGGGTCAGCCCGGTCGCCGTCGAGAAGACCGTCAGCACCACCCCCAGTTCGAGAAAGCCGATGCCGAACTCCTCCTTCATCAACGGAAACAGCGGCGGCAGCGCGAGCTGGTAGAAATGGCTGAGGAAATGGGCGCTGGTGACGAGCCCGATGACCCGGACTTCCCGGGCCAAGGGCCGGGCAGCGGTGACGATCATCGACGGCGGTTCCGGATCAGTAGCCCAGGGCGCACCCGTCCTTGCGCGGGTCGGACCCGCCGGTCAGCACGCCGCGGTCATGGTCGATCCAGATGCCCTGGCCGCCGCCATGCGGCCTTGCGCAGCGCTTCGGCGCATGCCCGAGCCGCGCCAGCCCGTCGGCCACGGCCTGCGGGATGCCGTGCTCGAGCTCGACCACGCCGTCGAAGGCGAACAGGCGCGGCAGATCGATCGCCGCCTGCACGTCGAGGCCGTAGTCGAGCATGCCGGTCAGCAGCGTCGTGTGGCCGACCGGCTGATAGTGCCCGCCCATCACGCCGAACGGCATCACGGCCCGGCCGCCGCGGGTCAGCATGCCGGGGATGATCGTGTGCATCGGCCGCTTGCCCGGCGCGATGCAGTTCGGGTGCCTCGGCTCGAGCGTGAAGCCGAGACCGCGATTATGCAGCAGCACCCCGGATTTCGGCGCCATGATGCCGCTGCCGAAGCTCTTGAACAGGGAGTTGATGAAGGAGACCGCGTTGCCGTCCTCGTCCACCACGCAGAGATAGACGGTGTCCGCGTGGGGCGGCCAGCCGGGCGGCGGCAGCTCCGGCATTGCCCGGTCGGGGCGGATGCCGGCGCGCAGCCGCGCCGCGTAATCCTTCGACAGCAGCATCTCGACCGGTACGTCGGTCTGGCGCGGATCGGCGATGAAGGCGTTGCGGTCGCGGAAGGCGAGCCGGGTGGCCTCGATCAGCGCGTGCCAGCGGGCCACCGACATCGGCCCGTCGGCGGCCGGATCGAAGCCCTCCAGAATGTTCAGCATCAGCAGGGCGATGGTGCCGACACCGTTGGGCGGGCATTCATGGACGCGGTAGCCGCGATACTCGGTCGTCACCGGCTCGACATAGTCGCAGCGCTGCGCCGCGAAATCGTCGAGGGTATGCAGTCCCCCCTTGGCGCGGAGGTGGCCGACGATGTCCTCGGCGACCTCGCCCTCGTAGAAGGCGTCGCGCCCCTTCGCGGCGATCAGGCGCAGAGTGCGCGCGAGCTCCGGCTGGACGAAGCGCTCGCCTTCGGCTGGAACGCGGCCGCCGGGGCGGAAGCGGCGCGCGGCCGCCTCGTCCTTGGCGAGCTTGTCGCCCTCGTTCAGCCAATCCCAGGCGACCCGCGCATGGACCGGGAAACCCTCCTCCGCGAAGCGGATCGCCGGTTGCAGCAGCTCGTCGAGGCCCTTGCGGCCATGGTCGGCGACGAGGCGCGCCCAGGCGTCGATCGCACCCGGCACGGTGACGGCATGCGGGCTGGTCTCCTCGAGGGCCGTGATGCCGCGCTCGCGGTACCATTCGGCGTTCGCCGCCGCCGGCGCCCGCCCGGAGCCGTTCAGCGCGATCACCGTGTCGCCGCCGGCCGGGGCGTAGAGGCAGAAGCAGTCGCCGCCGATTCCGGTCGACTCGGGCTCGACGACGCACTGGACGGCGCAGGCGGCAACGGCGGCATCGACGGCATTGCCGCCTGAGCGCAGCACGTCCAGCGCGGTCAGCGTCGCGAGCGGCTGCGAGGTCGCCGCCATCGCCCGGGTCGCATGGACGGCGGAGCGGCCGGGAAGGTGGAAATCGCGCACGGCAGCGCCTCCTTCGCGGGGAGTTTCGGATCGAGCCTTCTCTATAGCCGCGAATCCCGGCCGGCGCCATGGCCGCCCCCGAGTCGAGGAGCGCCTACGATGCCTACGACATGCGACAGGGGCTCACGCGGGGACGGTCCGCCGGGCCGTCGAGCGGCCGGGTCGCGCGGGAGGCGATGGCACAGGAGGGAGCGATCCCGGCCGCGGAGCGATGACGGCGCGACGCCCGCCTGCTCATTCCGTCCGATCGGCGCCGAGATCGTTCAGGCGCAAGAGGCGACCGCCCCAGTCGGTGATCGCAAGGACGCTCACCGAGGCGGGAGCGACCTCGATACGGTGGATCAGATCGAGCGAAACACCGAGATAGAAGAGGATCGCGCTGCGAATCGGGTCGCCGTGACTGACGAGCGCGATCCGGCCGTCCGGATGCTCGGCGCGCAGCCGCTCGATCAGCGCCACCATGCGAGCCTGGACCTCCAGCATCGTCTCGCCGCCGGGAATCCGGGTGGCACTGCGGTTGACGTTGTAGCGCCGCCACAGCTTGAGCGGCCGCAGTTCGTCAAACGTGCGGCCGGTCCATTCGCCGTAGTCGACCTCGTCGGCATCGGCGCAGACGACGGCTTCGAGGCCGAGCCGCCCCCCGATCACGGCCGCCGTCTCGCGGGCGCGCTCCAGCGGGCTGCTGTAGAGCGCGGAGATCCCCTCGCCCGCCAGACGCTCGGCCAGCCGGGCGGCGATGCGAACGCTCGGTTCGGGCAGCGAAATCCCGGGGGTGCGGCCGACCAGGCGGATGCCCTGGAAGCCGTGCGGCGCATGGCGGATCAGGAACAGGTCGGTCACGGCCGGCTCAGCGCTCGACCTCGCCGCGGATGAAGGCCTCGGTGCGGTCGCGCGCCTCGTCGTCGGGATATTGCTGCGGCGGCGTCTTCATGAACCAGCTCGACGGGCTCTCCAGGGCGCCGCTAACACCGCGATCAAGGGCGATCCGGGCGCAGCGCACCGCATCGATCACCACCCCGGCGGAATTCGGCGAGTCCCAGACCTCCAGCTTCAGCTCGCAATTCAGAGGCACGTTGCCGAAGCCGGTGCCCTCGATGCGGATGTAACACCATTTGCGGTCGCTGAGCCAGGGCACGTAGTCGCTCGGGCCGATATGCACATTCTCGGGCGCGAGCGGCGCCTCGAGCTGACTCGTGACCGCGCCGGTCTTGGAGATCTTCTTGGCCTCCAGGCGCTCCCGCTCCAGCATGTTCTGGAAATCGGTGTTGCCGCCGAAATTGAGCTGGTAGGTGCGGTCGAGCCGGACCCCGCGCTCGCGGAACAGATTGGCGAGCACGCGGTGAACGATGGTGGCGCCGACCTGGCTCTTGATGTCGTCGCCGATGATCGGCAGGCCCTTGTCCGCGAAGCGGCGGCGCCAATAATCCTGCGACGCGATGAAGACCGGAATGCAGTTGACGAAGGCGCAGCCGGCCTCCAGCACCTGCTCCACATACCATTTGGTCGCCATCTCCGAACCGACCGGGAGGTAGGAGACGACGACGTCGGTTCCGGTGCGCTTCAGGATGCCGACGATGTCGTCGGTCGGTCCGGGCGCCTTCTCGACGACCTGGCCGAGATACCGGCCCAGCCCGTCATGCGTCATGCCGCGATGCACGCGCACCCCGAGCCGCGGCACCTCGGCGAATTTCGCCGTGTTGTTGGGCGCGGCGAAGATCGCCTCCGACAGATCCCTGCCGACCTTGCCGGCGGCCACGTCGAAGGCGGCGCTGAACTCGATGTCGCGCACATGATAGCCGCCGAGGCGAACATGCATCAGGCCCGGCACGACCTCATTGTCGTTGGCATGCCGTTAGAACTCGACACCCTGGACGAGCGACGAGGCGCAGTTGCCCACCCCGATGATGGCAACCCGAACCTTGGAATCGCGCAAGCCGGCCCCCCGTTCTGGCGGATCGGCCCGGAGCGGGCGCGCCGGGCTCGGAGAGGTACTTGCGCCTGTGAACGCCGGACGGGGGGAATGGTTTCCGACGCTCGCTATGCCCCGATCAAAGGCGGTCGCCGGCGATGCCAGTCGGTCGCCTGCTCGTAGGCGTGGGCGACCCGGTAGACCGTCGCCTCGTCGAAGGGGCGACCGATGATCTGCATCGAAAGCGGCAGGCCCTCGGACGAGAAGCCGGTGGGAAGCGCGAGCGCCGGGTTGCCGGTCACGTTGATCGCGGCCCGGGCCTGACGCGGGTAGGTGCGCGCAACCTCGGCCGCGTCGTCGATCCGGCAGGAGGGCTCCATGCTGGAGGCGGTGATCGCGACATCGACGTCGCGCAGCGTGGCGTTGAACCGCTGCGTCAGAATCGCCCGCCGCCGCAGTGCCTGGACATAGTCGACCGCACGGTAGAAGGCACCGGCCAGCAGCCGCTCGCGGGTGAGTGCGCCGTAATCCTCCGGCCGCTTCTGCAGCCATTGCTCGTGCACCGCATAGGCCTCGGACATCAGGATGATGCGGTTGACGACCGCATAGTCCTGCAGCGGCCCCGGGTCGATCTCGCACAGCTCCGCGCCGAGATCCCGGAGCACCAGCAGCGCCTCCTCGATGGACCGGGCCATCTCCGGATGTGCCTCCATGTCGGACGTGTAGAAGCGCCGGATGACGCCGATGCGCAGCCCCTTCACGCCCTGCCCGAGCTGTGCCGTGAAGTCCGGCACAGCGGCGCGGGCGCTCGCCGGGTCGGCGGGGTCGTAGCCGGCCAGGATGTTCAGGAGGATGGCATTGTCCTCCACGGTGCGCGTCATCGGCCCGACATGGTCGAGCGAGAAGGAGAGCGGCACCACGCCGGCCCGGCTGACGCGGCCGTAGGTCGGCTTCATGCCGACGATAGCGTTCTGCGAGGCCGGATTGCGGACCGAGCCGCCGGTATCGGTCCCCAGCGCCGCCGGGAAGAAGCCGGCCGCGAGCCCGGCGCCGGAACCGCTGGACGAGCCGCCGGGATGGCAGTCGCGGTTCCAGGGATTGCGCGCCGGCGGCCAGGGCAGGTCGAAGGATGGGCCGCCGATCGCGAACTCATGGGTCGAAAGCTTGCCCATCAGCACGCCGCCGGCCTCGCGCAGGCGGCGCGTCACGGTCGCGTCGGTCCGGGCGACATTGTCGGCCAGGATCTTCGAGTGCGCCGTGGTCGGCACGCCGGCCACGTCGATGATGTCCTTGAGCCCGTAGGGTATGCCGTGCAGCGGCCCGCGGTTGCGGCCGGCGGCGAGCTCCGCCTCGGCGCGCTCGGCCTCCCGCATCGCCTCCGCCTCCATCGGCCGCAGGAAGGCGTTGAGCTGGGGATCGAAGGCGCGGACCCGCTCGAACAATGCGGCGACGTAGGCGGTCGGCGCGAGCTCGCGGTTGCGAATGCGCCGCCCGGCCTCGGCGACGGTCAGATAGGCGAGGTCGGTCATCGGATCAGGCCTCCTCGCCGGCGCGGAAGACGTGCGCCGGCTCGTCCGAGAGGGCGAAATCCCGCGGCAGCTCGGCCTTCAGCCGGCGGGCGGCCGTCAGGGCCTTCTCCAGCGCGGCCGGATCCTGCGATGCGACGCGATCGAGGCCGATCTCGGCCGCGAGGCGCGCAAGCTCCTGCTGCGAAATGGAATTCGACCGCTCGTCGCCCATTGCCGTCTCCTGTGTCGTCACCCACCGAGAGCGTGGCATGATGACACGAACCGCCGCAAGGAGGAGGAACCGATGCAGGAACTCGAACCGATCGCCGCCGCCGTAGGAGCACTCCTCAAGGAGCGCCGGCAGACCGTCGCCATCGCCGAGTCTTCCGCGGGCGGTCTGATCGCGGCGGCGCTGCTGTCGGTGCCGGGGGCATCGGCCTATTTCCTCGGCGGGACCGTGGTGTACACGGCCGCCGCCCGCCGCGCGCTGCTCGGCCTGGCGGACGCCGACCTCCCGCCGGGCACACGGTCCAGCTCCGAACCCTATGCGCGGGCCCTGGCCGCGGCCGTCCGCGAGCGCCTGAACACGGTCTGGGGCATCGGCGAGACCGGGGCGGCCGGCCCTGCCGGTAACCGCTACGGTGACGCTCCGGGCCATAGCTGCATCGCGGTGGCGGGGCCGGCGGACGAGGTCGTCACCCTGGAGACCGGCAGCGCCGACCGCGCGGCGAACATGCGCGCCTTCGCGCGACGGGCGCTGGAGCTGCTCGAAGCCAACATCCGGCGGAGCGGCTGACCAAGGCCCCCGCACCACGGCTCTGGAACGGGCGCGTACCTCACGGTAGCCTTTCCCCGTCACGCGGGTTGGGAGCGAGCGGATGAGCGGTGTGCAGGAACGCCGGGTCGACATCAATGCGGCGCGGCTGTGGGATCGCCACATGGCGATGGCGAAGATCGGCGGCACTGCGAAAGGCGGGGTCAACCGGCAGGCGCTGACGCCGGAGGATATCCAGGCGCATCTGCTGCTGGCGGACTGGGCCCGCGCCCGGGGCTTCCGGGTGTTCCTGGACGCGATCGGCAACATGTTCATCCGCCGCGAGGGCACCGATCCCGATGCGGCACCGGTCATGAGCGGCTCGCACACCGACACCCAGCCGACCGGCGGGCGCTTCGACGGGATCTTCGGAGTGCTGGCGGCGTTCGAGGCGCTGGAAGCGGCCGAGGATGCGGGCCTCGCGACCCGCCGGCCGCTCGAATGCGCGGTCTGGAACAATGAGGAAGGGGCGCGCTTCACGCCGGGCTGCCTCGGCTCGGCGGTGCATTGCGGCGTGTTCACGCTGGAGGAGGGCCTGAGCAAGACGGACGCCGCCGGCACGACGATGGCGCAGGCGGTGCAGGAGTTGTGTGCGACGCTGCCGTTCGCCGAGCCGCGGGCGCTGAAATCCCCGGTCGCCGCCTTCGTCGAGGCGCATATCGAGCAGGGACCGGAGCTGGAGGCGACCGGCAATCAGATCGGCGTCGTCACCGGCATGCAGGGCAACCGCCGCTTCGCGGTCGAGGTGATCGGGGAGGACGCCCATTCGGGAACCACGCCGCTCCGGCGACGCAAGGACGCCCTGATGGCGGCCACGGACATCGTCCAGGGCCTGCGCGCGCTGTTCCACGACCCGGAGGACGTGATCCGCTTCACCATCGGCCGGTTCGAGGTATCGCCGGGAGCGATCTCCGTGGTGCCGGGCCGGGTGTTCTTCACCATCGATTTCCGCCACCCGAGCCAGGAGGTCCTGACCCGCCTCGGCGACCGCGTGGACGGCGTGTGCCAGGAGCATCGCGGGCCCTGCACGGTGACCGTGACCGACACGTCGCACGCGGTCCCGGTCGACTTCGCCGCGACCGTGCCGGAGGCCGTCGCCGCCGCCGCGCGTGCCCGCGGCTATCGCCACATGTCGATCTATTCCGGCGCCGGGCACGACGCACGCTATCTGCATCTGCTCTGCCCGAGCGGGATGGTGTTCGTCCCCTGCGAGAAGGGGATCAGCCACAACGAGGCGGAAAACGCGAAGCCGGAGGACCTCGCCGCCGGCTGTCAGGTGATCGCCGACGTGATGGTGGACCTCGCCAACCGGCTGTAGCGCCGCAACGACGGCCGGGCGGCCGACGGGAGAAGGATCAGGTGGTGACGTCCTCGATCACCTCGCCGTTCAGGTCCCGGATCATCGCCAGGATCTCCGCCCCGGCCGCATCCAGCACCGCGGCGTCGGTGCTGCGGATCACCAGCGCAACCCCGGTGCCGTTGGGCGTGTTGTAGAACGGGTAGCTGCCGATCTCGGCGGCCGGATACCGCTCCTGAATCCGCTTCAGCGGCCCCGCCAGGATGCCCTCAACGAGGCGGGTGCTGATGCTGCGCGAGCGCACCTTCGCGCCGCCCCGGAGGTGCGGCTTCGCCGCCTCGAACATCGCCCGCATGATCTGCGGCACGCCGGCAAACACGAACACGTTCTCGACCTTGAAGCCGGGAGCGACGCTGACCGCATTGTCGATCAGCTCGGCGCCTTCCGGCATCAGCGTCATGCGCTTGCGCATCTCGGTGAACTCGCGGCCGTTGGCCTCGTACCAGGCCCGCAGCCGCTCATACGCCTCCGGGTGGTAGACGGCCTTCCGCCCGAACGCGGCCGCAACGGACTCAGGGGTGATGTCGTCGTGGGTGGGCCCGATGCCGCCGGTCGTGAAGACGTAATCGTAGCGGGCGCGCAACGCGTTAACCGCGGCAACGATCTCCTCCTCGACGTCCGGAACCACCCGGACCTCGCGCATCTGGATCCCGATCTCGTTCAGCGCCTTGCCGAGGAAGGCGAGGTTGGCGTCCTGGGTCCGGCCCGAAAGAATCTCGTTGCCTATGATCACGAGCGCGGCTGTGACGGTCTGTGTCATGGTCTCCCTCGGCTCCGGCGGGTCGCCGCGGATCATAGCGCCGGGAGCCGGGTCCTTGAAGCGCCGCGGTCCGCCGGCCGCCGCACCACGCCTCCGCCGCCGCGGCCCGCCGCGATTTGACGCTTTTCCGGAACCGCCCCTCTTACCATCTTGTAGAAATTGTACCGAGACAAGGCGCCGAACGCCGAGGCCGAGAGACGATGAGCCGCATGGACATTCAGGACCGCTGGGCGCACGAATCCAGCGACATCCCGATTCACGGGCCCGCCGACTTCGAGGGCATGCGCAAAGCCGGGCGCCTCGCAGCCGAGACGCTCGACTTCGTGACGCCTCACGTGAAGCCCGGCGTGACCACCGGCGAGCTCGACCGCCTCTGTCACGCCTTCATCACGGAGCACGGGGCGGTGCCGGCGCCGCTGAACTACCGCGGCTTTCCCAAATCGATCTGCACCTCGATCAATCACGTGGTCTGCCACGGCATCCCCGGCGAGCGCCGGCTCGACGAGGGCGACATCCTCAACATCGACGTCACCGTCATTCTGGACGGCTGGTACGGTGATTCGAGCCGGATGTTCCCGGTCGGCAAGATCGGCGTCAAGGCGCGCCGTCTGATCGACGTGACCTACGAGGCGCTGATGCGCGGCATCGCCGTGATCCGCCCCGGTGCCACGCTCGGTGACATCGGCCACGCCATCCAGACGTTCGCCGAGTCGCACCGCTTCTCGGTGGTGCGGGACTTCTGCGGGCACGGACTGGGCCGGGTGTTCCATGCGCCGCCCAGCGTCCTCCACTACGGCCGGCCCGGCGAGGGACCGGTGATCCGGGAGGGAATGTTCTTCACGGTCGAGCCGATGATCAACGCCGGCCGCTGGGAGGTGAAGCTGCTGGCCGACGGTTGGACGGCCGTGACCAAGGACCGCTCGCTGTCCGCCCAGTTCGAGCATTCGATCGGCGTGACGGCCGACGGTTGCGAAATCTTTACCCTCTCGCCCAAAGGGTGGCATCGTCCTCCCTACGAGTGACGCTGCACACGGAGTCGCCTTGGCGGCGGAGAATGCGGGTGGGCCGAGCCATGCCGGCCACCGGGAACGGCTGCGCGAACGGTTCCGCACGGGCGGCGCCGAGGCGCTGGCCGACTACGAGCTGCTCGAACTGCTGCTGTTCTACGCGGTTCCGCGGAAGGACACGAAGCCGATCGCCAAGCGGCTGATCCGGCGGTTCGGGAACCTGGCGGGCGTGCTTGCCGCGCCGCTTCCGGCGCTCACCGCCGAGGACAGCGTCAAGGAGCACGCCGCCACACTGCTGAAGGCGGTGGAGGCCGCCGCCGTGCGGGCGGCGCGCGAGCAGGTGCTGGACCGCCCGGTAATGTCGTCCTGGGACAAGGTGCTCGACTATTGCCGGACCAGCATGGCGCATGGCGGCATCGAGCAGTTCAGGCTGCTGTTCCTCGACAGCAAGAACAAGGTGATCGCCGACGAGGTGCAGCAGCGCGGCACCGTCAACCACACGCCCGTCTATCCGCGCGAGGTCGTCAAGCGCGCTCTGGAGCTCGGCGCCACCGCCCTGATCCTGGTGCACAATCACCCGAGCGGCGACCCGTCCCCTTCCAAGGCGGACATCGAGATGACCCGGGCCATCGCCGATGCCGCGGGCCGGCTCGGGATCACCGTGCACGACCACATCGTGATCGCCCGCTCAGGCCACGCCAGCCTCCGCAGCATGGGGCTGCTTTGACGGCGCGCCATGGTTCAGCCCGTTTTCGGCTGCCGGCGAACTCGGCTATGCTGCAGCTATGACATACCCGAATTCGGACATGTCGGTTCAAGACAGGAGAGGTGGAAATGTCCCAATATAGAACGGTGCTTGCCGCCGCCGGCCTGGCGGCCGCGCTCGGTGCGGGCGCGGCGAAAGCAGACATCGTGATCGCGACCGCCGGGCCGATGACCGGCCAGTATGCGAGTTTCGGCGAGCAGATGCGGGCCGGCGCCGAGCAGGCGGTGGCGGACATCAACGCCGCAGGCGGGGTGCTCGGCCAGAAGCTGGTCCTGGAGATCGGGGACGATGCGTGCGATCCGAAGCAGGCGGTCGCCGTCGCCAACAAGTTCGCCAATGCCGGCGTCAAGTTCGTCGCCGGCCATTTCTGCTCCGGCTCGTCGATCCCGGCGTCCAAGGTCTACACCGAGGAAGGCATCGTCCAGATTTCGCCCGCCTCGACCAATCCGAAGTTGACCGAAGAAGGCAGCGAATACATCTTCCGCGCCTGCGGCCGCGACGACCAGCAGGGCCAGGTCGCCGGCGCGCTGCTCGCCTCGAAGTTCAAGGACAAGAAGATCGCCATCCTGCACGACAAGACCGCCTACGGTCAGGGACTCGCCGACGAGACCAAGAAGGTGATGAACGCGGCCGGCAAGCAGGAGGAGATGTACGAGGCCTATACGGCGGGCGAGAAGGACTATTCCGCACTCGTCACCAAGCTGAAATCGGCCGACATCGACATCGTCTATATCGGCGGCTACCACACCGAGGCCGGCCTGATCGCGCGCCAGATGCGCGACCAGGGCATGGATGCGCGGATCGTGTCCGGGGACGCGCTGGTGACCCAGGAATACTGGTCCATCACCGGCCCGGCCGGCGAGGGAACCCTGATGACCTTCAGCCCCGACCCGCGCAAGAACGAGAAGGCCGCGCCCGTCGTCAAGAAGTTCCGGGACAAGGGAATCGAGCCGGAGGGCTATGTCCTCTACACCTACGGCGCCGTCCAGGCCTGGGCGCAGGCGGCCGAGAACGCGAAGTCGGTCGAACCCGACGAGGTGATCAAGTCGCTGCGCAAGGATCAGTTTGACACGGTGCTCGGCATGATCGGCTTCGACAGCAAGGGCGATATCACCGCGCCGGGTTACGTGTTCTACGAGTGGAAGAACGGCACCTACGACTACGCGGAGTAAGCATCCGGTTCAGCGTACCGGCGTCGGCCCGGCCGCCACGCGGCCGGGCCTTTCGTCGTCCGAAAGCGCGAAGCGGACCGGCACCGCGGCATCGACGCGCAAGGAGGCGATCCCCGCGCCTTCCACGGCTCGCTGCACCCCACGGGGCACGACGTAGCCGCTGGCGACATCGACCGAGAGCGCCATGCGCCGCAGGCTGGCAACGAATCGGCGCTCGCCGGGGTCCCAGATCAAATCCGCCTGGTCGACGACGATGCTCGCCCGGTAGTCGTAGCCGTCCTCGACGAAGCGGTTCTGCGTGGCGACCAGGGCCACCACCTCCGCCTGGGCGGCCGGAGTTCCCGTCGCCTCGCGGATCGCATCGCTGAGCGCCGCGGCGGCCTGACTCGCCTGGGCCGGGCTGAGGCCGAGCAGTGCAAACACTTTGGTGGCGTCGCGGTTCAGGGTCCTCAGACCCTGCGCCAGCGCCTGGGTGAAGGCGCGAATCAGCGACGCCGCCGGCTCCTCGGGCGGCGCCAACGCAGCCCGGGCCTCCGGCGAGAGCCGGATCCGCACGGCCGTCTCGTCCCGCGCGACCTTGCCCGCGGCGCCGTTCGGCGCCTCGCCGCGCCCGGCCGTCATCGCGGGAACGTGGGCCATTCCGAAGGCAGGCCGGTCCTGCGCCGGCGCGGCACTCTCGACAGCGGACGCTGCCGACACCATGAACCCTCCTTTCCCCGACCACCCGCCTCGCGGGCAGCCGGCGCTCAGCCGAACGCAATTCTCAGCCGCGGGGGGTGAAGATCGGATTAACGCGGGTCATGATCGGGCTCCCGCCGGCGAGGCGCTGTCGTCATGCGCGCAAGTCCGCCCTCGCCCCTCGCACGAATGCGGCCGGGGCCATGCGTGATCCCGTCAGCGGCGCCGCATGATGCGCAGCAGGGTCAGGACGGCCCAGATCGGCACGACGATGACGGCGCCCAGCAGGATGTAAGGCAGCGCCCAGTCCACGATCGAGACGCCGAACCGCAGCGCGTCACGGACCAGATCCGGCACGTCCTGCAGCAGGGTCCGCGGGTCGACGTCCAGCCAGCTCAGAACCAGGCCGACGATCAGCGAGGCCACCGCCAGCTTCGCGACGACGCCCAGAATGTCGCGCAAGGCCATGCCGATTTCGCCGTTCAGGGCACCCGTGTCGTGATCGGCCGCCGGGCGAGGAAATCGAAATCGCAACCGGTATCGGCCTGGCCGACCTGCTCGAGATAGAGCTTGAGATAGCCGCGCTCCGAGCCCGGATGGGAGGGCGGCTTCCAGCGCGCCCGCCGCCGCTCGAGCTCCGCGTCGTCGACCAGCAGCTCCAGCCGTCGGGCCGGCACGTCGAGGCGGATGCGATCGCCGGTTTCGACCAGCGCGAGCGGGCCGCCCACCGCCGCCTCGGGGCAGACGTGCAGGACGATGGCGCCGAACGCGGTGCCGCTCATGCGCGCATCCGAGATCCGCACCATGTCCTTGACCCCGCGACTCGCCAGCTTGCGCGGGATCGGGATATAGCCGGCCTCCGGCATCCCGGGCGCGCCTTTCGGGCCGGCATTGCGAAGCACCAGCACGTCATCCGGGGCGACGTCGAGTTCGGGGTCGTCGAGGCGGGCGGCCATATCCTCGAGCGAGTCGAACACCACCGCCCGCCCCTCGTGCCGGAGCAGCCGCTGATCGGCGGCAGCCTGCTTGATGATCGCCCCATCGGGCGCGAGATTGCCGCGCAACACCGCAATGCCGCCCTG
>CAZVAR010000052.1:16320-22832 GCA_964625225.1 uncultured Alphaproteobacteria bacterium | reverse complement strand
TCCGGCGAAGGGATCTGCACCATCTCGAACAGCTCGAGCGCACGCCGGCGCGCTTCCGCCTCGCCGACGCCCTCATGGCGCATGATGGTTTCGCCGATCTGCCGGCCGATCCTGTAGACCGGATCGAAGGCGACCATCGGCTCCTGAAAGATCATTCCCACCTTGGCGCCGCGCAGCTCGGCGAGATCGGCCTCGCCCATCGCCAGCACGTCGGCACCGTCGATCAGGACGCGACCGGAAATGACGGTGCGGCGCGGCGGCAGGAGGCGCATCAACGCGCGCAGGGTGACGCTCTTGCCGGAGCCGGACTCGCCGAGGATGCAGAGCAGCTCGCCGCGGTCGAGGGTGAAGTCGACTCCGTTGACGGCACGGACCGTCGCTTCCCGACCGACGAAGCGGACAGTCAGGCCCTCGACCCGAACCAAGGGCGCAGTGCCGGCTTCGCGGCTCATCGCGGATGGCCGGCGCCGGCTTTGTCCACGCCGCCGGACCGTTGTCGGTCCCGCCGGCGGGCGCCGGGACGTGCGGCAAGGGCCGCTACGGAGGTGGGATCGGGCCCGGTCATTGCGGGTGCTCCTCCGATAGCCGAGCCGGCGCGGCGCTGTGGCCGGAGCCGGGAATCACCATATGGCAGGCGGCGTGGTGCCGGCCGGTCTGGCCGGCGCCCAGGGCAGGCTCGGTGCGACTGCAGACCGGCTCCGCGAACGGGCAGCGTGGGTGAAAGCGGCATCCGGTCGGCGGGTCGATCGGGTTCGGCGGATCACCGGTGATCGGCGGCTCCGCCTTGCGCTGCTCCGGATCCATCGATGGCATCGCCGACAGGAGCGCGCAGGTATAGGGGTGCCGGGGGCGGCGCCAGATCGCATCGACCGGGCCGATCTCGACCACCTTGCCGAGATACATGACGAGAACCCGGTCGCTCACATACTGCACGACGTTCAGGTCGTGAGAGATGAAGACGTACGTCAGGGCGAGGTCGCGCTTGAGATCGAGCAGCAGGTTGAGCACCTGAGCCTCGACCGATTTGTCGAGTGCAGACACCGCCTCATCGAGGAGCACGATCCGCGGCTCCAGCGCCAACGCCCGGGCGATGTTGACCCGCTGCCGCTGCCCGCCCGAGAGTTCGTGCGGGTAGCGGCGGATGAACAGGTTGGGGTCGAGGCCGACCTTGGCCAGAATTTCGCGGGCCCGGCTCCGTGCCTGTGATTTCGGTACCCCGTGTACCGTGGGCCCGAAGGCGATCGTGTCCTCGATCGGCAGACGCGGGTTCAGCGAGGAGTAGGAATCCTGGAACACCATCTGCATGGTCCGGCGCATCTCGCGGACCGGAATGCCGCCCGCCGTGCCGACCGCGCGCCCGTCATAAACCACCTCGCCCCGGTCCGGCTCGATCAGCCGCATCAGCAGCCGCGCCGTGGTGGACTTGCCGCAACCCGACTCACCGACGATGCCGAGCGTCTCGCCCCGCCGTACCACGAACGATACGCCGTCCACCGCCTGCACCGTCGCGACCCGCCGGTTGAGTATGCCGCCATACACCGGGAAATGCTTGGTAAGGTTGTCGACGGTGAGCAGAGGCGTGTCTTCCCTTTGCAGGGACCGGCCCCGGCTGGCCCGGTCGTCCGGCACGCCCGCGGGTGGGCGAACGCCCACCCCGACGACCGGTCGGTCGGCGATCGCGCTCACCACCGCACGTCCATCGCGGCACGCAGCCCGTCGCTGAGCAGGTTGCAGCTGAGCGACGTCATGAAAATCATGACTCCGGGCAGAGCGGCCACCCAGGGATTGACGTAGATCGACTGGCGCAGCGTATTCAGCATCAGGCCCCATTCCGGCTCGGGCGGCTCGGTGCCCAGGCCGAGAAAGCTGAGACCCGAGGCGAGAATGATGCTGACGCTGATCAGGCTGGTCGCGTAGATGAAGACCGGCCCGAGCACGTTCGACAAAACATGGGCGCGGATGATGGTCCAGGCCCCTGCCCCGCTCGCCCGCGCCGCCTCGACGAAGTCCAGATTACGGACCTGCGTGGTGACGCTCTCCGTCACCCGGGCAATCGGCGGAATGAACACGACCGTCAGCGAGAAGACCGCATTGACGATGCCCGCCCCGAGCGCCCCCGAGATGGCAATCGCCAACAGCACCGAGGGGAAAGCATAGAACACGTCCATGGTGCGCATGATCATCATGTTGGTCTTGCCGCCGAGGAACCCGGCCACGAGACCGAGCAGGCCGCCGATGAGGAGCGCATTGATGACCGGCGTGATCCCCATCAGCAGCGACAGGCGTCCGCCATAAAGCAGCCGGGTCAGCATGTCGCGGCCCAACTCGTCGGTGCCCAGAAGGAAGCCCGACGTGCCGATCGGCTTGAGGCGCTTCAACATACTGGTGGCATAAGGATCGGCCGGCGCAATCACCGGCGCGAACAGCGCCGACAGCACGATCGCCAGCAGCACCGCACCGCAGGCAAGGGTGACCTTGTCATGGCGGAGCCGCCCGAGGACCGTAGCCCAGTAACCGCGCGAGCGCGCGGCCACCTGTGCGGCGTCGACATCGAGACTGATCGGTGCGGTCCGTCCCTGCATCGGGAAGTCGGCAGCGGTATCCGCCATGGCTCAGGCTCTGCGCATCCGCGGATCGATCGCGGTCTGGGCGACGTCCACCAGCAGGTTCAGGATCACGAAGAACATCGCCAGGATCAGGATCGTCCCCTGGAGCAGCGGAATGTCGCGGCGGAAGATCGCATCGTTCAGCAGGAAGCCGGTTCCCGGCCAGGAGAAGACGGTTTCCACCAGGATCGAGCCGCCCATCAGATAACCGAGCTGGAGGCCCATCACGGCAAGGACCGTGGGCGCCGCGTTCTTGACGACGTGCGCCAGCACCTGCCGACCGAGCAAACCCTTTGCATAGAGGGTCTGCACGAACTCCTGACCGCGGATCTCCGCGACCGTGGCGCGCACCGTACGCGTCACGATGCCCATCGGGATCACCGCGAGGGTGATCACCGGCAGCACGAGATGCCGGAGATGGGCGGCATCCCACGCCCAGGCGGTCGAGCCTCCCGGCCCCATTCCCATCGCCGGCAGAACGTTGAGTTCGACCGAGAAAACGATGACGAGAACCAACCCGAGCCAGTAATGCGGCACGCTCACACCGGTGACGGCCACCGCGGTCGCCGCCTTGTCGAGCCAGCGTCCGTGGAAGTAGCCGGCAATGCCACCGAGGATCGCGCCCATCAGGAACCCGAGGGCTGCTGCACCGGCGGCCAAGATCAGGGTGTTCGGGACGGCAAGGCCGAGCGCGCGGGCGACCGGTCTGCCGGTCGCCACCGACACGCCCAGATCGCCCTGCAGCGCCCTCCACAGCCAGATCCCGTACTGCGCCGGAAGCGGCCGATCGAAGCCGTAATCGGCCTTCAGCTTGTCGACCACCTCCGCCGGCGCGTCAGGCGGCACCACGGCGTTTAGCGGATCGCCCGGTGCAATGTGGATCAGGCCGAAGATCATCACCGTCACGCCGAGCGCGATCGGGAAGACGTAGAGAATGCGGCGGATCAGATAGCCGATCATGGGCCGGGCAATGGTGGGCCGCGGTCGGGAGCGGTCTCGCCCCGGGGAGCTGCACCAGGTGCCGCGCCCTGAGTGACGGGATGCCGTGCGGCCACCGGCATCACTCCTGGATGTAGACCGGCGTCAGCGACTGGAACCAGTTGCGGGCCTGAACGAAGCCCTTGACCTTGGGGTGGATCGCCCGCGGCGCGACATCGTGCACCGCCCAAACGAAGAGGGCGTCGTCCACCATCTTGGCGTGGACCTTGGCCAGGATCTCGTCGCGCTGTCCGGCATCGAAGGCAAGCGACGCCTGCTTCAACAGCTCATCCATCTCGGGATCGGCGTAGAAGCCCCAATTGACCCCGGCGGGCGCGTGCAGGTCGGTGCGCAGGAATCGCGTGAAGGTGCTGTAGGGATCCTGCGTCGTGTAGCTGATGTTGAGTGCATGTGCCCCCAGAGACTGCTCCGACTTGGCGCCGGCACGCCAGCGGTCCAGCAGGTTCTGCCACTCCATCACCTCGAACGCGACGTCGATCCCGACGGCCTTGAAGTTCTCCTGGATGTATTCGTTCATCTGGAGCGGCAGCATCTGGCCGGAGCCGCTGGCAGAGATCAGGAACTTGGTCTTGAGCGGCTTGTCGGGACTATAGCCGGCCTCCCGGAGCAGCTTTTTCGCTGCCTCAGGATCATAGACGATATCGAACGACGGCTTACCGAACCACGGATCGCCCTCTACGACGTGCCCCTTCGCCGGCTTTGCGTATCCGCCCAGGAGTTCCACGAGGCCGTCGCGGTCGATCGCGAGGTTGGCGGCCTTTCGGACCCGAATGTCGTTCCAGGGGGAGTCGGGAAGGCGGTTCAGATGGTAGGGCCAAATGTGCGGATACACGTTCGAGACGATCTCGAGGCCCTGCTGCTTCAGGCGCGGGATCGAGTCCGGCGCGGGCTGCTCGATCCAATCCACCTGCCCCGACAGGATCGCGGCCGTGCGCGCACTCGGATCCGGAATCGGGAAGGTGATCACCTTGTCGAGTTTCGGGACACGGCTCGCGTCCCAGTAGTCCTCGTTGGGCTCGAACTCCGCGCGCTCGCGTGGCACCAACCGAGTCAGGCGCCACGGCCCAGTACCGGACGGGGCCTCGCCGAACGTGTTCCAGTCCCGGCCGGCGCGGTCCCAGGCCGCCGGACTCGCCATCAGGATGTAGCAGACCTGGAAGGGGAAGAAACTGTCGGCGTCCTTGGTCGTGAACTCCACGGTGTAATCGTCGATCTTGCGGATCGATTGATATGCAGGAATGCGGAAGTTCACCAGCGACGCCTGACGCGCGCTATATTGCGGAGCGTCTTCCTTGAACAGTTTGTCGAAATTAAAAACCACGGCATCGGCATTGAAGTCGCTGCCGTCGTGGAACTTCACACCCTTGCGCAGGTGGAAGATCCACTTGGTGTTGTCGTTCGGATCGACGTTCCAGCTTTCCGCCAGACCGGGCACCAGACCGGACGGTTTGTCGGCCGAGGTCAGGTCCCAATTGATCAAGGCGTCGTAGACCATGTAGCCCATCCACCGGAATCCCTCGAAGCCGTTGTCCGGCTGACCGAAGGAGGTGGGGATGTCGGCGGCCGTCATGCCGAGCCGCAGCGTGCCCTGGGCCTGTACCGGGATCGCCGCCCCGGCCAGGATGGTCGAGAGGACCAGGGCCCCGGCCGTGCCGCCCCGGCGGCGGAGGAATCGGAAACCGCTTTTCGCCATCGTCTCAGCTCCCCCTGTTCGACGCGGCGCGACGCCGCGCGCTCGTTTCGTTGCCGTCTCGGCGGAGCCATGTAGCAAGCCGCGTGCCATTCGCCCGATTGCCCAGGGCTTGCTAGCGGCCGTCGGGATCGACCGGACGACAACCGGCGATCCGGAGAAATGGTCGCGCAAATCTCTTGTTCGGTCAAATCCCCGCTGCGTAATGTTTGGGCATTCGACTGTTTCTTGCTCAGATGGAGAACCCACCGTGGGCGACATCTATTCGGCGAAGACCTACGGAGCACGCCCGATCGGCTTTGGCCGCCGGCTCGGCCTCGTGGTGGTAGACTTTCAGAGGGGATTTATCGACTCAAGGTTCCGTATGGGCGGCAGCCCGCTCGTGGAGCGGGCAGTCGAGAACACCGCGCGGCTGCTGCAGGTCGCGCGCGCTCGCGGCGTGCCGGTGGCGAGCTGTTACGTCGCCTACCCGAACGGCAGGGGCGCACCGCACTGGAAAGTCGCAGCCGTGACCGAGGATCTGATCGAGGGGAGCGAGGCGGCACAGCTCGACCCACGGACCGGCGACCCCTCCTACGACTATGTCTTCCCGAAGCCCGGCGCCTCGGCCTTCTTCGCCACGCCACTGGCCAGTTTCCTGACCACGAAGGGCGTCGATACCGTCGCGGTGGCCGGCTGCGTCACCAGCGGCTGCGTCCGGGCGACGGTCGTGGATTCGTTCCAGTACGGGTTTCGCACCATGCTGATCGACGATTGTTGCGGCGACCAGGAACCGCAGCCGCATCAGGACACATTGCGGGATGTCGGCCGGCGCTATGCCGACATCGTGACGGCGGACGAGATCATCCGGTACATGATGGCGAACCGTTGAGGCCGCTGCCGGGGCCGGCCTCGGCCGGCCCCGGCGACAGGATCAACGGTTCTTCCACTGCGGTGGCCGCTTCTCCGCGAAGGCCTTCGGGCCTTCGATATAGTCCTCGCTTTCCAGCATCGCCGCCTGCGCCGGGTAAACGGTGCGGATGGCGTTCTCCAGGTTTGGCTGGTCGAGGCCGCGATAGACCGCCTGCTTCGAGGCCCGGATCGACATCGGCGAGCATTCGAGGATCATGTTCGCCCAGCGCTTGGCCGCTTCGAGCGCCTGTCCCTGCGGCACCACCTCGTTGACGAAGCCGAGTTCCTTGCCCTCCTGCGCCGAGACGCGGCGTCCGGTCAGGATC
>CAZVAR010000052.1:0-16310 GCA_964625225.1 uncultured Alphaproteobacteria bacterium | reverse complement strand
TCAGGATCATACCCATCGCCTGCTTGAGGGGGATCTGACGCGGCAGACGATGTACACCACCCGCGCCCGCCATCAGGCCGACGCGCGGCTCCGGCAGTGCGAACACCGCATTTTCGGCCGCGATCAGGATGTCGCAGGCGAGCGCGATCTCGAACCCGCCACCCATTGCGACGCCGTTGACGGCGGCGATCACCGGCTTGTCCAGGTCGTACCGGTTGGTCAGACCGGCGAAGCCGGTCTTGGCACGGCGGATCTTGTTACCGGCGGCCTGGAATTTCAGGTCATTGCCGGCCGAGAAGGCGCGATCGCCGGCGCCGGTGACGATCGCCACCCACTGCTCCGGGTCGGCAGCGAAGGCATCCCAGACCTTTTCCAGCTCGAAATGCGCCGGCCAGTGCAGCGCATTCATCACCTCCGGCCGGTTGAGGGTCACGATGGTGATCCGGCCTTCCTTCTCGACTTTGCAGAATTCGTAGTCGGCCACGGTTGCTCTCCTGCGGCATTGGTGGTCGGCCGCAGCTTCGCGGATTCGCAGGGGTCTGGCAATCTGCGCTGAACCGCGCCAGGGTGCCGGCGCTTTCCCCTGTGCCCGATGCCGACCGGATGGACCCGCATGGCCTTGCCGTTCCCGCAGGAGTGGCTTCACCCGCCCTCGCTTTCCGCTGCGACCGCGCTCCAGCGAGAGCTCGCAACGCGTGTCGTCGCCGAGGATGCGTTCGGGCCGGTGCGCCGGGTCGCCGGCGCAGACGTGAGTGCCAACCGCTTCGACCCGACACGAACCGTGTACGCGGCCGTCGCCTCGCTCGACTGGCCGGGCCTGGAAGTGGCGGAAACCGGGCTTGCGACCGGACTCAGCGCGTTTCCCTATGTTCCGGGCTATCTCAGCTTCCGCGAGAGCCCGATCCTGCTCGACGCCCTGGATCGCCTGGTGCAGCCGCCCGACCTGATCTTCGTCGACGGCCACGGCATCAGTCACCCGCGCGGGATCGGGGTTGCGAGCCATGTCGGAGTGCTGCTGGACCGACCCACGATCGGCGTGGCGAAGTCGATCCTGGTTGGCCAGCCGGCGGGTCCGCTCGGTCCGGAGCCGGGCGATTCGGTACCGCTGGTGTGGCACGAACGGCAGATCGCGACCGTGCTTCGGACCCGGCGCAACGCACGGCCGGTCTATGTCTCGGTCGGGCACCGGGTGTCGCTTGCGACCGCGGTCGACTGGGTGCTGCGCGCCGGCCGCGGCTACCGGCTGCCGGAACCGACCCGGCAGGCGCATCTGGCGGCGAACCGTCTGCGGAGAAGCCTCTAGCACTGCCGCGGCCGTGTCCCCGGTCCGATCCGCCACGGCGGTGACCTCCCCGGCAGGTCAGGTAGCCCGATCGGACCGTCGGCGCAGTCGACGGCGCGTGGGACAAGGCATGCAAACCGGTCCATGGCCGGCTAGAGTCGGGATAGAAGCGGCACGCTCGGATCGGCGCCGGCCGCCGACCGGCCGGCTGCGGTACGAGGAATGCGTATCCGGAGGAACGCCATGTCGGTCAATCTTTGCGTCGGCACGGCCGGCCTGTCGGTCTGGTTCAGCAAGGACCTCGGCGAGACCTGGACCAGGCCGTATAGCGAATCCGGCCTTTACCTGGAATCACGCGTATGGGCACTCTCGGGCCACCCGGACCGTCCCGGCGAACTGTTCGCCGGCACCGACGAGGGAATTTATCGATGGGATTTCGCGACCGAGCGCTGGACCCATCTGCCGTCACCGATGGACGGGCTATGCGTCTGGGCGCTGGCGCAGTCGCCGCACGACCCCGACCTGATGCTTGCCGGCACGCAGCCCGCGCACCTCTTTCGCAGCCGGGACGGGGGCAGGAGCTGGCAACAGCTCGATGCGCGCTTGGCGGACCGCTGCATCTTTGTCCACCGCCCGCGCGTGACCCAGGTTCTGTTCGACCCCATCGTGCCGAACCGAATCTGGGCCGGGGTCGAGATAGACGCGGTCTGGCGCAGCGACGACGGCGGCGATACCTGGACCCGGTTCGCCGACGGCCTGGTTTCCGATGATGTGCACGGGCTCGCCGTGGTCCCCAACGGGAGCAAGGTCAGCATCTTCGCTGCAACCAATAAAGGCCTGCATCGCAGCGAGGACGACGGCAGGACCTGGCAGATGGAGCCGCTCGACTCGCCGTGGCAATATACCCGCACGATCGTGCCGCGCCCCGACTGCCGCGGCACCGTGTTTCTGACCAACGGTAACGGCCCGCCGGGCTCCACCGGCCGACTGCTGCGCAGCCGCGACTATGGGCGGACTTGGAGCGATGTCGGCCTGCCGGGTGAACTCAACAGCACCCCTTGGTGCGTTGCGACGCATCCGGCGAACCCCGATCTGATCTTCACCGTCACCAATCTCGGGCAACTCTTCCGCAGCACCGATGGCGGCGAGAGTTGGACCAAACTGAAGCGCGAATTCGGGGAAGTCCGCTCGATGCTCTGGCAGCCCGGATGAGCCCGGTGCGTCGGCATGTCGGCCTCCGGCAGGCCGACCGCCCGGTGTCAGCCGCCGCCGGCCGGCGGCGGCTGCGGCCCCTCGGTGACCGCCGCCTGCTCCGCCATCCAGGCCTCGATGGCCTCGAGCTTCAGGGTGACGACGTAGCTGCAAGAACTGCAGGACAGCGCGAAAACCCGCAGATAGCCGGGTGGCCCGAACCAGGAACGGCCGGAATTCTCGTAGAGCAGCGCGATCGGCTGATCCGCTTGCGAGGCGAAGTCGAACGTGTCGCAGCCGCACAAGGGGCAGCGCAGGCGGCCGCCGTGATGCTCAAGAAAGCGGTGAATCTCGTGAAGTCCGATACCGCTCATATTCCCTACCCTGCCAATCGCGGCCTGGCCCTCCAGGCGAAGCGCCCCGTCGCATCGTAGAACGGCGCGCGCAGAAACCGGTGCCGCACCAGAAACCACTGCCAAAGTCCTGCGGGCCGCCTCGGGCCAAGCCAGGCGTGCTCGGCCCACGGGATGGCCGCGACCGGCCCGGTTGCGACCCCGGCCCGCCGACGACGATCGAGCAGGACCGCCCCGGCCCACATCAGCGCCAGTCCCGCTGCGGTATGCGCGAGGTAGCTCGAAAAACCGTCGGGAAACTGCGCCATGGAGACGCAGCCGGCATAGGTCAGCGCCACGCCGATGCAGAACACCTCCAGCGAATGCGCGCCGCAAACCGTGAGCGGCCGCAGCCACGGCTTGCGGCGCGCGGCATCGCCGGTCGGGAACAGGGACAACAGGACCGCCGTGAACAGAAAGAAATAAACGAGCCGAATCGGCTGCAGATTGTCGCGCCCGGCGAGCGGAATGTGCGGCGGCACGATGCCGAAGTGCCGGTGGAAGCGGCTGACGACGACGAGAATTCCGACGATTGCCAGAACCGACAGCAGTCCCACCACCCAGGGGCTGCGCCAGGGCAGACGGAAATTGCGCAGCAGATCCTCGCGGCCCATGACCAGTGCGAGGAAGAACAGATATTGCTGCGCCAGGATGTTCGCCTCCCAGGACGGGTGCGGGATGCGGAACGTCGGGGCGAGTTGGGCGACGACGTAAAGGGCGGTCGAGAGAGCGAAGGCGAGTCCCGGCCGACGCCGATACAGCAGGAGGAGCATCGGCATCGCCGCGATCAGGATGACGAACTTGAACAGGATCGTTGTGTAGAGCGGCCCGTACAGCATCGCCAAGAACGCCCAGAGCCGTGCCGGGTCGGCGAGCAGGGCCGTAAGACGCGTAACTTCTCCGAGCTGCGGCGGCAGCGGCATCAGCCCCGCGATCCCGACCACCGCCGCCAGGGCCACCAGATTCCAGACATAGATCTCTCGCGCCCGTCGCAGGGCCCGAGCCTGGCAGGCCCGGTAGCCCTTCGCGTCCAGAATGTTGGAGTAGACCAGGCCGAACACGTAGCCGGAGAGGAAGACGAACAGCTCCATGGCCGTCACGAGGCCGATGTCGCGGAACGTCGGTATGAAGAACCTGCTGGACAGGGCACCGGAGGCTCGTGCCGTGTCCCACAAATGATCGGCGAACATCACCCAAAGGCACAGGCCACGGACGACATCCAACCTATAGTCACGCCCCCGACGCGCCATGACCGTCGTTGGAAAGACTCGATCCGACCCGACGGTAGCACATCACGGCAGCGTGAACGAACGATCAAAAGGAAAGGACCTTGCCCTTTCAGCGGAGCCGGCGTCACGCCTTTGCCGTATCGCAGGGGGATCGTCCTGTTCAGGCACCGTCCCTCGCAAAGATTTGGTGAGCGGGGCCGCCGTCCGGGCTAAGCTGCGGGGTGGGCCGACGCGGCCGCCAAGAACAAGATGGGAGGAGCGCATGCGCGGCGTGGTTTTTCTCGGCGGGCGCGAGCTCGCCCTCCAGGACTTCCCCGACCCGACACCCGGCCCCGGCGAGGTCGTCATCGAAGTCAAGGCTTCGGGCATGTGCGGGAGCGACCTGAAGTTCTACCGTGCTCCGAAGGGCAGCGGTGCGGCCGCACTCGGGCTAGGCACGCTCGACGGCCCGGTCATCGCCGGGCACGAGCCATGCGGCGTCGTCGCGGCCGTCGGCCCCGGGATCGACGAACGACAAGCGCGCCCGGGTGATCGGGTGATGATCCATCACTACAAGGGCTGCGGTACCTGCGCCCATTGCCGCACCGGCTGGTCGCAAATGTGTCGCGAGGGCAGCATCGTCTACGGAGCCACCGGGCACGGGGCACACGCCGAATACATGCTGGCGCCGGCAAGCACGCTGGTGCCGCTGCCGGACGCGCTTTCGTTCGAGACCGGCGCGGCGATCTCCTGCGGGACCGGGACGGCCTTCGGCGCCCTGCGGCGGCTGGCGCTGTCCGGCTACGACACGATCGCCATCTTCGGGCAGGGGCCGGTCGGCCTGTCGGCGACACAGCTCGCCGCCGCGATGGGCGCCCGCGTGATCGCCATCGATCCGAGCGCAGAGCGCCGGGCCCTGGCCACCGGGTTCGGCGCGGATGCCGTGATCGATCCCGGAGCGGACGATCCGGTCGCCGCGATCCGCGAGCTGACGCGCGGCGAACTGGCGGAGAAGGCACTCGACTGCTCGGGCGCAGCCGAAGCGCGGGCGGCCGCGGTCCGCGCCACCCGAGCCTGGGGCACGGTCTGCTTCGTCGGCGAGGGCGGCGAGGTGACGCTGGACGTGAGCCGGGACCTGCTCCGCCGGCAGCTTACGCTGGTCGCCTCCTGGACATTCTCGACGGTCGGCCAAGCCGACTGCGCCCGCTTCATTGCCGAACGCGGGATCGACGTCGACCGGCTGTTCACGGACCGCTGGCGGCTCGACCAGGCGGAAGAAGCCTATCGGCTGTTCGACACGCAGACGACCGGCAAGGGTGTGTTCGTGACCTGACGCTTCGAGAACGCCACCCGCCGCGCGTCGCCGGAACATGATCCGGAAAGGTACCCCCGGCCGGGTGCGAAGGACTCAGTTCCGGTAGGACGGGTCCTCCCGGTCGAGCTCGGCCAGGAAGGTAGGCCAGTCCCGGTTGGCGCCGGCCAGGCGTTCGCGGGCCTCGTCGAACTGCCGCGCCGTGCGCTTGCATACTTCCGGCGGCGGCAGATGCAGCTCTTGACCGGCGCCGTGCGCGGCCGCCATCGCGGCGAGCTGCGACTGGCAGGCTTTCTCCAGATAATACAGGACGGTCCATGCATGCATCACGCTGCGGCCGCAAGCCAGCAAGCCGTGGTTGCGCAGGATGCAGGCATAGTGTTGGCCGAGGTCGCGCACCAGCCGCTCGCGTTCGTCGAGATTGGTCGCGATGCCCTCCCAGTCGTGATAGCCGATCCGGTTGTAGAACATCAAAGCGGTCTGGCTGAGCGGCAGCAGTCCCTCCTGCAGCGATGCCACCGCCATGCCGGCGACCGTGTGGGTATGGGCGACGCAGGCCACGTCCGGCCGTGCCATATGCACGGCCGAATGGATCGTGAAGCCGGCGGGGTTCACCGGGAAATCCGTCTCCATGACCTTGTTCCCGTCCATATCGACCTTCACTAGGCTGGAGGCCGTAACCTCCTCGAACATGAGCCCGTAGGGGTTGATCAGGAAATGGTCTTCCGGTCCCGGCACGCGCGCGGAAATATGCGTCGCGGCCAGGTCGGTCATGTCGTGTTTTGCGACCAGCCGGTAGAGCGCGGCGAGATCGACGCGCATCTGCCATTCCTCCGGGCTCACCTTTTCACGGAGGGACGGCATTTCGAGCAGACAGGCGGTCTGGGCCATGTTCGTGTCTCCCGTCCTCAGTGGCGCCAGGAGGAATCGATGCGGTCGAGCAGGCGGAGCTGCGATTCCCAGCCATCCTGCCGGTAGGTGCGGTCCCCGGACTCGAACTGGTGATAGGCCTTCTCGCAGGTCTCCTTGGAGGGCAAGATCATCGTGCCGCCGCTCGCCATGGCCGCGAGCTGCGCCTTGCAGACCTTCTCCAGCCGATACAGAAGCACCCAGGCATGCCGGATCGAGCGGCCGCAGACGAGCACACCGTGATTCTGCAGCATCATCACGCTGGCGTCGCCGAGGTCGCGCACCAGCCGCTCGCGTTCGTCGAGGTCGAGGGCGATGCCCTCATAGCGATGATAGGCGGTGCGCCCGTAGAACCGCATCGATTGCTGCGTCAGCGGGAGCAGCCCTTCCGGCAATGCCGATACCGCCATGCCGGCCGGCGTGTGGGTATGGGCGACGCAATCCACGTCGTGCCGCGCCGCATGGACGGCGGAGTGGATCGTGTAGCCCGCGGCGTTGATCGGATAGTCGCCGTCCAGGATGTTGCCCTCCAGGTCGATCTTGACCAGGTTCGAGGCCGTCACCTGGCTGAACAGCAGCCCGAGCGGGTTCAGGAGGAACTGGTTCTCGGTTCCGGGAATCCGCGCCGAGATGTGCGTCGCAGTGAGGTCGGTCATGCCGTGCTTCGCGACGAGACGGTAGAGTGCGGCGAGGTTGACCCGCGTCTCCCACTCCTCGGGGCTGACCCGGTCGCGCACCGCGCGGCCTGCGGTTGACAGGGCGGCAACGGCCATAGGAGCCTCCGTGCGAATGGCGATGTCGGCGGAAGTATAGGCCCGCACATCGCCGGCGCGCCAGAAGGCGGTCGTATGGGAGCATGGTCCTTCAGGTCCGTGCCTTGCCGTCACGCAATCGCGAGAAGGGAGCGGGTCCGAGGACCAGCGCCCCGAAGGAGGAAAAGCATGAAGATCCGGTCCGTCACCGCCACCTGGCTGCATGTTCCGATCCCGCCGGAGAAGCAGCACACCAGCGATTTCGGCCGTACCACCTCGTTCGACTCGACGCTCGTCCGCGTCGAGACGGAAGGCGGGCTGATCGGATGGGGCGAGTCGAAGGCCGCCGTCGGAAGCGCCGGGACCAATGCCTCCCTGGTCACCTGCATCGAGAAGGAGCTGGCGCCGCTGCTGGTCGGACAGGATGCGCGTGACGTGTCCCGGCTGTGGGACGTCATGTACAACGGCAGCCGCGCCCATTTCGCGCTCGACCGCGGCCACGTCTTTCCGATCCTGGGCCGCCGTGGCCTGACCGTTTCCGCGATCAGCGGCGTCGACATGGCGCTGTGGGATATTCTCGGCAAATCGCTGAACGCGCCGGTGTGGCGCCTGCTCGGGGGAAGACGGCACACGAAGATGCCGGCCTATGCCTCGGGCGGCTGGGCGCCGGCGGACCGCATCGCCGACGAGCTGCGCAGCTTCATCGACCGCGGCAATTTCAAGGCCGTCAAGATGCGGGTCGGCTCCGGCGACGGCACGCTGGCGCATTCGGTCGCGCGGGTGCATGCGGCGCGCGAGGGGCTGGGGCCGGACATCGACATCATGTGCGACGCCCACGGCACCTGGACCGTCACCGAGGCCAAGCGATTCTGCCGGCAGGTCGCCGACTGCAATGTCGCGTGGCTCGAAGAGCCGGTCACGGCGGACGATAAGCGTGGTCAGGCGGAGGTCCGGGCCTCAACCGACATCCCGATCGCCAGCGGCGAGAGCGAGTTCACCCGCTTCGACTTCCGCGATCTGATCGAGCTGCGCGCGGCCGACGTGTTGCAGCCGGACCTTTCCATCGCCGGCGGCATCACCGAGGCGATGCGGATCGAGGCTCTGGCGAGCGCGCACCAATTGCGTTTTGCGCCGCATCTTTGGGGCGGTGCGCTGACCTTCGCTTCCGGCCTGCACGTCGCCGCGGTCGCGTCGAGCGGCTTCATCCTGGAGTACAGCCTCGGCGCCAACCCGATGCTGCACGAGCTGGCCGTCGAGAAATTTCCGGTCGTGGACGGCTATGTGGAGATTCCCGACCGGCCGGGACTGGGCGTCACGATCGACGAGGATTTCGTGGCAAAATATCGGGTCGGGTGACGCCCGCGCTCGTCCGGTTCACGCGCGGCCGGACATCTCCGGAGGAGGTTCCGCCGTGCGTCGCCGGTCGTCAGTGGATCCTGTCGACAATCGCAAGGATCGATCGTCCGGTAGGCGGCAATCTCCGAAGATTCCCGCATCGACATCTGCCGGGAGCCCGACCAACCCTGCCCGGCTCTCCGACCGGCGGCATCGGGTTCCGCCCTCTCGCAGAAGCGATCGGTGAGCGGGACGGCGCAGCCCATCGCCGTCTGGCGTACCGGGTAGGCCATGTCCCGTCCTCGGCGGGACCAAGCCGTCGATAGCCGGTCCGAGCAGGGGTGGCGTTCTTTGACCCGCGCGTGCCGGCCGTTCTGCTGCGCAAATGCAGATCAGCCGCGAAGTGTCCCGATCATCCGGTGCCGACCACGGCGAAACGGTCTGCGGTCCCGGCCTCAGATATCCTGCAGCGTGATCGGCTGGTCGAACTTGCCGTACCCGACCTCGCGCGGACAAAGCCGTCCATCCCAGGGATCCCACTGGGCACTGACCTTGGCCGGCATCACCGCCGGCTCATTGCTCGCACTGCCGATGCCGGCGCCGAGCAGCAATGCCGAAACGCCCACGACCATACCGACCAATCGCACGACCGACGTCAGCGACATGACAGACCCCTTCCCGCGCGCTTTCCGCGCCTCGCCATGCAAGACCGATGCCGGTTCGTTCCCGGCCGATTATCGGTAAGCGGTCTGCTTGACGCCCGACCGCGCCGGCTTCCCCTCCGGCAACATCAGGTTGTCAAAAGTTACGCGCAGCCGTCAACAGCGTATCCGTTCATTGCTCGCGAATCGCCGCCAGCAGCAAACGCAGCCACGCATTGACGCTGTCCTTGGCGATCCAGCGGACGACCGCCACCATGTCGTGCTCCGGGCAGATCCAGATGATGCTGGACCCGGCGCCGCTCGCATAGATGCTGCGTGGCGTACCCCCGTTGAACCGGCCCGAAGGCGTGTTCAGCCACCACATATAGCCGTAATCGGGGTTGACCGGACAGGGTGTCGTCGCTCGGTCGATCCAGGCCTCGGACAGCAACTGCCGCCCGTTCCAGCGCCCGCGGTTCAGCATCAGCAGCCCGAAGCGGGCGTGATCGCGGCTGGCGATGAAGACGCCGCCGCCCCAATGACCGCCGCCGGACACGGACTGGACCTCGCGGCCATCGATCGTAACGAAGGAGTTGCGATAGCCGTGCCACTCCCAGGTGTCCGAAGCGCCGATCGGATCCATGATCCGCTCCTTCAGCACCTCCGGCAGCGGCCGGCGCAAGACGCGGAGCACGGCGAGACTCGCCCGATTGACCCGGACGTCGTTGTATTCCCAATAGGTACCGGGGGCCCGCAATTCGCGGTGCTTGCCCTTGTTCGGATCGGCGCCCTCGTGGCTGAGATCGCGGTTGCGGTCGATCAGATCCGGCTTGCCCCAGAGCTCGCCTTCCCACTCGCTGGTCTGCTGGAGAAGATGCTCCCAGGTAATCGCGGCATTGTGCGGACTGTCGAAGCCGCCATCGCGGACCCGCTCGCGCACCGGCTCGTTCAGGTCCGGAATCAGCCCGTCGTCGAAGGCGATGCCGGCGCAGGTCGAGACGTAGCTCTTGGAGCAGGAGAAGGTCATATCGACACGACGCGTGTCGCCCCACTCCGCAACGATCCGCCCCTCTTTGAGGATCAAGCCGTTGACGCCACCGCGTGGCCGCGTCGGGCCGATGATCTCGTTCCAGGGCGGCGGCTCGAAATGCCGGCGCTCGGTGAGCTGTTCACCGATGTCCCGCGCCCAGTCGGTCTCGTGTGCGACGGAGAAATCGACCGCCGCCCGCAGCGCGTCCGGGTCGAACCCGGCTTCGCGCGGGTCGATGCGCTCCCAATCGTCGCCGGGCGGCGGGAAGTAGGGGGATACGGGCATGGGCTTTCCTCGTCGTGCGGTCCGTTCGGTCCGCATGTTCAAAAGAACAGGCGTCGAAGCATAGCCTGAACCCACCCCGGGGGCGCCAGCCAATTCTTTGCAGCCGGCGCCTCGCCGACGTCCAGGCACCCGGACCGCATCAGCAAGCTCGTTCGTTGCACCCGGGGGTGGTCCCGGGTGCCTGCAGGGTAATCCGAACCGCCGCCCGAGCCGGACGGCTTGGCCGTGTGTGGAAAGGGAAGCCGCCTCGCCCCGGCACCGTCGCACGAAGGCTATCAGGCGCGGCTACCGCCATTCGCCGGGGCGCCATCGAGGAACGTCCCGGCCTCGGGCTCCTGCCTATTTACTGATCCAGGGCGTCGAGATTCAGTGCCAGTTTCTCGCCGAGCCAGATCGCGTGATGTTCGTGGTCCGCGCGAGGGTCACCGGTGTCGGGATGAATGAACACGGTGAGGCCGCCCCGGTTGAGCGTCAGCCAGGGCACGATCGCTCCGAATACCGGCGCATCGAAGGCGAGCTGGTACATCGCCTGCGGATGTGGTCCGACCGGTCCGTCGTGCCAACGGCCCATGCGGACCGTGAAGGATTTCTCGATCGCCTCTCGCAACGCAGCCGCCGGAGCGCGGTTCTCCGGGTCGTAATAGATATGCGCGTGCCACTCGCTGATGATATTGGTTGCACGTTGCGTCATCTCGGCCTCCGTATATGCCGCGCGATCGCATTATTGACGGCGCGCACCCCCTCCGCCGCGCCGCCGGGATGGTTCCACACGCCGGAAGCGATGCAGAGAAAGTCGGCGCCGGCCTCGACCAATGGCCCGCAATTCTCTGCAGTGATCCCACCGATGGCAACGCAAGGCACGGTCATCAGCTCGCTCCACCAAGCGAGGATCTCCGGGTCGGCCCGGGTCGTCGCCTCCTTTGTACCACTAGGGTAGAAGGCGCCGAAGGCGACATAATCCGCCCCCGCCTCGGCTGCTTCCATCGCCAGATGCCGCGAGGCCTTGCAGGTGACGCCGACGATGGCCTCCGGACCGACCAGCCGGCGTGCCTCCGCATAGGGCGCATCCTCCTGGCCGACATGAACGCCATCGCAGCCGAGCTCGGCAGCCAAGTCGGGACGGTCGTTGAGGATGAACGCCACATCATGCGCATGGCAGATCGGCATCAGCACCCGGACGGCGTCGCGGATCGCCGCGTCCGAAACGTCCTTCAGCCGGAGCTGCAGCGCCGCAACGTCGCCGGCATCGAGTGCGGCTTCGAGCTGCCGGGCGAATTCGGACAGCGCGAGGCCGCCCGTGATGAGCGGCCCCGGTGTCAGCAGATAGAGCCGGCAGGCGGCGTTCTCGTCGGCGGTGTCCAGGCTCAAGCCTCGCCCTTGTAGATCTTGATGATCTGGTCGAGCATCTTGAGCGCCTCCTCGCGCGGCCGCTGGAAGGTGTTGCGGCCGATGATCGAACCGGTGCCGCCGCCGTCACGGATCGCGCGGATCTCGTTGTAGATGCCGTCCAGGTCCTTGGCCTCCCCGCCGGAGAACACCACCATGCGGCGGCCGTTGAAGCAGCTCTGGACGACGTGCCGGATACGCGCCGACATCGACGAGATGTCGATGCCCTGCTCCTGATACACCTTCTTGGCCGCGGCCAGCTCCAGATGGTCGGTCGGCGGCTTGACCTTGATGATGTGCGCGCCGAGCAGCGCCGCCATGTGCGCGGCATAGGCGCAGATGTCGATCGCGGTCTCGCCCTCCTTGGAGAGGTCGCCGCCGCGCGGATAGGACCAGATCACGACCGCGAGGCCGTATGCCTTCGCCTCCTCGGCCAGGTCGCGGATCTCCTCCATCATCTCGAACTGATCGTCGGAGGCCGGATAGATGGTGAAGCCGATCGCGGAGCAGCCAAGGCGCAGCGCGTCCTGCACCGAGCCGGTCAGGGCCTGGTCCTTACTGCGGGCGAGGCTGTTCGAGCTGTTGACCTTGAGGATGGTCGGAATCTGCCCGGCGAAGGTGTCGGCGCCCGCCTCGATCATGCCGAGCGGCGCGGCATAGGCCGACAGGCCGGCATCGATGGCCAGCTGGAAGTGGTAGTGCGGGTCGTAGGCAGCGGGATTCTTGGCGAAGCTTCGTGCCGGGCCGTGCTCGAACCCCTGATCGACCGGCAGAATCACCAGATTACCGGTCCCGCCGAGCCGGCCTTGCATCAGGATGCGGGCCAGATTCGCCTTGGTGCCGGGACAATCGCTTTCGTAGTAGGAGAGAATCTTCCTGACACGCTCGGTGACTTGCACGGCATCCTCCTATGGGGCTGCGTTCGAGGGTGGGTTCCGCGCCACAAGCTATTTTAAGGGAGTACAATGTCAAACGCCACCGAGCCAGCGCCGGCACGCCGCCTCGAGGTCGTGCTCGCGCGACAGATCGAGCGCCTCCCGGGCGTCGGCGTCGAGCCGGGCGCCGCAGCGGGCGGCGATGTCGGCGACCCTGGTCAGCACCGCCGGATCGGCGTCGAGACGGACCGCCGCGACGCCGGCCCGCAGCGCGCCGAGCGCCAGTCCGACAGCGTCGCCACAGTCCAGGACGGCGCAGGCGGACACCTGCGGATAGTCGCGCCGGGCCGTTTCGACGATCGCCCGGAAAGTGCCGGCGCCGATTGAACCGGCGGCGCCGGGCGCGCTCCGCAGCAGAAGGGGCACGTCGGCAGCAGCAGCAGCAGCAAAGGCGGCACGAGCCTGCTTCAGGTCGTGGATCACGACCGGCCGTGACCAATGCTCGGTGCCACCCTGCATGTTCCTGGAATCCTCGCCGCCTCACGCGGGATCGCGCGAGAGGGGGACGGCAATTCCGAGCGCGGAACGCTCTCGCAAAACCTCCCTACGAAAGCGGTATAGCCGGGCCGGCCGACCCGAGGTCCGGCTCGTGTCACCGGTCGGTTCGACCAGGCCACCGCCGATCACCAGGCGGCGGAAGTTCTGCTTGTGCAGCGGCAGCCCGACAAGGGCCTCGACAACTTCCTGCAGCCGCGACAGGGTGAAGGTCGGCGGTACGAGCTCGAAGACGAGCGGCCGGTGCGCGAGCCTGTCGCGCAGCCGACCAATGGCGGTCGCGAGAATGCGGCGGTGATCGAGCCGCATCGCCGAACCGAGATCGGGTCCCGGAACGGGCGGCGCCGGAGGCAGCGCCGCGCCGAAGGCGCGGGCCGCATGCAGCGCTCGTTGGCGAGAATCGCGCCGCGCCTCCGCAACCAGCTCCGCCTCATAGAGCAGCTCGTAGCGCTCCAGGACGGCGGTTGCGTTCCAGGCGGAATCGTCCGGCCCGAAGGCAGCGGCGACCCGCTCGCGGCGGGCGGCGCGGATCGTCGGATCGATGCCCGACTCCGCCCAGGCCCGCAGGGCCGGCCGGATGGTGGCGGTCAACAGGCGAGGCGGTCCTGTCCGCCAGTCCTCCCAGGGCAGAAAGGCGTAGATGTTGCGCCAGGCGGCGCCGGGCGGATCGCCGGACGGTGGCCGGCGCACCAGCGCCAAATAGCCGATCGAGACGCGGCGTGGCCCGCCGGACAGTTCCTCCGGATCCCGATAGCGGTCCGCGAAGGTATAAAGCTGCTCCACATGGCCGAGGCGAAGCCCGGCCTGTGCCGCGACCCAGTCGCGCAGCCCTTCCTCCAGAGTACGATGCCGCGCCGGCGTGAAGGGACCGGCCGGCAGCGCGTTCTCCCCGGCCCTCGGCCCGTCCGGTGGCGCGACCGTCAGCACCTGCGGCCCGCCGGCAGCAGCCGCGAGAATCACGGCGCTCAGGCCGATCGCGATCGGAGTCCGATCGTCCGCTGCCAAAGACTGCCACTCGTCGCTCATCGCCTGCAAAGGAACGCCTGACCGGACCGGTCAGCCCCCGGGCGCCGGCCCGCACGCCGCCCGCATGCTATCGGATGCCAAGACGGATGTCCGGCATTCGCTGCCGAGCATCAGGCAACGGCCGATTATTCGGTCGCCGCCTCCCCTTCGTCCGGTCCCCCCCGTTCCCGCTGGATCCGTCGCCACTGTCTCACGTTTCGATTGTGCTCAGCCAAGGTTCGGGCAAAGGCGTGCCCCCCGGAACCGTCCGCAACGAAATAGAGCTCATCACTTTCAGCGGGATTGATTACCGCCTCGAGTGCCGCAATCCCGGGGTTGGCGATCGGTCCCGGCGGCAGCCCCTCGTAGCGGTACGTGTTGTACGGCGAATCGATCTTGAGATCCTCGCGGGTCAACGGGCGCTCCGGATCGGACCGGCCCTGTGTCAGCGCGTAGATGACGGTCGGATCGGATTGCAGCCGCATGCCGCGCGCAAGGCGGTTCAGAAAGACCGCGGCGACCCGCGGCCGCTCCGCAGCGACGGCAGTCTCCTTCTCGACGATCGAGGCGAGCGTCAGAAGCTCCTCGGGCGATGCCAGCGGGAAGTCCGGTCCGCGCCGTGCCCAAACCCGCTCCAGAGCCGCATCCATCGCCCTGCGCATCCGCGCCACCAAATCCGCCCGTTCGTCGCCCCAGGAATAGTGATAGGTATCCGGCAGCAGGCCGCCTTCGGGCGCGGTTCCCGGCTCGCCGGTCAAGCCTTCCGCAGCGGCGATCCGGCGCAGCGCCTCCGCCGTCGTCAGGCCCTCGGGTAAGGTGAGTCGCCGCACAACGACGTCGCCGCGGATCAGCTTGTCGATCACCGCCGCGAGGCTGGCCCCGGACGCGAACGCGTACTCGCCGGCCTTCAACCGCCCCGCGTCGCCGCGAACGCGCAGCGCGGCCCAGAAGATCTCGGCGTGGCGGATAACGCCGGCCGTTTCGAGATCGCGGCCGATCTCACGAACGCCGCCGCCCCGCGGGATCAGCACCGTCTTCGGCGCGTCGAGTGGGCCCGGCCGCCGATAGTCGTACCAGCCGTAACCGACCGCCGCTGCCACCGCGGCGAGGAGGAGCGCCAGGAGCCCGAGCGACAGCCGGCGCATGTGCAGCGCCCGACCCGCCTCAGGGCGCGGCGGTGAAGATCAGCGTCGCGTTGGTGCCCCCGAAGCCGAAGGAGTTGGACAGTGCGGTGCGCACCTTCCGCTCCTTCGCCACGTGCGGTACGAGGTCAATGTCGCAACCCTCAGAGGGATCGTCGAGATTGAGCGTGGGCGGCACGACGCCGCGCTGCACCGCGAGAATCGAGAAAATCGCCTCGACGCTTCCGGCGGCACCGAGCAGATGGCCGATCGCCGACTTGGTCGAGGACATCGACAGCGCGTAGGCATGATCGCCGAACAGGCGTTTCACCGCTCCCAGTTCGATCTCGTCGCCGAGCGGCGTCGAGGTCCCGTGAGCGTTGATGTAGTCGATGTCCTCCGGGTTCAGGCGCGCGCGCTTCAGCGCCATGCGCATGGCACGGAAACCACCGTTGCCGTCCTCGGGCGGAGCGGTGATGTGATGTGCGTCGCCGCTCATGCCATAACCGATAATCTCGGCGTAAATCTTCGCGCCGCGCTTCTTGGCGTGTTCGTACTCTTCGAGCACGAGGGCACCTGCCCCCTCACCCATCACGAAGCCGTCCCGGTCCTTGTCCCAGGGGCGCGAGGCCTTCTCCGGCGTTTCGTTGAAACGCGTCGACAGCGCACGCGCCGCCGCGAAACCGGCGATGCCAAGTCGGCAGATCGCCGCCTCGGCCCCGCCTGCAACCATCACGTCGGCATCGTCGAGTGCGATCATCCGCGCCGCGTCGCCGATGGCATGAGCGCCGGTCGCGCACGCCGTAACGACCGAGTGGTTCGGACCGCGGAAGCCGTACTTGATCGAGACGTGACCCGACGCGAGGTTGATAAGCGCAGAAGGGATAAAGAACGGGCTGATGCGCCGCGGCCCGCGCTCGTGCAGAAGCAGCGACGATTCGTAGATCGCCTCCAGGCCGCCGATGCCGGAGCCGATCAGCACGCCGGTGCGATCACACCCCTCCTCGTCCTGCGGCTTCCAACCGGAATCC
>CAZVAR010000051.1:6711-22868 GCA_964625225.1 uncultured Alphaproteobacteria bacterium | reverse complement strand
GGTGATGGCGACCGACCTGCGCGCCTCCGTGTAGCTGGTGCTGGCCGGCCTCGCCGCCGAAGGAGAGACGGTGCTCAACCGGGTCTACCACCTCGACCGCGGCTACGAGCGGGTCGAGGCGAAGCTCGCGGCCTGCGGCGCCGAGATCGAGCGGATCCCGGGATGACCCCGCGCGGCCTCAGACTCCGGGCCGAGGACGAGGCGGATCTGCAGGTCATCGGCGCCTGCCTCCAGGATGCGCTGGCGCCGCTGGCCGACATGATCTGGCTCCGCGACGAACGCCGCTTCGCCATGGTCGTGAACCGGTTCATGTGGGAGGTGCCGCCGGAGCCGGTCGATGCCGCCGACGGCGGCGAGGCGGGCGTGGTCCACAGCCGCACCCACGGCATCCTGTCCTTCCAGAATGTCCGCACCGTCCAGGTGCGCGGGATCGACCAGCGCCGGCGCGAACGGCTCCTGGAACTGCTGGCCCTGCGCGCCGAGGATGGCTGCGTGCTGCTGGAGTTCGCCGGCGGCGGGACGATCCGGCTCGAAGTCGATCGCATCGACTGCTATCTCGAGGATGTGGGGGTGCCGTGGCCGACGCGCTGGCGGCCCGAGCACAAGGACGAAGAACCGGAACCGGGCGAGCGCTAGGCCTGGACGCGACCGGCCGCAGTCGCTAAGAACGGCCGTGACCGGGAGAGAGCTTCGTGCCGTTCGACGAACCGTTGGTGATCGCGCTGCCCAAGGGGCGGATTCTGGACGAGGCCATGCCGCTGGTGCGCCGCGCGGGGATCGAGCCCGAGCCGGCCTTCGACGATCCGACGTCGCGCCAGCTCCGCTTCGCCACCAACCATCCGAACGTGGCGATCGTGCGGGTGCGCAGCTTCGACGTGACGACGTTCGTCGCCTTCGGCGGGGCGCAGCTCGGAATCGCCGGCTACGACGTGCTGATGGAGTTCGACCACCAGGAGGTCTACGCCCCGCTTGACCTCGGCATCGGCCGCTGCCGGCTGGCGGTCGCGGAACCGGCCGATCTGGTGGCGAGCGACGACCCCTCGCGCTGGAGCCACATCCGTGTCGCAACGAAATATCCCAAGATCACCCGGCGCCATTTCGCCGCGCGGGGCGTCCAGGCGGAGTGCATCAAGCTGAACGGCGCCATGGAGCTGGCGCCGTCGCTGGGCCTGTGCCGGCGCATCGTCGACCTGATCTCCACCGGCGCGACCCTGCGGGCCAACGGCCTGGTCGAGGTCGAGCGGATCGCCGAGATCACGTCCCGGCTGATCGTCAACCGCACGGCGCTCAAGACCCGACCGGCGGAGCTCGGACGCTGGATCGCCCGTTTCCGTGAGGCGACCCTTGCCGCGGCGGCTTGACGCGGCGGCCCCGGGCTTCGCGGCCGCGTTCGAGGCGCTGGTCGCGGCGAAGCGGGACACGGAGGCCGACGTCCGGGACGCCGTCGCGGAGATCCTGGCGGCGATCCGCGACCGGGGCGACGCCGCGCTCGTCGAGCTGACCCGCCGGTACGACCGGCTGACCCTCCCCCCGGCGACGCTGCGGGTACCGGAGGCCGAGATCTCGGCCGCGGCCGGCCGCTGCGACGCCGAAACGCTGGCGGCGCTCGAGCTGGCGGCGCGGCGCATCGAGGATTTCCATCGCCGGCAGGTGCCGCAGCCCCTCGCCTACCGCGACGCCCTCGGAGTCGATCTCGGCGCACGTTGGACACCGGTCGCGGCCGCGGGGCTCTACGTGCCGGGCGGCCGCGCCGCCTATCCGAGCTCGGTCCTGATGAACGCGATTCCGGCGAAGGTGGCGGGCGTGGAGCGCGTCGTGATGACGGTCCCCGCGCCCGACGGCGAGCTCAATCCGCTGGTGCTGGCGGCGGCGCGTCTTGCCGGCGTCGACGAGATCTACCGCGTCGGCGGAGCCCAGGCGATCGCCGCCCTGGCGTTCGGCACGGCGACCATCGCCCCGGTGGACAAGATCGTCGGCCCGGGCAACGCCTATGTGGCCGAGGCCAAGCGGCAGGTGTTCGGGACCGTCGGCATCGACATGATCGCCGGGCCCTCGGAGATTCTGGTCGTGGCCGACGCCGACAACGACCCGGCCTGGATCGCCGCCGACCTGCTCTCCCAGGCCGAGCACGACCCGGCCGCGCAGGCGATCCTGATCACCGACGATGCCGGCTTCGCAGATCGGGTGGCGGCGGCGGTGGAGGATCATCTCACGAGGCTGCCGCGCGCCGCGATCGCGCGCGAGAGCTGGGACCGGTTCGGCGCGATCATCGTGGTACCCACGGTCATGGACGCGCCGGCGCTGATCGACCGGATCGCGCCGGAGCATCTCGAACTGGCCGTGGCGCAGCCGGACGCGCTGGCGGACCGTGTCCGCCATGCCGGCGCCATCTTCCTCGGCCGGCACACCCCGGAGGCGATCGGCGATTATCTTGGCGGGCCGAATCATGTGCTGCCCACTTCCCGGAGCGCCCGCTTCTCGTCGGGGCTCAGCGTGCTCGATTTCATGAAGCGGACGACGCTGCTCCGCTGCGACGCGGACGCGCTGCGGACGCTCGGTCCCGCCGCGGTGTCGCTGGCCCGCGCCGAGGGGCTCGATGCGCACGCGCTCTCCGTGGCGATCCGCCTCGATCTCCCGCGTGAGGAGTGATGGCGCCAGAGTCCGGCAAGCACTCCGACCGCGGCACCGACAGACTGGTCCGGGTCGAGCTCGACGAGCGCCTGGTGGTCCGCCGCAGCGCCGAAGTGGAGCACGAGCGGGCGGTAGCGCTGCGCGACCTCGCCGCCGAGAACCGGTTCGCCCTGGCAAACGGGCCGCCCGGCCCCTATCACCTTTGGATCGGCGTCGAGGAGAACCGGCTGGTCCTCGACGTGCGCGATCCGGAGGGTCGGCCGCTGCGCAAGTTCCTGCTCGCGCTCAAACCCTTCCAGCGGATCATCAAGGACTATTTCACGGTCTGCGAGAGCTATTACGATGCCGTCCGGCAGGGCGGGCCGGCGCAGATCGAGGCGATCGACATGGGACGGCGCAGCTTGCACAACGAGGGGTCGGAGCTCCTGCGCGAGCGGCTCGCGGGCAAGATCAAGCTCGACCTCGACACCGCCCGTCGATTGTTCACGCTGGTTTGCGTCCTGCACATTCGGTGCTGACGGAGCACCTCGGATGAGGCCGCCCAGCAGCGTGCTGTTCGCCTGCACCAACAACGCCGTGCGCTCGCCCATGGCGGAGGCGATCTTCAGGTCGCTGCACGGCCAACGGATCTATGTGAGTTCGGTGGGCGTGCGGGCCGGCAGTCCCGACCCGTTCGCGCATGCGGTGATGCAGGAGATCGGCCTAAACCTGTCCCGGCACCGGCCGAGGGCCTTCGAGGACCTCGACGACATCGCCTACGATCTGGTCGTCTCGCTCTCGCCGGAGGCGCAGCACAGTGCGGTGGAGCTGACCCGGACCATGGCGGTCGAGATCGAATACTGGCAGACATTCGACCCGACCGCCGTCTGGGGCACGCGCGAGCAGCGGCTGGCTGCCTACCGGCAGGTCCGCGACGAACTGGTCGCCCGCATCCGTGACCGCTTTCCCCTTCGAGTCGGGCGGGAGCGCGGCTGAACCCCCGCTGCGCCGGCCCGGGCGCATCCTTCCCCGGGTGGACGGCGGCATTCCGGCCGGCCGATCGGATGGCGGCACGCCCGTAACCGGCCTCACGGCGCGACGAACGCCGGCGCGACCCGCCCCGCATAGATGTCGAGAAGCGCCTGCAGATGCGCATCCACCGACGGCGGATCGCGCCAGTAGGCGCGGTAGCAAGCCCGGCTCAGCTCTTCCAACCGCCTGTCGTCCTGCAATTCGATGAAGGCACGGGCGATGTTCTCGACCGTCGGCTCGACCCGGACGATCGAAACGTCCTCCTCCAGGCCGATCCAGTAGGTTCCGGCGTTTCGCGCCGAGATGGTGGGGATTCCGCGGGCGCTCGCCTCGGCGACGACGAGCCCGCTGGTTTCGTACCACAGCGACGGAAAGACCAGGCAGCGCGCCGTCCGCAAGGTCGCGTCGACTTCGGCCGGACCGGCCCAGGGGATCAGCCGTGCCTCCGGATTGACGGCACGGATCGTGCCCTCCATCGGGCCGCTTCCCATGAAGGCGATCGGCACACCGGCCCGGCGGGCCGCCGTGGCGGCGACCACGCAACCCTTCTCGGCGGTGAGCCGTCCCAGGAACAGGAACTCCCGATTCCGTTCGGCGCGCACCCGATCCTGTCTCTCCACGGTGATCGGGTTCCGTAAATGGAAGTTGCGGCTTCCCGGAGGGAGGAACGGCTTTGCCGTATCGAGTGCAAACTCGGAAACGTGGATGATCTCGAGATCTCGGAATCGCGCCAGTGCGGCGCGCGTCTTGGCCTGTCGTGCGATGCGTACGAGCTTGTGCGGATAACTGCGGGAGTCGCAGCTCGACGCGAGGCAGCGCACGGACATTGGCTGCCGCGTACACGGCCGCAATGTCGGGAAGTCGAAGTAAGCACCGTTCGGACAGAACAGGAAATAATCGTGAGCGGTGATCACCGTCCGCAGCCCGGTCTGGACGAGCGCCGAAAGGACGCTCGGACTCAGCGTCTTGGTCCACTGGTGCAAATGAACGACGGTGCGATCGCAGGCGATCCTGGAAAGCTCCGTCGTGAGCCGCCGCCGCACCTCTGCGTTCCAGATGCCGTCCCTGGCCGCCTGCACCGGCGACATGTCCCAGACGCTCCGCAGGCCGAGCCCGACGGTCTCCACGGCCGATCGCTTCAGGCTCTCGTCGACCTCGGCACTGCCGTGAATGAAGGTGACGCGCAGCCCCGCGCGCGCCAAAGCCAGTGCCGATTCGATCGCGACCCGTGCGGCGCCGCCATTGCACCAGGCGAAATCGGAGACGACGATCGCATGAGCGACCGGAAGGCCTGCCACGGGCATTTCGAGCGACGCCCTGTCGCCATGCGGCGCCCCTGTCAGGGCGGCCGACGCATCGAAGGACATGGGTGGCGACATCGCAGGCATGGGCTGGATCCGCACGGAAGCCTCGCTGGCATCCCGACCATCAACCATGCCTCGCCTTGTCGATGGGGTACAACTGAACAGGAGAGCTACACCGCTAGGTATCTGAGTGACCGATCGGCGTTGCCCATTCGATAGACGAACGAGCCGTTACGTTCCGTTTCCTGCTCAGAATCGCAAATCACTGCTCTTTTGGGCAATATCCCGACCGGATGGTCGTACTCGCCACCCGACGAGGCGCGTGTCATCAGGGCCCGCTCCGGCACTCGGGTGACGCAGTCCGCCTACGCGGCACGCACGCGAGCAGCGCCGCGCCCCGGCCTTCCGGTATCGTGCCGGGCGTACGGGGCCACCGCGTCGTATCCCGCCCGGTGGCCCGAGCGGCTGGAACAAGCGCGGCCGGCGACCTATGCTTCATCGAACCGCCCGAAACCGAAGGAAACGCCTGCATGACCGTCAGGATGATCGGCGACGTCACCGTCGGCCGCGTCGAGGAGAACGCCGGCCCCTCCTTCAAGCCGCATGCTCTGTTCCCGAGCTGGACCGAGGCCGCCTTGGAGAAGCACCGGTCCTGGCTGGTGCCGCGCTGCTACGACGAGCGGAGCGGCCGCTTCGTCATGAGCCTGCACAGTTGGATCATCCGCACCGGACGGCACACGATCCTCGTCGACACCTGTGTCGGAAACGACAAGGAGCGCTCGCGGCCGACCTGGAACCGGTTGTCCACGCCCTGGCTCGACCGGCTGCGCGACGCCGGCGTACATCCGGAAGAGGTCGACTTCGTTCTCTGCACCCATCTGCACACCGACCATGTCGGCTGGAACACCCGGCTGGAGAACGGGCGCTGGGTACCGACCTTCCCGAACGCGAAATATCTCTTCTCCAAGACCGATTACGAATACTGGGGCGAGAAGAACCGGTCCGGCCCGGCACTCGACAACGCCTACAACGACAGCGTGCTCCCGGTGGTCGAGGCGGGCCGCGCGGTGCTGGTGGCCGACGGCGACGGCCATACGATCGACGAGCGGTTCGAGATCGCGCCGGCCCCCGGCCACACGCCCGGCCATGTGACGCTGAAGCTGGTTTCGAAGGGGGAATCGGCGCTGTTTACGGGCGACATCATGCACCACCCGATCCAGGTCCACGAGCCGGATTGGAACAGCCGCTTCTGCGAATGGCCGGACGAAGCGGCGAAGACGCGCCGGCGCGTTCTGGAGAGCATCGCCGACACCGCGACACTGATGCTGCCGGCGCATTTCGCGGCCCCGCACTGCGGCTATGTCCGCAGCGACGGCGACAGTTTCCGATTCGCCTTCGCGGACTAGGCCCCCTCACACCGACGTCAGGCCCTCGCCCCGTGCTCCACCCTCCCTTCCTGCCCCTCCGGAAGGGCGGACGCGGGCGCCCCGGAGATCCGAATCCCCGTGCCTTCCCGCCTTGATCGCTGGTACCCGTGGCTGATCGTCATCGCTTCGCTGACCATGATCGTGGTCGGCCAGGGGATCCAGTTCGTGCTCTCGGTGTCCCTGAAGGCGATCGCAGCGGAGCTCGACTGGCCGCGGCAGGTGCCGTCGACCGCCTATGCCTGCTCCTTCATCGGCGCCGGAATCGGCGCCCTCTATCTGGGACACCTCTCGGACAAGGTCGGCATGGGGCCGGTCTCGGCGCTCGGGGCCGTGATGATCGGCAGCGGCGCCTTGCTGGTCAGCCTCGTGACCGAACCGTGGCAGCTTTACCTGATCTTCGGGCTGATGATCGGGCTGCTCGGAAACGCTACCATCTTCGCGCCGCTGATGGCGAACACGACGCGGTGGTTCGACCGTCATCGCGGCATCGCGCTCGGCATCGTTGCGAGCGGTCAGAGCCTGGGCGGCACCATATGGCCGCCCTTGGCCGAGCGCTTCAACGCCTGGTACGGCTGGCGTGCCTCATTCTTCTGGTTCGGCGTCATGGCGCTCTGCGTGATGGGCGGCATGACGGCGATTCTACGCCGCCGCGCCCCGGGCCACGGGCTGGCAGCCGGCGCGGCTGCGCCGCGCCCCGCGACCGGCCTGGTCCTCGGGTGGCCGGCATGGCGCGTGCAGGCGATCCTGTGCATGGCGATCGTCGGCTGCTGCGTACCGATGTCACTCCCGCTGGTCCATCTGGTCGCCCACGCGACCGACCTCGGCCATTCGCCGCCGGTCGCCGCCTCCCTGCTGTCGGTCGCCCTGGCGACGAGCTTCATCAGCCGGATCGGGGGCGGAGCCCTGGCCGATCGTATCGGCGGCCTTCGGACGCTGTTCATCGGGTCGGCCATCCAAGGCAGCATGCTGGCACTGCTGACCGTGACGCGAGACTTGAGCGCCCTCTATCTCGTGTGCGCGATCTTCGGGCTCGGCTACGGCGGAATCATCGCCATGTACGCGTTCATCGTCCGCGAGTATTTTCCGCCGGACGGCATCGGCCGGCGCATCGCGGTCATCTATCTGTTCGGGACGATCGGTATGGCCACCGGAGGGTATCTCGGCGGGGTGATCTTCGACCATGTCGGGTCCTACCGGCCCGCCTTCCTGATCGGGGCACTGTTCAACGCCCTCAATCTCTGCCTGATCGGCCTGCTGATCTGGCGCCGCAGGTCGGTCCGGGCCGCTGCGGCCACCGCCTGAGCGGCGGTCGCCCGCGGCCCGCCATTCGCGGGGGACGGCGCTGGATTTCGCCGTCGGGGCCGGTAGCATGACGTCGGGTCGAGGTTTCCCGGCAAGCGGCGCGGCCGCCCGGACGGTCACAGAGGAGAGAGGCGATGAGCGGGTTGCGGGCGGCCGACATCGTGGCGCGGCGGCTTCAGGAGGCCGGCTGCCGGTTCGCGTTCGGCATCCCGGGCGGCGAGGTGCTGACCCTGATGGACGCGCTCGACCGGGCCGGAATCCGCTATCTGCTCTGTCGTCACGAGAACGCGGGCGGGTTCATGGCGGAGGGCACCTTCCATGCGACCGGTGCACCCGGCCTTCTCGTCGCCACGGTCGGGCCCGGAGTGGCGAACGCCGTCAACGTCATCGCCAACGCCCGACAGGACAAGGTACCGCTGATCTTTCTGACCGGCTGTATCGATCCGGCACAGGCGGTTACCTTCAATCACCAGATCTTCGATCACGCGGCCGTGCTGAGGCCGCTGGTCAAGGCCAGCTTTACCCTGGTCGACGGCGCCGTCCCCGAGATCGTCGATAAGGCGCTCGCGATCGCGACCGACGACCCGCCGGGGCCGGTGCATATCGACGTGCCGATTGCCGTCGCGGAGCGGGAGCAACCGGCCCGCACCGGGCCGCGACGCCCGCGCCCGGCGCGCTCCGCTCCCGCGGATGGCCCGGAACTACAGGAAGCGCGGCGCCTGCTGGCCGCCGCCCGCCGGCCGCTCATGATCGCCGGCCTGGAGGTGCTGCAGCATCGGGCGGAGTCGACCGTTGCGGCGTTCGCCCGTGATTTCGGCGTTCCGCTGGTGACGACCTATAAGGCCAAGGGCATCCTGCCGGAGAACGATCCGCTCGCGCTCGGCGGGGCGGGGCTGTCGCCGACAGCGGACCGGCACCTGATGCCGCTGATCGACGCAAGCGATCTGATCGTGCTTGCCGGATATGATCCGATCGAGATGCGCGCCGGCTGGGTCGCCCCCTGGGATCCGGCCCGGACCCCGGTCATCGAGTTCGCGGCGCTACCCAACACCCACTATGTCCACCACGCCACCCACTCCTTCGTCGGCGATATCGGTGCCGGGATCACGGCGTTGCGGCACGGGGCGGAGCCGCGGCCGACCTGGCAGGACGGACAGATCGGCGCTGCCAGAACGGCGCTCCGGAAGGCATTCCGGATCGACGAGGCGTGGGGACCGGCCGCAGTCTGCGACGAGGTCCGAAAGCTGTTGCCGGACGACGCGATCGTCACCTGCGACGTCGGTGCGCACCGCATTCTCCTGAGCCAGGTCTGGGAATGCCGGCAGCCGCACACGCTGCTGCAGTCGACCGGGCTCTGCACCATGGGCTGCGGCCTGCCCCTGGCGATGGGCGCCAAGCTCGCCATGCCGGATCGACCGGTCGTCGCCTTCAGCGGCGACGGCGGCCTGGAGATGATCCTGGGCGAGATGGCGACGCTCCGGGATCTCAACATCGCGATCCCGCTGATCGTGTTCGTGGACGCCTCGCTCGCGCTGATCGAGATGAAACAGCGAAGCTCCAATCTGGCCAGCCTGGGCTGCGACATGGGTACAACCGACTTTACGGCGGTCGCCCGTGCAATGGGCGGCCACGGCGTCGACGTACGGGACCGCGCGTCACTGGCGGCGGCGATGCGCGGTGCGCTCGCCGCCGACCGGTTCACGGTGATCGCTGCCCATATCCCCCGTGGAAGCTACGACGGCCGGATCTGAGGGCAGCGGCAGGCGGCTGCGGCGGAGACGTTCGCCTCAAGGGTAGGCGCAGCGGTCGCCGGTCACGTAGACGAAGCCGCGCTGCTCGCCGGCGACGACGGTGAAGCGGTATTCGCTGCTTCCCTTCACGACGGTGTGGTACAGCGGCAGCTTGCCCGTGACCTCAGAGCTCTTTCCGCCGAGATGGGTGAAGTGGATGGTAACCGGACGTGCGGGATCGAACCAGCCGTACCGGCCGCCGCGGCCGTCCGTCGCCGCCTCGCCCTGTCCGGTAATCCGGATGGCGCCGTCCGCGAAGCCGACGGAATCGTTGCCGTCCTTATGGCCGGGTGTCGGCAGGATGAACCGCTTGGTGACGGGCTTGCCGTCGCACTCGTCCTCATTGTCGGCGGCCCGGACGACGAAGGCGAGGCGATCGGGATCGACCCCGGCAACCAGCCGTTCCTGCACCAGCCCGTAAATCTCTTTGCCCTTGCCCGTCGGCACGTCCTCGGCGTAGCGCCGTGCCCAGTCCTCCTCGCGCTGCCGGGACGCTTCGAGTTGCGCAATGAGCGCCGCCCGGTCCCGGCGCAGTTCCGAGACCGTCTCGGTCAGGCGGCCGATCTCCTGACGAAGGTCCAGTACCTCCTGTTCCGCGAGTGCCGAACCACTCTCGTAGGCCCACAGCCCGAGTGCCACGAAGACCAGGAACAATACCGACCATTTGAGAATGGCAAGCCGCCGCCGCCTGCGCTGCCGCAGCCGACTCTCGCGGAGGCCGAGCGTCATGAACCGCTGCTCTCCCTATCCCTTCCCCGTGGCCCCACCTTTGGCAAACCCGGGGCCGGCGTGTCAAACAAACTGTTAACATTCTCCCGCCGCCGGTCCGGTTGGTCCTACGGGAATGCCGCTGCTATTGTCAGACATGTCCGATGCAGCGCGGAGCGCGACACTGTCGATGAACGAGGAGATGAGCCGTCACGATCGAGGCGAGACGCCGCAGCACGGCAACGGAATCCTGCCGTCCCAGGAGATCCGGGCCCTGATCGCAGCCGGCGAGATCACGGCGTCCGTCCCGATCGGCGAGGAGCAGATCCAACCGGCCAGCCTCGACCTCCGGCTCGGCCCGTTCGCCTACCGGGTCCGGGCCAGCTTCCTGCCCGGCCCCAACGCGACCGTGCAACAGAAGATCGATCAGTTCGGCATGCACCGGATCCCCCTGGCCACCGGAGCCGTCCTGGAGAAGGGCTGCGTCTACATCGTCCCGCTGATCGAGCGGGTCCGGCTGTCGGGGGGAATCTCCGGCCTCGCCAACCCGAAGAGCTCGACCGGCCGGCTCGACATCTTCACCCGGCTCATCGCCGACCGCTCGACCGAGTTCGAGCGGATCGCGGCCGGCTATGAAGGACCTCTCTATCTGGAGATCTCCCCCAGGACCTTCAGCATCATCGTGCGCGAGGGCTCGCGTCTCAACCAGCTCCGGCTGCGCCGCGGCCCGTTCTCCGCGAGCGATGCCGCCCTGCGGAAGCTGCACCGGGAAGTCGGCCTCGTGGACGGCACCCCTCGGGAGGCGGTGATCGACCGCGGGCTGGCGTTGAGCGTCGACCTGCGTGGCGACAGCGGATCAGGACCGATCGGCTACATCGCCCGCAAGCATGCCGGGCTGATCGACGTGGACCGCGTCGGCGGCTACGACCCGGCGGACTTCTGGGAGCCCATTTACGGGCGGAAGAATGAAGGTCTCATCCTCAATCCGGACGATTTCTACATCCTGGCGTCGAAGGAGGCGGTAACGGTGCCGCCGGATCATGCAGCCGAGATGGTCGCCTACGACACGCTGGTGGGGGAGTTCCGCGTGCATTATGCGGGGTTCTTCGATCCCGCCTTCGGCTACGGCGCCGGGGCCGCCGGGCAGACGCGCGCGGTCCTCGAAGTCCGATCGCACGAGGTGCCGTTCCTGCTGGAGGACGGGCAGATCGTGGGGCGGCTCGTCTACGAGCGACTGACCGCCGTCCCGGACAAGCTCTACGGCACCGGCATCGGCTCCTCCTATCAGCGTCAGGGGCTCACGCTCAGCAAGCAGTTCCGGTCGCTCCCGGCCGGCGCCACATGAATGCGCGATACGGGGTCCTCCTGCTGGCGGTGGTCTGGTTCGGCTGGGGACTGAGCTATCCGATCACGGCCATCCTGCTGCGCGGACTGGACGTCTGGACGGCACGGTGCCTCGTCACCTCGGCGGCCGGAGTCGTCATGCTGGCGCTTGCCAGGCTCTGCCGACGCAGCCTCGCCGTGCCGCGGGATGCCTGGTTCGACCTTGCCGTCGCGGCGCTGTTCAACATGTCGGTCTTCCAGATCGGGATGACCTACGGGGTCCTCCTGCTCAGCCCCGGACGGACCTCCGTGATCGTCTACACGATGCCGATCTGGGCGGCCCTGTTCGCCCGCTGGATGCTGGACGAGCGCCTGACCGCGCAGCGCGTGGTGGCCCTGATGCTCGGCGTCGGCGGCGTGCTGGTGCTGATGAGCCAGGACCTCTCACGGCTCGCCAATGCGCCGCTCGGGGCGGCCCTGACCTTGATGGCGGCGATCGCCTTCGGCTTCGGCACGGTCTGGATGAAGCGCCGGCGCTGGGAGACCGATCCGACGGTGATCGGCGGATGGCTGCTTCTGCTGGGCGCGGTACCGCTCTGGGTGATCTGGGCCCTGCTGCGGCCGGAGATCCGCTGGAGCGCGATTCCTCCGGAAAGCTGGCTCGCGGCAGCGTTCCTCGTGCTGGCCTCGAACGCTCTGGCCTATTTTGCCTGGTTCCGCGCGATCGCGATCTTCCCCGCCATGGTCTTGGGAATCGGCACTCTGGCCGTGCCGATCATCGGGGTTCTGTCGAGCGCCGTCCTCGTCGGAGAGGCGATCGGCTGGCGGGAGATCGTCGCGCTGTCGCTCGTCTGCTCCGCCCTCCTTCTGATCCTGCTCGGCCCTGTCGCCGCCAGGCGCGGCGTCCGCGCGGCCGAGTAGGCGCAACGGCCCCCGACGATCGGCGCGGCGCCGCTATCGGGCCGCGCTCGCGAGCAGCGTGGCCGGCCGGCCGCCGTCGCCGACCAGGGTGAACGCCCCCCAGTACCAGGGGTGCGACCGTTCGACCCCGGCGATCATGACCCGCTGGCTCGCCTGGAGAGCGCCGGCGATGTTCGCCGCGCTGCCGTCGGCCAGGGTCGCAAAGCTGTCCCGCATCAGATCGACCGTCGCCTGATTGTCGACGATCCAGTGGGACGCGAGCAGACTTCTCGCCCCCGCAGCGAAAAAGGCGCGCGCGAGCCCGGCCAGGCTCTCGCCGCCGGTGTCCAGACCCGCACCGCCGGTGTTGCAAGCCGACAGCACGACGAGTTCGGCATCGAGCTTCAGTTCCCGGATCTCCGAGGATTCGAGCAAGGAGTTGTCGGCTGCGGCCGCATTCGCGGGCAGCGACGTCAACAGGGAAGGCTCCACGAAGCAGTTCAGTTCGCGGGGCAGCAGGGCGTGCGTGGCGAAATAGACGACCCGGTAATCGTGCAGCGGCGTCTGCCGCAGCGTCGCCTCAGAGAAGGCCTCGCGCAGGCGCAGCTCGGCATTCCGGCTGCCGAACAGGCGGGCGACCGCTTCGACCTCCTGGTCGGAGCCGGCCAGTCGCGGGAGCTGCGCCAGCAGCCGCACATCCTCGCGGCAGGCATCCCGGAGCGCCAGGCGGTTGGCCAGCCGCTGCGCGTCGCCGATCGGCACGAAATCGCCGAACCCGATGAACGCCTTCGAGGCCGCCGACGGCCGCGCCTCGCGCCGCAACTTCACGAAGGCGGCGACCGAGGGGCTGAGCGACAGGGCGGTTCGTTTCGCAAGAAACGCCACCCGCGAATAGTCGTAATCGTCGACCGGGGGATGCGGTTCGGTGACCAGAACGCCGAACGGCAGGCTCAGCAGCGGCCCGTTGGGTACCGTGACGAGGTGCCGGACTCCCTCTAGCTGCGCCTCGCCGGGCTGCAGCAGGCGGGCGTAGAGCTCGTGCGCCGCGACCACATCGTAATGGGGCAGGCTCAGCTCGTCCTCGAAGGGCCGGCGCAGCAGATCAACGATCCGACCCGCCTCCGCCCGCGACAGGTCCGTCGCGTGCACGGCCAGACTGTCGGGACGGACGAAGAACACGTAGCTCTGCGGCTCGCCCAGCATCACCGACACGAGCGCTTCGTCGGGAGCCAGCGCGGCCTGGAGATCGGCCACGCTGACCGGCTTGTCGAGGATCTGCCGGTACTCGGGGAAGGCGGCCAGCACCTCCTTCTCCCTGTTCCCAGCCAGCTCGCGGGCCGCTTCGAACTCCGCGCGGAACTTCTGCTTGAGGTGCTGCGGAGCGTCGGGACGCGCCTCCGCAGCATCGAGCCGGGCCGTCGCCTGCTCGAGGCGCCGGCGGGCGTCCTCCCAGGCCCGGATCGCCTCGCGCCGCTTCGGATCCGCTGCGGCGAACCGGATCGCGGTGCGTTCGATCAGCTGCTCCGTGAGCGATCCTGCGACGAGCTGGCTTGCGGCGAACATCCGTCGATAGAGCGGATCGGCCCGGTCCGGCTCCGCCCGGGCCATTGCCATCGCCGCCTCCAGGAAGGGCCGGATGACCGCGAAGGCCACGCCGCGCCCGCCGCGACCGATTATGGCAAACCCCCTCTCGTAGGACTCCAGCCCGGACGCAATCCTGCCGGTTCGAATCTGAAGCTCGCCCAGGGCCATCCAGGCGAAGGCCCGGTCCCGCTCGCGCGCGCCGCCGGCCGAGCTCTCGTGCACGGCGATCGCGTCCCGCAGCGACGCCTCGGCTCCGGCATAATCCTGTCGTGCGATCTGGGTCTCGGCACGGAGCACCAGCAGATTTGGGTACAGCCAGTCCGACCGCTGCCTGATCTCGCGCAAGATCCGGAACGCCTTCCCGAGGTTGCTCTCGGCCTCTTCGCGACGGTCCAGCTCGAGTGCGGTTGCGGCCGTGATGTAGCGGCTCACCGCCTCGTCGGCGAGCGCCCCGCGCCGCGAGGTCGGCATCTCGATCCGGGGTTGGAAGACGCTCTCCGGGAACAGCAACGTCCCCGGCGGAGGCGGAGGCGGCGCAGCCGCCACCAGCTCCGCGCGCTCGCCAGTCGAGAGCAGCGCGAGCCGGTGGGCGGTCTCGTGCTGCTTCCGGTTGGCCGCGTCCAGCGCCCGATAGCTCAGCAGCAGGGCATGCTCGCGGCGGTCGCCCGGCCGCAGCAGCGCTTCGGCCCCCGCGAACAGCTCGTCTGCCAGATCGAACCGCTCCTGGTTACTGAGCTGCAGGGCAAGATGCATCAACACGTAGGCGCGGCCGGGATGTGTTGGACCGAGCAGCCGCTCGTGCAGGGCCAGGGCCTCGCGGTAGCGCTCCTCCGACTTGGCGAACTCCTTGTTCGCGTTGTAGTACTGCGCGACTTCCAGAAGATTGCGATAATCCTGAAGATCCCCGGTGCCGTAAAGGCGGCCCGCCAGCCGGGTCTCCAGGTCCCGGATGGCGGCGGAACGGGGCCTCGGCCCGAGCGACCCCACGGCGTCGCCGAACCCGTCCGCCAGGCCCGCGACCGCGGCTTCGAGGGGCGGGAGCACGGCCGGGATCCCGTCGGCCAGGTACACCTTGTCGCCGATGCGCACCGCGAGGCCGATATAGTGCCAGCCTCCGCCATGCAGGCGGCAATCCAACATCGCCGCTGGAACCCCGTCGAGGATGCTGACCCGGCGTGGCGCCCCGCAATCCATCCGAGACGCCAGGGCATCGCGCCACCAGCCGGAGCGGGCGTACTCCTCGACCACGCCGTCGGTGCCGGGCGCAACCGCCGTCTCGTAGACGACCCCGCTCTCCTGCTCCCAGCCGCCGCAATACACTTTGAAGCCACGCATCACCGGCAGCGCAGCGGCCGCCCGCACATCCGGCTGGAGCCTGCAGCTTTCGCCGACCAGGTTCTCACCGACCGGACGGACCGTGTCCGCCGCGACCCCCGCCGCGCCCGGGCCGTCGCCGCCGGCGGGCGCCACACAAGCGGCAAGCGACAGCCCCCCCAAGGCAAGGAGGGCCGTAACCACGCTGCCGATATTGCGGCGGCTCGACATGTCCATTCTGCCCCGCCTGCCGATGGGCCGTGTCACCAGAGTTCTTCGTTGCCGCGGTTCGAGAAGGTCTCCTCCCCCTCCTCGAACTCTTCCTCGAGGCCCGGCCGCTCGATGATTCGCTGCTCGACCAGAGCCGGCCGTTCGACCAACCGCTCCTCGATCGGGGTCGGCCGCACCAGCTCCTTCGGCAAGCCCGCGAAGGCCGGCTCGCAGAGGGCGACCTCGCCGATCACGCAGCCATTGATACGGAAGTCCGCGCTGCGCCGCTCGGCCGTGGCGCTGAGTGCGGCTGCGGGGCCGTCCTTGCCGCCGATGCTCCCGAAGGCCTCGACGGAGGCGGCGTTCCTGATGTGGAAACCATCGACCTCAAGACCGCCACCTGCCGGAACGTGAAGCTTCGCGTTCCGGAAGCTCCCCGCGATGTCGACGAGGACATCGCCGGCGATGAACCAGCCGTCGATCTCGACGTTCCGGCCGATGAAATCGACCGGATCCAGCTTGCCCCCCGTGCCGACATCGCCGTGCAAACGCAGGTCGCCCGACGCGCCGGCGTCGAGCGTCAAGGCGAACCTGGCACGCCCCCCCGCCGCGCTGTCCACCGCACCGGCAAGGCCGATGTCACCGCCCCCGCT
>CAZVAR010000051.1:0-6611 GCA_964625225.1 uncultured Alphaproteobacteria bacterium | reverse complement strand
ACCCCAGACGCCCCGGCGACCCCGGACCCGTCCCCACCACGCCCGAGACCGTGATCGACCCCGTCCCCGCCGCCAGCGACAGCGGATGCAGCCCCCCCGCCGCGCTGTCCACCGCACCGGCAAGGCCGATGTCACCGCCCCCGCTCGACAGCGTCACCGCGTCGCTCAGCGTCACCCCACCCGACAGCGCAATCGCCGAACCCGCCGTCGCGATCTCCCCGCCCAGCACGACCGGACCCGCGCCGTCCTGCACGAAGCCCCCCGACAGGCTCAGCTCGCTCGACCCCGACACACTCTCCGCAATCTCCAGCACCCCCGCATTGCTGATCCGCACCCCGCCCCCGTTCAGCGTCGTCACCGTACCCGCGATCCGCACCTCCTCCGTCGCCAGACCCAGCGACTCACCCGCACCGTCCAGAACCACCGCACCGTCCAGACGCGTCACCCCCGTCCCCGAAGCCTGCACCAGACTGCCCGCCGACAGCCCCGACGACACCGTCACGTCCCCGGCGCTCGCCACCGTCACGTCCGCCAGCGACACCGCCGAACCGACCGCCCCCTCGAACCGCACCGAACCCGATCCCGCCGCCAGCGTCAGGTCCTCCCGGCCGTCCACCGTCCCCGCAAACGCAACGCTCCCGTCCCCCGACACCCCGCGCGTGTCCACCGACACCGCATCGCGCAGCACCGCCGGACCCTCCACCCGGAACGCCCCGCCCGCGCTCGTGTACGACCCCGACAGACCCGTCGACCCGCTGTAGACCTGCGCGCCGTCCCGGCCCGCCTCCGCCGCCGTGTGCACCGATCCCAGCTCCAGCGACGACCCCGTCGCCCGCAGCGACCCCAGACGCCCCGGCGACCCCGGACCCGTCCCCACCACGCCCGAGACCGTGATGCTGCCGCCGGTCGGGTCCGCCGGGCCGTCGGCGGCGGTCAGAGTGAGCGTGTTGAACGCCCCGACCCCCTCCCAGACCGCGCTGTCGATCTTCGCCACCGCCTGCGGCCCGTCGAGGAAGGCGATGTCGCCGCCGCCCTCCGCCCCCCGAGTGTCGACGGTCACGTCCGCGCGCAGCTCCGTCGGCCCCTCGACCCGGAACGCGCCGCCCATGGTCGTGTAGCCGCCGGACAGCCGGACGGTGCCGACCTCACCCGAGCCTCCGTCATCCGGAGCCAAGCCCGCCTGGAGCACGATGTCGGCGCCGCTCGTCGAAATGCCGCCGTCGAGGACGATGTCGCGGCCGGCCTGGAGCGTCACGCTCTCGCCCGCAACCTGGTTCTCCAGTTCGAGGCTTGCCGCCGCGTCCTGGGTGATATCGTTGGTCGCCTGCAGAACGATGTTGCCGACGACGGCCTCGATCGTCTCGTCGGCGACGATGAAGTCACCGCCCGCCGGCGGATCGGTGAAGGCGATGGTCCCCTCGAACATCTCGAATTCGCTGCCTTCGACGGCATCGACGATCCGGATATTCATGGGGTCGAGGAAGAGCGTCCCGGCGCCTCCGGCCGGCGCCTCGAGGTCGACCCGACCTTGAAAGAACAGGCCGCCCTTCGACGAGACCTCGACCACGCCGCCATCGCCGAAGCCGGTTCCGCCGCGGGCACTGGCGGAACCGGCAAAGCGGGTCTCCTCACCGGACCAGACGACCACGCTGCCACCCTGGCCACCGGTCCGGGCATCGGCGGCGATCCGCGCCTCGCGACCGACCGCGGTGCGCTTGGCCGTCTTGATGTCCCCCCGCCCCTGGAAGTCTCCGCCGATCGACGCCTTGCCGCCACCTGCGTCGCCGGAGACGTCGACCGTCGCCGTGCCGAACAGCCCGACCTTCTCGCCGGTGATGCTGACTTCGCCGCCCGCCGATCCGGCCGCGGCACCGGTTGCGTCGAGGGTTCCTGTGACCTCGACGACACCCCGATCGCCGCCCGACAGCACGATCTTGCCGCCCATGGTCTCGACCGTACGGGCCTGGACGACGCCGTCCATGTTGATGACGCTGTCGACCACGCTCGCGGCTGCGTTCGCGGTCAGCAGGACGGTCCCGCCATCGGCGATGATCGCGCCGTCATTCCGCACCAGGGCGTCGGCGCCATCCGGCGCCTCGGTTACCAACGAGGTCGCCGCGAAGTTGATCAGTCCGTCGCCGGCAAGGTCGATGGTGAAGGTCGGCGTCCCGGCCAGCACGACGTGGCCGAGCCGTCCCTCGATGACTCCGGCGTTACGGACGCCGGGCGCGACGAGACCGGCAAGCCCGCGTTCGCCGACGGTGATCCGGCCCTGGTTGACGACCGTCGCGTCGCTGTCGGGCGAGGGCACATCGAAGCGGTAGCGTCCCGCCATGAAGTCGTCATTGCGGATATCCGCCGTCGTCGCCAGCAGCCCCTGGACATCGATTTGAGCGCTCGAGCCGACCAGCACGCCGTTGGGGTTGACGAGCCAGACGTGACCGTTCGCACCGAGGCGACCGAAGATGCGGGACGGGTCGTCGCCGACGACTCGGTTGAGCGCGATGGCGTCCTTGCTCGGCTGATTGAATCGGGTCGTCTCGTCGGCATCGATGCTGAAGCTGCTCCAATCGATGATCGCGCGGCTGCTGCGCTGCTCGACCGTCACGGCTTTCGGTTCGGTCCGGATTTCGGCGGCGCCCCGCACGACCTTGCCGCCCTCGGGGTTGGCCAGGGCGGCGCCGGGCAGCACCAGCGATCCGCCGGCGAGAGCGGTGCCGCATACAGCGAGAATCGACCCCAGGCCCGTGCTGTCGAGCAGGGATGCAGGCGATGGCCGGCGCCGCAAGGCCACCCCGGGCGCTTCGACGGGCCACGCCGCGCGCCGTGACGGCGGGTGCGGGTTCCGCTCAGCGCGACCGTCGATCTTCCGCAATGCCATCGCTCGCCCCTCCCGCCTACCGCGCCTGTGCGCCCGGGCGCGCCGCCCCGTGCCGTGCGTCCGCCCCCGGTCAGAACCGCGCGGTGACGTTGAAGAAGAACCGCCAGGGATTCCCGCCCCGGTTCTGCAGTTCCTTGGTCAGCGGCTTCGCCGCTTCGAATGCCACCGAAAGCCAGTCGGTCAGGTCCATCCGCGCCCCCGCGCCGGCGGAGGACAGCGAGTCCGTGTCCGGCGCATTGTCCCGGTTCCAGATTCTGCCATAGTCGTAGAAGCCGTAAAGCTCCAGCCATTGCAGCGCCGGGACGTCGGGGATCGCGTAGCGCAGTTCGAGGCTCAACCCGACGCCGTGCTCGCCGGTCAGTTCGGCCGGGTCGTAGCCGCGGCCGTAGGTGAGTCCGCCGAGCGCGAACTCCTCGCCGACCAGCAGCGGATCGAACGCGTACTGCCCCTCGACCCGCGCATAGAGGCTCAGACGATCGACGATGTGCTGCGCCCGGGAGAACCGGGCGGAAACCGTGGTGAAATCGGCCTCACCGTCGATGCGCGACCGGTTGCCGTCGCCGCGATCGGTCGCGCCGAGGATGTCGAGGCCGCGTCGGATCCGAAAGAGCAGCAGGTTCGAACCGAGCAGCTCGTCGCGGAACTCGACCCGTCCGCCGCCGTAGATGACCCGCAGCTTGTCCTCGGAGAAGGGCGCATTGAGCACGTCGGTTTCGCCGTCGACATAGTCGAAGCCACCGTTCACCCAGAGGCTGAGCCGACGGGTCCGGGTCACCGGATACTCGATCTCGCCGTTGAGCAGGAGCGTGTCGGCATCGACATCGAGCGGCTCGAGCGTGTCACCCGGGCGGGCGAGCCCGTAGGTCGCGAAGCCGCCCACCCGCATCCCCTCGGTCCCTACCGCCTGCTGGTAGACAATCTGGCCGACGACTTGCTCGCGATCGCCGGGCGCGCCGAACAGCACGGCCTTCGCCTGCTCACCCCAGGGGGTAAACGCGTTGAGCGCGCCGCCCAAGGCGGCGTTGACCGGCCCGAGGAACCGCGAGCCGCGATTGTCGACAAACGCGAAGCCTTCGTACCATTTGCGCTGCAGGACGATGACGAGTTCCGATGCTCCGACCTCGCCGGCACCGGGGCGCGGCACGCCACGGGCGGTGATGCCCGGAATGTCGTTGATCAGAAGCAGATAGCGCTCGATGTCGGCGATATTGACCGGACGGTGCGCGGTGATCTTGCGCGCGTAAGCTTCGACCAGAGCACGGACCGGGCCTACATCGCCTTCCAGCACGACATTGCCGACGAACCCCTCGATGACCTGGATGCGGAAAACGCCGCCTTCGATCGTCTGCGCCGGAATGATCGCGCGGGTGAGAACATAGCCGCGGTTGCGATATTCCGCTTCGATGCGGCCGGTGATCTCGAACAGCCGCGCCAGCGTGACGGTCCGGCCGAGATCCTCCGCGTAGATTTCCCGCAGCTCGGTCTCGGATATCGCCGTCGCCCCTTCCACGACGATCTCCCGAAGGTCGATCGTCACCGCCTCGGCACCCGCCGGCGGCGTCGCCGGGGCCGACTGCGGCAGGACGAATGCCGGAAGGCTGGTGGACGGCCCGGGGACCCCGATCTCCTCCCTGGGCACCGCCGTCTGCTGCGCCGAGGCGGGTAGCGGACCCGCGATGAGCGGCGCCATTCCCGCAAGCCAGACCAAACTCCATCGTCGGTACGCGCGACGCGCACGCGACCACATCGGTCTCACGGCGCTCCTTGGCACCCACCCCCCCAGCCTGGATCACCGGTCCATCAGCATTCGGCAGCGACAGTCCGCACGCCGGATCAAGCCCGTAGCCTGCTTTTGCAACTCGACTTATCACACATGCTGTAGGACCGTACAAGGCCAATAGGGGGAATGCCTTCGGCGGCGATGGGGGATTATTTCGACCAGGTTTCGTCGGATCGTGCCCGTCCGACCCAGCTCGCCGCCGGAGCGGAGGCCGGCATCAGGAATGGCCGGCTACGTCCCGCGGGGCCGCGCCGCGGGGATATCGCCGCTGCGGCGCTGCTGCACCTTGCGCTGATCGCGCTCTTCCAGGCCCAAGAGTCGGGAGGAACGCCGCCGGCGCCGCGCCCGGAGACGATCGAAGTGGTCTGGGTGCCCCGGCTGCCACCGACGGCGCCGCTTCCGGAAGCCACGGCGGTGACAACGCCGTCCCCGACCGAACTCGCTGCGGCCCAGCCGCCTCCCGCCCCCCCTGCCGCCGACCGGCCGCCCGCCGTCGCGCCCGTCGCGGCGCCGGACGCGATCGAGAGCGCCCCCAGCGCCCCCGCCGCCGCGACGGGTGAACCGCCGGCACCGCCTCCGGAGACGCGTCCGCGGGGCGCGGATGCCGCGGTCGCGGCAGCCGTCCGACACTCGCCGTCGGCCGCGGCGGTCGCCGCCCCGGCGCCGGACGCCGCGCTACCCGCCCCGGCGGCACGAACCGCCGTGCCGGCCGGAGACCTCCTCGCTGCGGCGGCGGCGCCGACCGTCACGGCCGCCCCCGCACCGCCCCTGGTCGCGAATACGCAGCCGTCGCAAGAAGCGCCACCGGCGCCCGCACCGCCCGAGCCGGCGCATGCCGTCACGGCCGACCTTATCGGTGCCGCGGCCACCGCACCGCCCCCCCTCTCCGTCCCCGCCGCGCCGGCCGCACGTGCCGAGGCGCCGGCCGCGGCCCTACCGCCCGTTGCCACCGCGCCGGAGACGCCTTCGGCGGCGGCCGTCGCGGCGGCAAACCGGCCGGCGGACACTGCCGACGCCGAGATCGTGCCGCTTGCCGCCCAGCCCGTTCCGGCCGCACCTCCCGCTCACACGGTCCGGCCGGTCGAACCGGCACGGCGGGTCACGGTCGCCCAGGACGCCCGCCCCGCGGTGCCGGCCGCGTCGGCGCCGGCCGCGGCGATGCCGCAGCCGGCCGCCATGCCGCTTCCGCCCGGACCGACTCCCGAGGCGGCGCTCCGCCCGCAGCGACCCTTCGCGGAAACACGCGACGACGTGGCCGCGGTGTTGGACGGCATCGACTGCGCGCGCGTCTCGGCGGCGCTGCCGGACGGATCGGGCATCCTGCAGCTCGCCGGCCATGTCCCGAGCGCGGCCAGCCGCGCCGCGCTGTTGGACCGGCTCGGCCGCATTCCCGGCATTGCGACCGTGCAGGCGGACGGGCTCGTGCTGCTGCCGCGGCCGCATTGCGACACCTTGCAGACGCTGGAGGCGCTCGGCATCCCGGTGTCGCAGGATCAGGTGCAGGATCTCGGAGCGCTCGGCGACCCTACCCAGATCGGGACGCTGCGGTTCACGCTGGGACAGTCGGTCAGCTTCAGCCTGAAGGCACCCGATTTCCCGGCCCATCTCTATGTCGACTACTACGATGCCGCGGGCCGGGTGCTGCACCTGATGCCGAACGAGATCGCCACCGAGCACCGCTTCGCCCCGGCGGAGCCGTTCCGGATCGGTGGCCCGGGCGGCCTCGACCTGCGGGTCGCGCCGCCGTTCGGCCTCGACCTCGTCGTTGCCGTCGCGGCCTCCCGGCCACTCTTCCGAACGCGCCGGCCGATGCAGGAATCCGCATCGGACTACCTCCGGGACCTCGCCGCAGCGATCCGGGACGCCGGAACCAAGGACGGCTTCCGCTCCGAGCTCGCCTACCTCTTCATCCTGACCTCGCCCTGAGTGCCGCGCCCTAAGTGCCGCGCC
>CAZVAR010000050.1:0-23023 GCA_964625225.1 uncultured Alphaproteobacteria bacterium | reverse complement strand
AGGCCTCGACGCCGCCGGCGTAGGACGGCCGGAATCCGACCCGCTTCATCGCCGGGATCGACATGGCGCCGGTGGTGATGACGTTGGTGACGACGCTGCCGCTCATCGAGCCCATCAGGCCCGAGGCGAAAATGGCGACCTTGGCCGGACCGCCCCGGACGGTCCCGAGCAGCGCGAAGGCGAAATTGATGAAGAAGGCACCGGCCCCGGTGTATTGCAGCGCCGCACCGAAGATCAGGAAGCCGAAGACCAGCGTACCGAACGCCGACATCGGGATTCCGAGCAGGCTCTCCACGCTCATCATGTGGAAGGCCGCCGTGTCGCCGAGGGTCTGGCTGACCCCGGAGACGACCTCCGGTACCTTGTCCGCATAGGTGGGGAACAGCGAGATGACGAGGGTAATGATCAGGATCGCCACGCCCCCGGTGCGACGTCCGATCTCGATCACCAGTGCCCAGAGCAGCAGGCTGACATAGATCGCGGTGGTCGGCGCCACATACTCCCAGGCTTCGTCGAGGATGCGCTCGGCGTTCCAGACGAAATACATCGCGGCGCCGAAGGTCAGCGCCGCAAGCACGGCATCGTACCAGGGCACCCGGTCCATGGGGGCGCGCTTGTGTGCCGGAAAGACGAGGAAGACGAGAGGAAGCAGCAGAGCCACCAGCAGGTAGAGATAGCGGCTCTCGATAATCACGTAATCGATGAAGAAGGCGAGGTTAAATAGCTGGTTTACAGCAAGAAAAATGGACCCGGCAACGAACAGGGCGAACAGCGACGCCCACAGGGGAGGCAGGGTGCGGTAGCGGGCCAGCTCCGCCGCCTCCGCGCGCTCCACCTCGCGGTCGACGTCCCGCAAGCTCCCGGCCTCAGTGGGCGAGCCTGTCGCCATTGCATGTGCTCCTTCGTCGCTGGGTCGCATCGATGTTCCACCGCAATCGCCCGGCCGTGTGGCCGGGCCCTGCGATCGCGGCTCGCAGAGCCGCGTCAGCCTCCTTTAATCTTGCCGCCCGCCGGGTTCAGCGGAAGCGGGTGCGAAGAGTAGAAAGCCGCATTTCGTACTGTCAACAGCAGGCGGCCTCAGCGACCGGGCCCGCCGGCGCGGCCCGGATCGGCCGGTCGACGGTTCAGCCCTTCTTCGCCCGTTGGGCGACCGGTCCTCCTGCCTGCTTCCAGCCGTTGAAACCGCCTTCGATATGGGCGACGCGGTCCAATCCCATCTGCTTCAGTGCGTCGGTCGCGAGCGCCGAGCGCCAGCCGCTGGCGCAGTAGAGGACGAACCGCTTTCCCGAGCCGAACACGTCCTTGTAGTAGGGGCTGTCGGGATCGACCCAGAATTCGAGCATGCCACGGGGCGCGTGATAAGCACCGGGGATCATGCCGTCGCGCTCCAGTTCACGGACGTCGCGGATGTCGACGAAGAGCGTGTCGGGATCGTCCTTGAGTCGCAGCGCCTCGGCTGTGGGGATCGTCTCGATGCGGGCGTTCGCCTCCTCCAAGAGCTGCTTCACACCCTTCTTCAGTGCCATGACGGATCTCCTGTGGCGGATTGACGCCGCATTCCTATCACAGACGACGGCCGGGCGCGCCCCGATCGTCGGCCGCGCGCAGGCGATTGTGGATGGCGGGAGCGGCGACGGCGACATGCCCCGTCGCCACGGCGATCCCGTCGAGCCGGGGCATGATGTCGCCGGCCGCGACGCAGCCGCGTACCGAAGCCTCCCGATGCCTCGCCGACCGGGAGGCGCCCGTTCCGTCGAGACGTGCGCCGCGGCGCTCCGCCGGCGCGTCGCGCGGCGTGCAGCCGAGGGGTGGAACACGGTGGGTCGAACGCGCGCGCCGTACCGGCATCGGACAGGGTGAAGCGCCGCCGGAAGCGGGCGGGCTCGATGGCAGCGGCAGGTGCGGCCGGGCTGTCGCCGATGACGGCGCACTCCGATCCCGGGCACGAACGGGATGCCATGACGCGGCCCTGCAATGTTGCCGAAGCGGCACCTTGGCCTCCGAGGCGGCTGCGACATCAACATCGGCAGTGCAATTTCGTTCGATCGGCGCGGCTTGAGCAGACGCAGGCGCACTCGCCATTGAACCTGCGGGGCGCTTCGCACAACATGCGGGATCGATCGTCGGACGGGGGGCGCGTGGGCCGCCATTCCATATTCGCACTGGCGCGCAACGCACTCAGTGCGCACGAAAATTGGCCGGCATTGTGGCGCAGCCCGACGCCGAAGCCGCGCTACGAGGTGGTGATCGTCGGCGGCGGCGGGCACGGGCTGGCGACGGCCTATTATCTCGCCAAGGAGCACGGAATCACCGACGTGGCCGTGCTGGAGAAGGGCTGGCTCGGCGGGGGGAACACCGGGCGGAACACCACCATCATCCGCTCGAACTATCTCTGCGACGAAAGCGCGCAGCTCTACGAGCATTCGCTGAAGCTCTGGGAGGGGCTGTCGCGCGAACTGAACTTCAACCTGATGCTGAGCCAGCGCGGGGTGATGAACCTCGCCCACACTCTGCACGACGTGCGGGAAGGGGTGCGCCGGGTCAACGCCAACCGGCTCAACGGGATCGACGCCGAATGGCTGACCCCGGAGCAGGTGAAGGATTTCTGCCCGATCCTCGACGTATCGCCGACCGCGCGCTATCCGGTGCTGGGCGCGACCCTGCAGCGCCGCGGCGGCGTCGCCCGGCACGATGCGGTCGCCTGGGGCTATGCGCGGGCAGCGGACGCGCGCGGGGTCGACATCATCCAGAACTGCGAGGTCACCGGCATCCGGCGCGAGGGCGGCCGAGCGGTCGGGGTAGAGACGAACCGCGGCTACATCGCGGCCGGCAGGATCGGGATCGTCGTGGCCGGCCACAGCTCGGTGCTGGCGGAGATGGCGGGGTTCCCGCTGCAGAGCCACCCGCTTCAGGCGCTGGTGTCCGAGCCGGTGAAGCCGGTGTTGAACTGCGTGGTCATGTCGAACGCGGTTCACGTCTATGTCAGCCAGTCCGACAAGGGCGAGCTGGTGATGGGGGCAGGGATCGACGCCTACAATTCGTATGCGCAGCGCGGCAGCTTTCACGTGATCGAGCACCAGATGGCCGCAGCCATCGAGCTGTTCCCGATCTTCAGCCGGATGCACATGATGCGGAGCTGGGCCGGGATCGTAGATACCTGCCCGGACGCCTCGCCGATCATCGGAACGACGCCGGTGCAGAACCTCTACATCAATTGCGGCTGGGGAACCGGCGGATTCAAGGCAACGCCGGGCTCCGGCTGGGTGTTCGCCTGGACCCTGGCCAAGGGCGAGCCGCACCCGCTGAACGCGCCGTTCAGTCTCGATCGGTTCACGACCGGCGCGCTGATCGACGAGCACGGCGCCGCGGCGGTGGCGCACTGATGCAGGGACCCGGCCGGATGTCGCGGGCGGCGGATCGCCCGCACCCCGATCTTCCCTGGCCTCTGGCGGAGGAGGCAGGATCGCCCGGGCGCGGCGCGGTCGGGGTGTGTGCGTACCGGAGGCCGCCATGCTGTTGATCCCCTGTCCCTGGTGCGGGCCGCGCGACGAGGTGGAGTTCCGCTACGGCGGGGAGGCGGAGATCGCGCGGCCCGCCGACCCGGACGCCCTGAGCGATGCGGAATGGGCGGACTATCTGTTCATGCGCCGCACTCCGAAGGGACGGTTCCGGGAGCGCTGGGTTCATGCTCACGGCTGCCGCCGCTGGTTCAATCTGGTCCGCGATACCGTGACCCACGAGATCGTGGCCGCCTACAGGATCGGCGAGCCGCCACCGCAGGGTTCGGGCGGATGACCGCCTTCCGGCTCGCGCGCGGCGGACGGATCGACCGGGCCGCCCGGCTGCGTTTCACCTTCGACGGCCGAGCCTATGAGGGGCTGGCAGGCGACACGCTCGCCTCCGCGCTGCTGGCCAACGACGTGCTGCTGGTCGCGCGGTCGTTCAAGTATCACCGTCCGCGCGGCGTGTTCGCGGCCGGCGCGGACGAGCCCAACGCGCTGGTGCAGCTCGAGACCGGCGCCCGCACCGAACCGAACCTGCGGGCGACGCAGGTGGAACTGTATGAAGGACTGCACGCCACCGGCATCAACGCCTGGCCGTCGGTCACGTTCGATCTCGGCGCGATCAACGGGGCGTTCGCGCCGCTGCTGCCGGCGGGGTTCTACTACAAGACGTTCCTCGGCTCGCAAAAGCTGTGGCAACGGCTGTTCGAGCCGGCGATCCGCCGCATGGCCGGGCTGGGCCAGGCGCCGACACTGCCGGATCCGGACGCGTATGACCGCATGTACGCGCATTGCGACGTGCTGGTGGTGGGCGCCGGACCAGCCGGGCTGGCGGCGGCCCTGGCGGCGGGCCGAACCGGCGCCCGGGTGATCCTGGCCGACGAGCAGGCGGAATTCGGAGGCTCGCTCCTCGGCCGGCGTGACTGGATCGACGGGGCGTCGGCGGTCGACTGGGTGGAGCGGGTCACCGGCGAGCTGCGCAGCCTGCCCGAGGCCGTGCTGCTGCCGCGCACCACGGTGTTCGGCTATTACGACCACAATTACCTGATGGCGGCGGAGCGACGCACCGACCATCACGGGGACCTCGCGCCGCCGGGGATCGCGCGGCAGCGGCTGTGGCACATCCGGGCGCGGCAGGTGGTCCTGGCGACCGGGGCGCACGAGCGGCCCCTGGTGTTCGCGGACAATGACCGCCCGGGAGTGATGCTCACCTCGGCGGCGCAGACCTATCTGAACCGCTACGGGGTGGCGCCGGGGCGACGGATCGCGATCTTCACCAACAATGACGGCGCCTATGAACTGGCACGGGACGCGATGGACGCGGGTCTCCAGATCGCGGCGGTCGTGGATCTGCGGGCCGGTCTCGAGGGTGCGCTGCCGGTACGGGTCTGGCGCGAGGGCGTGACGGTGTTACAGGGCCATGCGGTCACGGGCACACGGGGCCGGCGGCGGCTCGCCGGGATCGAGGTTGCGCGACTCGACTCCGACGGGACCGGGATCGTCGGGCGGCCGTTCGAGATCGACTGCGACCTGCTGGCGGTGTCCGGAGGCTGGAACCCGGCGGTGCATCTCTTCGCGCAGGCGCAGGGACGGCTCCGCTACGACGGGAAGGCGGCCTGCTTCGTGCCGGGCCGGGCAATCCAGGGCCGGCGCAACGCGGGCGCCGCCAACGGTACCTTCGCATTGGGCGCGGCGCTGGCGGAGGGCCTGGCCGCGGGGCGGGCGGCGGCGCGGGACGCCGGATTCACGAGCGGCGACCCCGTCGCGCAACCGGCCTGCGAAACGGTGCCGCAGGGGCCGATCCGGCCGCTCTGGGTGGTCCCGTCGGCGAAGGCGGTCGGGCGCGGGACGCGGAAACATTTCGTCGACCTCCAGAGTGACGTCACCGCCGCCGACATTCTACTGGCGGCGCGGGAGGGGATGCGGTCGATCGAGCACGTCAAGCGCTACACGACGACGGGGATGGGCACCGATCAGGGGCGGACCTCCAACGTCAACGCGCTCGCGGTTCTGTCCGAGGCGCTGCGTCGGCCGATCGCGGAGACGGGCACGACGACCTTCCGCCCGCCCTACACGCCGGTCGCGTTCGGGCTGCTGGCCGGGCGCGACGTCGGCGAGTTCTGCGACCCGGTGCGGCGGACGCCGATGCAGCGATGGCACGCGGCCAACGGGGCGGTGTTCGAGGATGTCGCCCAGTGGAAGCGGCCGCGATACTACCCGCGGCCGGGCGAGACGATGCGGCAGGCGGTGAGCCGGGAATGCCTGGCCGTACGCAATGCCGTCGGCGTGCTCGACGCCAGCACGCTCGGCAAGATCGACATCCAGGGCCCGGACGCGGCCGCCTTTCTCGACCGGGTCTACACCAACAGGTTCAGCAATCTCGGCATCGGGCGTTGCCGCTACGGGCTGATGTGCCAGGAGGACGGGATGGTGTTCGACGACGGCGTGACCACCCGCCTCGGCGATCGCCACTTCCTGATGACGACCACGACCGGGGGCGCGGGCGCCGTGCTGGACTGGCTCGAGGAGTGGCTGCAGACGGAATGGACCGACCTCAGGGTCTGGTGTACCTCGGTGACCGAACAGTGGGCGGTCGTATCGCTGGCCGGCCCCAAGGCGCGGGAGGTGCTGCGGGAGGTCGCGCCCGGCCTACCGCTGTCGAGGGAGGACTTTCCGTTCCTGTCGATGCGGGAGGCCGCCGTCGCTGGCGTGCCGGCGCGGATCTTCCGGGTCAGCTTCACCGGTGAGCTGTCCTACGAGATCAACGTGCCCTGGGACTGCGGCATGCATGTCTGGACAGCGGTGATGCGCGCGGGCGAGCGGCACGGCATCACGCCCTACGGCACCGAGGCGATGCACGTATTGCGGGCGGAAAAGGGCTACATCATTGTCGGACAGGAGACCGACGGAACGGTGACGCCGTTCGATCTCGGGATGGGCCGGATCGTCTCGAGGCAGAAAGATTTTCTCGGTCGGCGCTCGTTGGCGCGCAGCGACACGGCACGGGACGACCGCAAGCAGCTCGTGGGGCTGTTACCCGCCGATCCCCAGATCGTGCCGGCGGAAGGGGCACAGATCGTGGCGGATCGGGATGCGCCGGTGCCGGTCCCGATGCTGGGACATGTGACATCCGCTTACTGGAGCGCGACGCTCGGGCGCGGATTCGCGCTGGCACTGATGAAGGATGGACGGCGACGGATCGGCGAGACGGTCACGCTGGCCGACCGCGGCAGGTTTCTCGAGGCGCAAGTGACGGTGCCGATGTTTTACGATTCCGAGGGGGCGCGGCGCGATGGCTGAGCCGGAGATCGAACGGGTCGGGCCGTTGGACGGGCTGGAGGCGGATATGGCGGCGGTATCGCGCGAAGGCGCCGTGCTGCTCCGGGTGCTCGTGCCGGCCGTACAGGTGGATCTGCGCGGCGACCCGATGGACGCGAGCTTCGCGGGGTCCGTGTGTGGCGTGTTGGGCTTCGACCTGCCGGCCGTGCCCAACCGGTTCGTCGCAGCGGGCGGTGTGACGGCGCTCTGGCTCGGCCCCGACGAATGGCTGCTGGTCGGCGACACGACGGCAAACTCGGACCTGGAAGGGCGGCTGCGCGCAGCGCTGCAGGGGAAGGACGCCGCGGTGACCGAGGTGAGCGCGGCGCGGGCGGTGATCGAGCTGACGGGACCGAAGGCGCGGGAGGTGCTGGCGAAAGGCTGCGCGCTGGATCTGCATCCGCGGGCGTTCGGGCCGGGACAATGCGCGCAGACCCTGCTCGCCAAGGCCGAGATCCTGATCCAGCAGACGGGTGAGGCGCCCGCTTACCGGATCTTCGTGCGCCCCTCCTTCGCCGCCTATCTCGTCGCCTGGCTCATGGACGCGATGCGGGAGTATCGTTCTTAAAATGCCGCAGCCCCGGTCAGCCGCGCCCGAGCCGATCGAGCAGGGCGTCGAGGAAGGCGCGGACCTGGCCGACGTCGGCGAGGACATAGGCCGCGGCCGTGGGCGCGTCGGGCGGCCCGACGCGGATGCCGACGCCACTCGACCGCAGCGCGGCGAACGCATCCTCGTCGGTGACGTCGTCGCCGATATAGACCGGTAAGGCCGCGCCGGCATCCCCGTGCAGGGCATGCAGGAGCCAGAGCACCGCCTTGCCCTTGTGCCAGTCCACCCGCGGGCGGATCTCGAAGATCTTCTTGCCGCCGGCCTTGGCGAGCTCCGCATGCCGGGACAGCGCCGCGTCGATCGCGCTCTCGATTTCCGGGATCGCGTGCTCGGCCGCGAGGCGATAATGGATGGCGATCGCGAAGCGCTTGCGCTCGACGATGACTCCGTCGACCGCCGAGAGGCGTGACGCGAGCTCGGCCTCCGCACGGTCGAGCGCCGGGAGGAAGCGATCGGCCTGCTCGTACTCGATTAGCCGGCCGTCGGGATCGCGGATTTCGAACCCGTGACTGCCGGCGTAGGCGATCCCGTCGATCCCGACCCGACGCCGCACGTCTTCGAGACCGCGTCCGCTGATCACGGCGAGCGTCACGCGCTCGCGTGCGCGCAGCAGGGCATCGGCCATGCCGGGCGCGAGCGCCGCCTGCTCCGGGCGCGGGACGATCGGCGCCAGGGTGCCGTCGAAGTCGAGGAACAGCATGATCGGCCGGCCGGCCGCACGGTCCAGGATCTCGTCGAGCCGCTCGAGGGCCGAGGGCCGGTGGTCCGGGGCATCCGTCATGTTTCTCCTCCGGCCGCGCCCGTCCGGGACCGCGGCCGTATCGTGCCAAAGTTCGATAAACGCGGCCGGCACCGCATCGTTCACGGCGAACAGGCTGCCGCATCGGCATCGCAGATGGCATGATCCGATGCAACCCATTGCCGGAGGCCCCATGTCGAATCCGCGTGTTCCTTACCGCATGTCGAGCGAGCGCAAGGCTCTGCCGCCCTACCGCGGCAAGCCGCTGATGGTGCACGTCGTCGTGAACGTCGAGCATTGGCCGTTCGACCAGCCGATGCCCCGATCCGTGCTGCCCGCCCCGCACGGGAAGGCGCCGATCCCCGACGTCGCCAACTTCAACTGGGTGGAATACGGCATGCGTGCCGGTATGCCGCGGCTGATCGATATCCTGGAGGATCGTGGGCTGCCCGCCAGCGCCTTCATGAACGCCGCCTGCGCCGATCTGTATCCGAGCTGCGCCGAGGCGATGCTGCGGGCCGGATGGGAGTTTGTCGGGCATGGCTGGGTACAGCGCTCCCTGCAGTTCGAGGAGGACGAGGAGGCCGTCATCCGGAAAAGCCTGGAACGGCTCGAGCAACTGACCGGCAAGAAGACGCGCGGCTGGCTCGGCCCCGGCATGGGGGAGAGCTTCGACACGCCGGACCTGCTCAAAAAGGCCGGAATCGAGTGGCTCTGCGACTGGTATCTCGACGACCTGCCGTGCTGGATGCGGACCAGCCACGGGCCGATGCTGGCCATGCCCTACACGGTCGAGCTGAACGACGTGCCGATCTACGCCGTGCAGAACCTGTCCTCGGACGAGATGCTGCGGCGGCTGGAAGCGACCCTGGCCGTGCTCGAGCGCGAGCTGGAGCGGCAGCCGCGCGTGCAGACGATCGCGCTGCACCCGCACATCATGGGTGTTCCGCACCGCGCCTACTATCTGGAGCGGATGCTCGACCTGCTGTTGAAGCGGGACGACACCGTGTTCGTGACCGGCAGCGAGATCGCCGACTGGTTCATGGCCGCGGACGGGACGGGCGGCGCCGAGGTCATGGCTCCAGCGTGATCGGCTCGGGGGCGGCGCCGCCGGGGACCACCTCGCCGATCGCGGCCGCCGCCGCGTAGCCGAGCCGCCGCAGCGCGTCGAGGCAGGCGTCGGTGCGGTCGGCGGGGACACTGGCGAGCAGGCCGCCCGCGGTCTGCGGGTCGAACAGCAGCGGGAACCGCCGGTCCGCAGCGCTTCCTTCCGACACCCGCAGCCCGCCGCGGAAGGCGAGGTTCTGCGGGTGCAGCGTGCTGACGATCCCGGCGGCCGCCGTCTCGACGGCACCGTCGAGCAGGGGCACCGCGTCGAGGCGAAGGCGTGCCCCCGTTCCCGAGGCCGCCGCCATTTCGGCGAGGTGTCCGAGCAGCCCGAAGCCGGTCACGTCGGTGCAGGCAGTGACGCCGTGCCGTCGGAGGCATTCGGCGGCAGGTCGGCTCGACTGGATCATCGACGCCAGCGCCGCGTCGAGCCAGCGTCCCTTCGCCTTGCCCTGCATGGCGGCGGCGAACAGGGTCCCGGTGCCCACGGCCTTGGTCAGGATCAGGCGATCGCCCGGCCGCATTCCGCCTTTGGTCAGGACGGCGTCACGGTCGACGATGCCGTTGACGGAGAAGCCGAGACCCAGCTCCGCGCCTTCGCCGGTGTGCCCGCCGGCGAGCGCGGCACCGGCCTCGTCGAGGGTCGCGAGGGCGCCGGACATGAGCTGGAACAGGAGCTCCCGGACTTTTTCTTCCGGGCCGTAGGGGAGGGTGGCGATCGCCAGCGCCGTCTGCGGTTCCGCACCCATCGCATAGAGGTCGCCGAGGCAGTGATTCGCGGCGATTCGGCCGAACAGATACGGGTCGTCGATCAGGGCACGAAAATAATCGACGCTGTGGACGACCAGCTTGCCGGCGGGGACGGTCACGACGGCGGCGTCGTCGGAGGCGTCGAGGCCGATCAGCACGTCGGCACGCGGCGGCTGCGGCGGCAGGGCGGCGAGGGCCGCGGTGAGGACCGTGCTGCCGACCTTGGCGCCGCAGCCGCCGCAGCGCATCGTGGCATCGGCGGGCGCGTCGCCGGTTGCCGGGCGGCCCGATGCCGGGCGCATCTCCGGCAGGTCCGCGTAACGCCGCATGAACCGGCGGTCGATGCGGTCCTTCCAGCGCCAGACCCAGGCACCTTCCACGGCGATGCCGTTGCGGCTGGCGACCGCGCGGCCGTCGCCGGTGCCGATGATGGTCAGGAACTCGCGCTGCGGACGAAACGGCCGGAGCGGCCGTCCCTCCAGGGCTGCGCGCAGGTTGCGGTAGAGGGGCGGCCCCTGCCGGACCGCGAATACGCCGGCCTTCGGCCGGGGGTGTTCCAGCACCGCGGCGACATCGCCCGCAGCGAAGACCTCGGGATGGGAGACCGATCGCAACGTCGGATCGACGGCGATGAAGCCGCGCTCGTCGACCGCCAGCCCGGCCTCCGCCGGCCAGGACGGCGCGGCAGCCGGGGTCACCCAGAGAACGCCGTCCAGGGCAACGACCTCGCCGGACACGGTGTGGACGCGGTCAGGCTCAACGCGGACGACCGGGTCAGCCAGATGCAGCCGCACGCCGCGCGCCGCGAGGATGCGCCGCAGCCGGCGCCGGGTCGCGGCGGCGAAGCCGGGGAGGATATCGTCGGACTTGCCGAACAGGTGAAATTCGGGGCTCTGCCGCGAACCTGCTGCTCGGAACATGGCGCCGAGGCGATGCTGGGCCGCCAGCAGCAGCTCGATGCCGCCGGCGCCGTCGCCGACGATGCCGACCCGGATCGGACCGGGGGCCGCCAGCAGCCGGCGGCACAGCGCCTCCCATTTCGCAATGAAGCGGCCGATCGGCTTGACCGCGATCGCCGTCTCGGCCGCGCCCGGCACGTCGAGACGCGGTGTCGAGCCGGTGTCGATCGACAGCAGATCGTAGGCGACCGGCGGGCGGCCCCGGCAGAGGACGCGGCGGTTGGCGAGATCGAGCCCGACCGCCTCGTCGTGGTAGAGGCGGGCGCCGGCGAAACGGGCGAGCGGCGCGAGGTCGATGTGGATCTCGTCGAAACCGTAGTGGCCGGCGACGAAGCCGGGCAGCATCCCCGAATAGGGTGTATGCAGGTCGCGTGCGATGACCGTCAGGCGGACTCCGGGGGCAGGCTGCATCCCGAAGCGACGCATCACGGTGACGTGGCTGTGCCCGCCACCCAGGAGCACCAGATCCTTCAGCACGGGCGATTCGTGGCTCCGCATCCACGCTTTATGCGGCCCGGCGGGAGCCAGATCAATCGGCGGCGGACCGTCCCGCGGTCCGACGCCGTTTCGCCGGGCCACGGATGCCGCTACTCTGCAGGCCGCTCGCGCGCCGCGTCGAGGCGTCACGCACCGGCGCCGACTTCGTGCTCAAGGCTCCGAGGATCGCATCGTGGACTGGATCGCCGACCCGCAGATCTGGGCCAGCCTCCTGACGCTGACCGCGCTGGAGATCGTGCTCGGCATCGACAACGTGATCTTCATCTCGATCGTTGCGGAACGGCTGCGGGAGCCCCAAAGGGCGATGGCCCGGCGGCTCGGTCTCGGCGCAGCGCTGATCATGCGGATCATCCTGTTGGCGAGCCTCACCTGGATCATCGGACTGACAGAGCCGGTCTTCGCGATGTTCGATTACGAGGTGTCGTGGCGCGACCTGATCCTGCTGGCGGGTGGCATGTTCCTGATCGCCAAGGGCACCTGGGAGATTCACCAAACGGTCGAGGGTAACGAGGAACGGCGCGAGGTGGCTCCGGCCAGCTTCGTCAACGTGGTCACGCAGATCATGGTTCTCGACATCGTATTCTCGCTGGACTCGGTCATCACCGCCATCGGCATGGCCCGGGAACTGCCGGTGATGGTCGCCGCCGTCGTGATCGCGATGATCGTGATGCTGGTCGCATCGGGGCCGGTCAGCGCGTTCATCCACCGACACCCGACGGCCAAGATGCTCGCGCTCAGCTTCCTGCTGCTGGTCGGTGTCGCGCTGGTGGCGGACGGGCTGCACTTCCACATTCCGCGCGGCTATCTCTACTTTGCCATTGCCTTTTCGGTACTGGTCGAGGCGCTGAATCTGCTGGCGGCCAGGCGGCGGCGCCGGGCGCGCGAGGCGCAGCAGGCGGCCGCCGGCCACCAGTAGGGCGCCGTCGGCCTCCGGAGAGCGCTATGAGGCGCAGGCTCAGGCCCGGCCTGCCGTTGCGGATGCAGGTGACGCTGCTGGTGCTCGCCGTGACACTGCCGGCGGCCGCCTTCGTTGCGCATACGGCGTGGCGCGACCGGGCGCTGATGCTGGCCGAAGCCGCGCGGGCGCCGGAGCAACTGGCCGCGGCGGCCGCGGCCGCGCAGGCACAGACGGTCGGCGCAGTGCTGCGCCTGCTGGAGAGGCTCGCTGCCGCACCGGTGCTGCAGACGGCCAACCGGGAGCCGTGCGCCGCGTTGTTGGACGGTGCGGCCCGCCTCGAACCGCGGATCCGCGAGATCGCCGCGCTGGGTGAGGCCGGCACCATCCGGTGCGGCGCGCCGTCGGCGGCGCCGGCCGATGTCACGGCCTTGCTCCGGCAACTGAAGGGCGGCACTGCATTGAGCCTGCAGCCGCCGGAGCCCGGCGCCGCGGCCGGCACCGGCGAGTGGACAGTGGCGGTGCCGATCCGCAATGCCGAGGGGGACGTCGCGGGGGCACTTCGCGCGCGTCTGGCGGCGGATCCCCTCGACGGGCCGATTCCCGGCCAGACGCTACCGGAGGGCGCGTACCGGCTGCTGGTGAATGCGGCGGGGGAGATCGTCGGCAGGTTTCCCGCCGACGCCGGTCCCGGACCGCCGGCAGCAACCCTCAAGGCGGCACTCGCGGGGGATCGGCAGACAACGTTCGAGGCCCGGGATCTCGCCGGGACGGCCTTGCGCTTCGGTATCGCCGGGCTTCCGGGCACGGGATACGCCGTTGCGGTCGGCATTCCCGAAGCGACGGGCCGCTATGAGGCGGACCGCCGGTTCCGCGACCGCGTCGCCGGCCCGTTGGCGCTGTGGGCGCTCGCACTGCTGGCGACATGGGCGGCCGTGCAGCTCCTCATCGCGCGTCGGCTCCGCGCACTCGGCCGCGCCGCCGCAGCCTGGAGCGCCGGGCACCATGCGAAGGCGCCGATGCCCTGGCTGCGCAGCGAGCTGAGTCTGCTGGCGCGGACGATGACCTTGCTCGCGCGCCGGTCCGCGCGGCGCGACCGCTCCCTGCACCGGGCGCTCGCCGAGCAGGAAGCGGAGATCCGTGAGATGCACCGGTGCCTCGGCAGCAATCTCGAGATTGTCGCCGGCCTGCTCGATCTCCAGCGCCGGCGGGTACGCTCGCCCGACCTACGGCACCATCTGCGCGAGGCGCAGGCCCGGATTCAGACGCTCGGCGTCGTGCAGGACCGGCTCCATTCCAGCCGGGAACCGGGGCAGGTGGACATCCGCCAGGTTCTGCTCGGCATCTGCGACGAGCTGTTGGAACTGCACGGGGTGGGCGACCGGGTGCGCTGCGAGGTCGAGGTTCCGGGCTTCGCCATCGCAATGGAGCGCGCGGTGCCCCTGGCCCTGCTGGCGGCCGAGGCGGTCATGAACGCGCTGCAGCATGCCTTTCCCGGCGGGCGGGTCGGAACGGTGTGGATCCGGTTCTCGGAAACTCCGGACGAAGTTCGGATCGCCATCGAGGACGACGGCATCGGGATAAGCGGCAACGTCGCGGATCTCGGCGGCGGCGGGGCAGTGGGGCTGCGGCTGATGCAGGCGCTGGCCAATCAGCTCAGCGCCAAGCTGGAGATCAGCTCGAGCTCCGGCGTCTCGGTGCGCCTTGCGCTCGCCCGGCGCCTTCTCGGCTCCTGAGACGGCGCGCCGCAATTCTCCGCCGGCGGCCGTTCCTGGCTGTCGTACAGGAACATGAGAGCGCGCCGCGCCCGGCTGATACGGGAGCGGATCGTGCCGACCGGCACGCTCATGACGCTCGCGGCCTCCTCGTAGGTCATTCCTTCGACCACGATCAGCAGCAAGGCCTCGCGCTGTGCTTCCGGGATGAGCATGAGACAGCGCTCCAGCTCCTTCAGCGCGACCACGTCGGTCTGGGAGCATGGCGTCGGGGTCTCCCAGCCATTCTCGGAATCGTCCAGTGACGAGAACTGATAGCGCTGGTCGCGGCGGCAATGGTTCAGGTGCGCGTTGCGAAGGATCGTGAAGAGCCAGGCACGCAGATTCGTCCCGAGCTGGAACTGCTCGATATTGTCGATCGCGCGCAGCAGGCACTCCTGTACCAGATCGTCGGCGCGGTCCCGATCCCGGCAGAGCACGGCGGCGTAGCGCCGGAGGTAGGGAATCTGCTCCGTCAAGGAGGCTTCGATGCTGGCGAGGTGGTCTTCCGAGATTGGGCTCATCTCACCGATTTCCGAGGTTGGCGGCGACCAGGATGGGCCGCCGGAGGCGGGCGCTGCCCATGGGCCAAGGCAGCCGATAACGTAACAGCCGGCGGGCGGTCAGGTTCCCGCGGACGCTGTCACTAATTCCGGATACTTTCCCCGCACGCGCTCGATCGTCGCGGCGGCGACGAACTCGCTCGCCGCCTCTTCGTCCTTCATCGTGGCGATGAACGACACCTCGACCGCTACTTCGGTCCGAGCGTCGCGATAGAGTGCCGGACCGTACGGGATGTAGGGGTAGTAGGGATAGTGGTAGTAGCGATAGTGCCAGTGCGGGAACGGGGGGAACAGCGGGTCGTAAGCGTAGCCTTCGTGGACGTTGACCTCGACATTGTTCTCCCGGTCTGCGATGTCGAACCCGGCGGCGCCCTGAGCCTGCGCCAGTTCTGCGGCGCGCAGAAGCGCCAGATCGTAGGACAGGTTGATCAGGCGCTGCGCCTCGCGCTCCCGCTCCGCACGCGTCAGGGAATAGGCACGCCGGATCGGGGCACGATAGCCCACCCGATATCGGTCGCCGCCGAGATGCTCCTCGAAATAGCCGAACGATCCGGTGACCTGGACCGCCGAATAAAGCGGATAACGTGGTCGCTCCGCCGCGCAGCCGGCGAGACCGATCAGCGCCGCGAGGGCGAGGCCAAGGATGCGGACCGCTGTAATGCGCACGCCGGATTCTCTAGGCCGCGGGCCGGGGTGCCGGGATCCGCGCGACCCGTCGATCGCCGGACGGCGTCCGGAGGACGATCTCGACCGCCCATGCCCCGGGCGCGGCACGGTAGCGGTCGGGTTCCGATAACGGGATCCGCGCCTCGGTGCTGGTGACGCTCGTATCCGGCTCGGCACGGTTGCCGAGCGGGAAGCTGAGCCCGACGCCCAGGCCGCCGCCGTGCGAGCCGAAAGCACCGCCGATGCCAACGGCAGGACGGCCGTACCAGCGGCCGGAATGGTCTCGGACCACACTGCGGGTCAGTTCAGGGGCCGGGTAGGTCCGGCCGTCGGGACCCTCCAGGCGAATCTCCTCGACCCGGTAATAGCTGTTCCGATCGACGATCTCGACCTCGACCGTGTCGCCGCGGAGCGCGGTGCGCCAGTCCACCGCCGGATCGGCAGTCACGCCGTAGTGGCTGCCCTCGTCGCCGGGTTCGGGCACGGCGCTCTGCCGCGCAGCACAGGCGGCAACGAGGGGAAGCAGCACAGCCACGGCAAGATATCTGCGCATGAACATTACATATGCGGGCACCGCCCGGACGGCTAGACCCGAGTATCACCGAGGGGGATAGCGCATGCTGCCTCAAACCGCGGAACAGGAGGAGGGGGCGAAGCGGCGTGCGCTCCGGCGCCAGCGCGCCGTCGCCACCGGGCTGCTGCTGATGATGGCGGCGGTCTTCACCGCGACCAGGATGGTGCCCGATCCGGGATTCTGGGTGCTGCTGGCGCGCGCCGGGGCTGAGGCGGCGCTGGTCGGGGGGCTGGCCGACTGGTTCGCCGTGACGGCGCTGTTCCGGCATCCGCTTGGCCTGCCGATTCCCCACACGGCCCTGATTCCCCGCAAGAAGGATCAGCTCGGCGCCGGCCTGGCGGGCTTCGTCGAGCGCAACTTTCTGGCGCCCGAAGTCGTCGTGCAGAAACTGCGATCGCTCGACCTTGTCACGGTCGCCGCACGCTGGATCGGCCACCGGAGCAATGCCGACGCGGTGGCCGAACGCCTGGTCGCGGTCATCCCGGTGCTGATGAACTCGTTGCGCGACCGCGAGTTGCGGCGGCTCGTGCGCAAGATGGCGGAAGCGCAGATCGCGCGCGTCGACCTGGCTCCTATCCTCGGTGCGCTGCTGCGGCTGCTGACGGAGCATCGACAGCACGATCTGCTATTCGACCATGCCCTGAAGATGATGCACCAGTTCCTCGAGGAGAACCGGGAACGCATCGATCAGATGGTCGGCGAGCGCAGCCGCTGGTGGGTGCCGCGCTCGATTGACCGGAGGGTCGCCCGCGCGATCGTCTCCGGACTGCTGGAGTTTCTCGCCGAACTGCAGGTACCGGGTCACCCGGCCCGGAAGCGGTTCGACGATGCCGTGGCCGACCTGATCGACCGCCTGGAGCATTCCCCCGAGATGCGCGACGCGGTGCAGCGGGCGAAGGAGCAGTTGCTCGCCAATCCGGTGGTGCAGGACTATCTCGGCTCGATCTGGGACGAGGCCCGGCGGCTGATTCTCCGGGACGCAACGATCCCGGAATCCCGGATGCGGCGGTCGCTCGCCAGGGCGCTGAGCTCGCTGGGGCGCGCGGTGGCCGAGGACCCGGCCATGCGCGAGCGCCTGAATCTGCGGTTCGAGGCGCTGGTGACGCGGTTCGTCGTGCCCTGGCGTCGCGAGATCGGCGCCCTGATCATCGAGGTCGTGCATCGCTGGGATGCCGAAACGGTCACCAAGCGGCTGGAACTGGAGGTTGGGCGCGATCTGCAGTTCATCCGGATCAACGGCACGATCGTCGGAGCCCTGGTCGGCTGCGCCTTGTTCCTGTTATCGGGGCTGCTTTTCTGAATCGGTCGGCTTCCGGGATCGAAGGATTTTCGGAACCCGCCGGGTGTAGCGGCGTTCGGGTGGGTGGGTTCGGGTGCTGATCGCAGGCGGCGATGGTCCGGTGGACGATTCTGATCGTCGAGGATGAATTCCTGGTCGCATATGACATGCAAGACATGTTGCAGTCGCTCGACTGCATGGTGGCCGGGCCGGTGGCGAGCATCGAGGAGGCGCTCGACGTGCTCGAGGCGGAGCCGATCGACGGGGCGTTGCTCGACATCAACATTGGCGGGCGCGAGGTCTTCCCGCTCGCCGACCGGCTGCAGGAGCGCGACATCCCCTTCGCCTTTTCGACCGGGTACGAGGTCGATTCGGTGATCCCCGCGCGGTTCGCCGACCGCCCTCTGCTGCGCAAGCCCTACGATGAAAAGAAAGTTGCCGAAATCGTGAAGGGGCTGTTTCCGCCGGACGCGCGGTGCATATAGAAGGTCGGACGTCGGAGCCCGCGGCCGCCGGGCGACGGCCAGATGGGGAGTCATGCCAATCGAGACGAATGCGGTGACGCAGCGACAGCCTTCTCCCGCGCGGGTCCTGATCGTCGAAGACGATTTCCTCCTCGCCGAGGAGTTGCGCGCGGCCGTTATCGCCTGGGGTTACGACGTGGTCGGCGTCGTCAACAGGGGCGAGGCGGCCCTCGAACTGGCCCAGAAGACCCGACCCGACGTGCTGATCTCCGACGTGCGGCTCCGGGATGCGATCAACGGGGTCACCGTTGCGGAGGAGGTCAATCGCCGCGTCGGGACGCGCGTCATCTTCCTGACGGCCTATCCGGCGGAGGCGCTGGCGTCGGGCCGGGAATGGGGAGCGAAATTCCTAGGGAAGCCCTATTCCGAGGCCGAGTTGCGGCAGGTGCTGGCGGAGGTGGTTGCCGGCCGGCCGGAAGAGTGAACCCGAAGGCATGTCCGCCCGGGTCGAGCACTGCCGTCCGGACATCGTCAATTGCTGCGCAGAACGGTTACGCGCTCGCGGTCGATCGGGCGCTTCGGGGGTGCCGGTTCGGTTTCGCCCTGAAGGGCGCGCAGCCGCTCGCGCGCGCGGAACAGCCGCGATTTGACCGTTCCCACCGCGATACCCAGCACTTCGGAGACCTCCTCGTAGCTGAACCCCTCCACGCCGACCAGCAGCAGAAGATGCTGATCGCGTTTGGTCAGCCGCGAGAAGGCCCGCTCGAACTCGCGGATTTCGACCGCGGTCGATTGCGTGGCCGGGTATTGCGCGTTGCTCTCCCATTCGTTGATCGGGACGTGCGGACCGCGTCGCTGGAGCCTGCGGAGGGCATCGCAGTGCAGGTTGTGCATGATGGTGAAAAGCCAGGTCCGCAGGTTGGTGCCGGGTGCGAATTGGGAGATTCTCGACACGCTGCGCTCGAGGCAGTCCTGCACGAGATCGTCCGCCTTGTCGGCGTCGCGTACCAAAGCGCGGGCATACCGCCGAAGCGCCGGTATATGCTCCTCGATCGCCCGCGCCTGATCGTTGTCCATTCAACCTCCGCCCGCGCCGACGCGACGGCCCCGTGCGCCCGGGCATGTTAGCGACCCGCATCAGATTATCAAGCTGCGCGCCGCGGCAAGGTTTCCGGATCAGAATGTCGAAAACTGGAGGCCGAAGATCCGATCAAGGTAAACAATCGCCGGGATTCACCTGAATTACCGAAATAACCGTGCGCGTTTGCACCTGACGCGATTCGCATCCGGGCCCTCGCCCCAAGTCGTTACAACGTCGGCCGGCCCGCCGGCGGATGGGGGTGCGCCCGCGCAGCACATCTTGACAAGACGGCGCTCCGACCCGAATAAGATCGGGAAGGAAGCAGCGGATATGATCCATCTCGACCGGAATCGACGACGACGACGCAGCGCGATGCCGATTGGCGGCGCGATGACGTCGGCGTGACCGAACGGAGGGGATCGGAGACGGTTTCCCCGGCAGCCGAGGCGTCGCGACCGGACCTGCGACACGGGGTTTGCCGGGATGGATATGTTCGAGATCGGTTCGCCGCGGCGGGACGAGGCCGCCGCCATCGAGGCGCTGCTGGATCGGGCCTTCGGGCCGGGACGGCTTGCCAAGACATCCTATCGCTATCGTGAAGGCCGGCCGGCGATCGCCGAGCTGTGTTTCGTCGCCCGGGAAGGCGGGGTCCCGGTCGGCTCGATCGCCTATTGGCCCGTCCTGATCGGTGCCCGTTCCGTCCCGGCGCTGCTCCTCGGCCCGCTCGCGGTCGAGCCGGCGCTGAAGGGGCAGGGAGTCGGCCGGGCGCTGATGCGGCACTCGCTCAGCCGGGCCGTTGCCGACGGGCATCGGCTCGTGGTCCTCGTCGGAGACCCGGCCTATTACCGCCAGTTCGGGTTCAGGCCCGCCGGACCGGCCGGACTCCTGATGCCGGGAGAGAGAACCGAACGGCTTCAGGTCAAGGAACTGGCACCCGGCGCACTCGCCGGGGTCGAAGGTGCCGTGCGGGCCTGCCCGGCGGACGGAGCGGTCGAGGCCGGCAGCCCCGAACACGCCGCCTGACGGCCCGGGGGTTCGCGCTGCCCGCAGCACCTGTCGAGTCGCGGCCGGACGGTGTATGGTGGCAGGTGCTGTCCATCTGCGAGGAGGACTCCGATGACAGTGGCAGCCATACTGCGCAGTAAGGGGACCCGGGTCGCGACGACCCGTCCCGATGCGAGCCTCGCCGAGGCGGCCCGGCAGCTACGGGCGGAACGCATTGGAGCACTGGTGGTAAGCATCGACGGCCGGCAGGTCGATGGCATCGTCTCAGAGCGGGACATCGTCGGCGCCGTGGCGACCGACGGCGCCGCCGCGCTCGACCGGCCGCTGCGCGAGGTGATGACCGCGGCCGTCCGGACCTGCACGCCTGACGACGCGCTCCAGGATCTGATGACGGTCATGACCGAGCACCGGGTCCGGCACCTGCCGGTGATCGAGGGCGGCGTGCTGGCCGGCATCATCAGCATCGGCGACGTCGTCAAGCGGCGGCTCGACGAGCTGCAACGAGAGCGCGATGCCATGCTGGACTATGTCAGCGGGCGCTGACCGCGGCCGGTGTTGACCGGCCTCCGGGGCCTCCCAGATTCGAGTCGAATAACGACGCCCGCCGCGGCCGGGGTCGTGTGCCGGCCCGGCGACAAGCCAGGGAGGTAGCCCATGACCGTTGCAGCGATACTGCGGAGCAAGGGGAGCCGGGTCGTGACCGTGCGCCCGGACGCAACCGTCGCCGCGGCCGTGACCCGCCTACGCCTGGAGAACGTAGGCGCGCTGGTGGTAAGCGAGGACGGCGCGCGCATCCTCGGCGTCCTGTCCGAACGCGACATCATCCTGTCGCTGGCGAGCCGGGGTGGCGCGCTGCTGGAGCGCCCGGTCTCCGAGGTCATGACGCGCGAGGTGCGGACCTGTTTGCCCGGCGACAGCGTGCGCAACCTGATGGCGGAGATGACGCGGCACCGGATTCGTCATTTTCCCGTCGTGGAGAACGGCCGGCTGTGCGGGATCGTCAGCATCGGTGACGTGGTCAAGAAACGGCTGGAGGACGTCGAGCTCGAGCGCGACGTGATGCGCGACTCCTATCTGGCCGCGCATTGAGCCGAACCGGACCGGGGTGGGCCAGCGCTGCCCCGCTCCGGCGTGCCGGGGAGAGGCAGGCTGCACGGGCCGTGTGGCGCCTCAGCGCGCCGAGCCGAGGCCGGCCTTCAGCCGGTGGTCGCTCCAGAACGGCTCCCAAGCCCTATCAGCGTCGATCCTGTTCCCCTTCTTCTCCTCCTCGGCGCGCATCGCATCGAAGGCGTCGAGCGCCTCGTCCCATGCCGCCATCACCTTCTGGAGGCGGGCCATACGCTTCTCCTGCCAGGCCTGGGCATTGGCGTCCCAGACGCCCTGCTCCTTGAGATAGCGGATCGCGCCGTCGTGATAGGGTGCATCGGCCGGCGGCCGGCCCGCGATGTCGAGCGCCCAGTTGTAGGCGCTGGCCGTCACGGTCCTGTAATCGTCGAAGGCGAGATGCATCGCCTTGATCAGGTTATAGACCTCGTCCGCATTCGTGCGGGCGTAGGTGGTGACCGTGGGATAGCGGTAACCGACCAGGTTCTTCGGGTTCTGCTCGGTGATGCCGGCACCCGCCGTCTCCCTGTAGGGCTGAAAGAAGTCGGCGACCTCCGCTATTCGCGTCCAGCCCTCCTGGTTGTCGGGCGGGAACTCCGGCCAGAACAGGCCGCGCGGGCTCGCCTCGATCTCGCGCATGTTGGCCGAAGTGGTCACGCTGCCATAGCAGTCGATCTGGCCGGCGATGACCGCGGTCTTGAGAGCGCTGTAACTGCCGAACCAGACCGGTTCGATATCCTCGCGCGAGAGGCCGGCGAAGGCGAGATAGGCGTCGGACTTCACGTTGAGGGACGGGTTTCCCTTCACGTAGCCGAGCCGCTTGCCCTTAAGATCTTCCAGGCTCCTGATGCCGGCGTCGGCAGCGCAGGCCATCGCGTTGCCGGCCAGCCGCGCCAGGACTACGCGAAGGTCCTGCGGCCCCCATTGCCGGGTCGCGAAATCGTAGGTGCCTTCGGTCGCGAAATAGACCTCGTTGGCGAGATAGCCGTAACTGGCCTTGTCGGTGGTGATCGGCAGCAGTCGGCCGATCGACGTGCCGGACGGAATGATGCGGACCTGGGTGTCGAACCGCTTCATCAAGGCGTTGGCGACGCCGGATGCTTCGGCATAGCCGCTCGCACCCAGGTCGTAGGCGGTCCACACCATGGTCTTCGGCAACGTGACGTCCTGAGCGGTCGCGGGGAGCGCCAGGGCGAGCAGGAGGCCGGCACCGAGCAGGGACGCGAAATCGGGCCGCCGCCGTGATCGGAAGCACGCCATCGTTTCCTCCACCGTTCTCGTTGAACGATGAAAGCGTAGCACCCTCCGCAGCCGCAGCGATGCGAATCCTTCGGATGCCCGGGGCGGGTGTGTCGGACCGGGACGGCGCGTCGCCAGGGATTTGCGCCGATGAGGACGGACCCGATAGGCTGCGCCTCGCAGCCGCGCGGACCGCGGTCCGGTGTTAACGCTTCGTGCGAACTTTGCTTCGGAAAGAATGCTGGCTACCGTCGGTCGGGCCTCGTTCGAGGACGACCGAAAAGGATGATGATCAATCAGCCTCTGCCGATCGGCCGCCGCCGGTATTCGCGGACCAAGGTGCTGTTCGCCGGACGGTTCTACCGCGGCAGGCAGGCGGTCGAGTGCGTGATCGCGGACGTATCGGCGAACGGGGCCCGCATCCTCGCCCGATCGGTGCCGGACGGCGACCTGCTGGCGGTTCTGGAGATCCGGCGCTACGGCATGTTTCCGGGCGAGATCGTCTGGCGCGACGACCGGGGCGCGGGGATACGCTTCCTGGACAGCCCGCACCGTGTTGCCGATGCGATGCGGCCGACATTGTCGCCGCTTCGGCTCTGATGCGATACGGAGGCGGCCGGGCCCGCGCCGGCCTCGCCGGCGGGGGCCCGGGCCGATCCCGGTGCGTCAGACCGAGTAATACATCTTGTACTCGATCGGATGCGGCGCCTGTTCGAAGGCCACCACCTCGTCCCACTTAAGGGCAAGATAGCCGTCGATCAGGTCGTTAGTGAAGACATCGCCCTTCAGGAGGAAATCGCGATCCTCGTCGAGGGCGGTCAGGGCCTGCCGGAGCGAGCCGCACACGGTCGGCACCTCCTTCAGCTCCTCCGGCGGAAGGTCATAGAGGTTCTTGTCCATCGGGTCGCCCGGATG
>CAZVAR010000049.1:0-23128 GCA_964625225.1 uncultured Alphaproteobacteria bacterium | reverse complement strand
ACATGGAGCGGGTCAACGTCAACGGCGGTGCGATCGCCCTCGGCCATCCGATCGGCGCCTCCGGCACCCGCATCCTGGTGACGCTTCTGCATGAGATGCGGAAGCGGGACGCGCGCCGCGGCCTCGCCACCCTCTGTATCGGCGGCGGCATGGGCATCGCGATGTGCCTGGAGCGCGGGTGACGCCGGTGCTTCGGTGCGGCGCTACGGCGGGCCGCCCTCGGGAGGCTTGCTCGCGTCGGGGCCGCTCTGTCGGGGGCGCGCCGGGGCCGCAACGGTGAAGGCGTGCCGGCCGGGTCCGACCGCTCCTTGTGCCCGGAGCCGGTTGCCTCATCAGGACTAAATTCTTTGAATCAGACAGTGATCATGATACACTCGGGCGTCTCGGACCGGCCCGGCAGCCGCCGGCGCGATCTGCTGCCCTGACCGCCCGACCGCGATCGTCATGGAGACCCCCCTGAGTCCCCCGCCGGACCCCCATACCACCCCCACAGACCCCCATGAACCCCCATTGATCCCCATCGACCCCGTCGGCCGCGCCGGCGGACGCCCGTGCCGGTGGTGCGGCGGTGCTCCGGCTCGCCTCTCGGAGCCGAAGGTGTAAAGTGATGTCGATAACGAATAGAACGGTCAGCATCGGAGGAAACCATGGGGCGCGTCGCGATCGTCACCGGCGGTACTCGCGGCATCGGGGCCGAGATCTCGCGGGGGCTGCATGGCGCCGGCTATACCGTCGTCGCCAACTTCAACCGCAATGTGGAGGGTGCCCGGCGCTTCAATGCGGAAACGGGCATTCCGATCAAGGCATGGGATGTGTCGGATTTTGCCGCGTCCGAGCGCAGCGTCGGCGAGATCGTCGCGGAGTACGGTCCGGTGGACATCCTCATCAACAATGCGGGCATCACCCGGGATACGGTTCTCCACCGGATGCAGGTCGACGCGTGGCGGGAGGTGATCGAGACCAACCTGACGTCCTGCTTCAACATGTGCCGGCTCGTCATCCCGGCCATGCGCGAACGGGGCTTCGGCCGCATCGTCAATATCGGCTCGATCAACGGCCAGGCGGGACAGGTGGGCCAGTGCAACTACGCCGCCGCCAAGGCCGGCATCCTCGGCTTCACCAAGGCGCTGGCACTGGAAAGCGCGCCCAAGGGCATCACCGTCAACGCCATCTGCCCGGGCTATGTCGATACGGAGATGGTCCGCGCCGTGCCGGAGAAGGTGCGCGACCAGATCAGGAGCAGGATCCCGGTCGGCCGCTTCGGCGACCCGCGGGAGATCGCCCACGCGGTGCTGTTCCTGGTGGCCGACGACGCGATGTTCTGCACCGGCTCGACCATCACCGTGAACGGCGGCCAATACATGGCCTGATTGCGACCCTATGACGCCGTTCCCGCCCGAGGTCGCGCAGGTCGCCGAGGAGGCGTCGCGGAGCGACCGCCTCTATCCTGCGCGCCCGATCGTCGGCGTCGGCGTCGTCGTCTGGCGGGGCGACCGGGTCCTGCTGATCCGCCGCGGGGTGCCGCCGCGCAAGGGCGACTGGAGCATCCCGGGCGGCGCCCAGGAGCTGGGCGAGACGGTCGAAGCGGCCGGGCGGCGCGAGGTGTTCGAGGAGACCGGCGTCGAGGTCGAGATCACCGGCCTCGTCGCCGTCGTCGATTCGATCCGGCCGGACGAGGAGGGGCGCATCCGTTCGCACTATACGCTGATCGACCTCGCCGGCGAGTGGCGCAGCGGCGAGCTGCGGCCCGGCGACGATGCCGAGGATTGCCGCTGGGTCGCCCTCGACGAGCTCGACGACTACCGGCTGTGGAGCGAGACGGACCGCATCATCCGGCTGGCGGCAGAGCAGCGCCTTCGGCGGCGATGAGCGACGGCGGCGCAACGACCGTCGGCGCCCCGCGCACCGGGCGGGTTCGAGCGACCCTGGTCGGCGGGCTGGCGGCGCTGCTGTGGGCGACGCTGGCATTGCTGACTGCCTTGACCGGGGCGGTGCCGCCGTTCCAGCTCGTCGCCATGGCGTTCGCGATCGCCTTCGCCTTGGCGCTCGGCAAGTGGGCGCTGTTCCGCGAGCCGCCCGGCCGTTATCTCCGCCAGCCCGCGGCCGCATGGCTGCTGGGGGTCGGCGGGCTGTTCGGCTTCCATTTCTTCTATTTCCTGGCCCTGCGCTCGGCCCCGCCGGTCGAGGCCAACCTGATCAACTATTCCTGGCCGCTCCTGATCGTGCTGTTCTCGGCCCTGCTGCCCGGAGAGCGGCTGCGCTGGTGGCACGTCGCCGGCGCCGCCATGGGCCTGGTCGGGACCGTGCTGGTGCTGGCGGGCAAGGAGGCGGTCGACTTCCGCGGCGGCCATGCCTTGGGCTACGCCGCCGCGCTCTGCTCGGCGCTGGTGTGGGCCGGCTATTCGGTCGCCAACCGCCGCTTCGGCACGGTACCGACCGATGCGGTCGGCGGCTTCTGCGGCGCCACGGCGGTGCTGGCCGCGCTGGCGCACCTCGTATTCGAGACGACCGTCTGGCCGCAGACAGCAGGCGAATGGCTTGCGGTGCTGCTGCTCGGGCTCGGACCGGTCGGCTCCGCCTTCTTCTTCTGGGACCATGGGACCAAGCACGGAGACATCCGCGCCCTCGGCGCCGCAGCCTACGCGGCGCCGCTGCTCTCGACGCTGATCCTGATCGCTGCCGGTCTCGGCCGTCCGACGCCGCAGGTGGTCGCCGCCTGCCTGCTCGTCACCGGCGGTGCCCTGCTGGCGGCGCGCGACCTGTTCCGCCGCGCGCCGTGAGCCGGGGTCAGCCCTCCGCCGGCGCCGTCTCGCGCATCGACGGCCGCGCGGCGAAGCCCTCGTACCAGCCGGCGAGCCGCGGCCGGCCCTCGCGCCATTGCACGTCGGGCAGGCGCAGGTCGGCATAGCCCAGGGCCGCGCCGAGGGTGATGTGGGCGATGGTCAGCGGGCCGTCCAGCCGCGGGGCCATCCGTTCCAGCGTATCGAAGCAGCGCTCGGCCCGTTCCGCCTCGTAGGCGGCGAAGCCGGGCGACTGCTCGTCGGCCGGCCGTCGCAGCTCGCGCGAGCGCCAGACCAGCGAGTCGAGCAGTGCCATGCCGAGCCCCTCGAGCTCCATCGCGTCGAGCCGCGCCGCCGGCTCGGTCGGGTGCAGCTTCGGCGGGCCGTCGAGCTCGTCGAGATAGACGCAGATCAGCGTCGCCTCGATCAGCAGCCGGCCGTCGTCCAGGAGCAGGGCGGGGACCTTGCCGGTCGGCCCGTAGCGCAGCGCCTCGTTGTCCGGGCTGCGCAGCGTTACTTCCCGCTCCTCGACGCGGTTCACGAGGCCGAGTTCGCGCAGGATGATCCGCACCTTGCGGGCATAGGGGGAGGTCGGCACGAAGAAGAGGCGCATCGCTGGTATCCTCTCGCTATTGGCGGGCCTCGCCGCCTGGCACCCAGCCGGGCGGAGCCAGCTCGAAGCCGGTGAATTCGAAGGCCGGCGCGACCGTGCAGCCGACCAGGACCCACTCGCCGCGGACCGGACGCGCCGATTGCCAGGCGCCCTTGGGGACGACCGCCTGCGGCCGCTCGCCGGCCGCGAAGTCGACCCCGAGCCGATGCCGCTGGACCGTCCGCCCGTCGGCCGAGACGCATAGCTCCAGCGCTCCGCCGGCGTGGAAATGCCAGACCTCGACCGCGTCCGTGACCCGATGCCAGCGCGAGGCTTCCCCGGCCCGGAGCAGATAGTAGATCGAGGTCTTCGCGCCGCGTCCGCCGCCGGCCGGCCGGTCGCGGAACAGCTCGCGGTAGTGCCCGCCCTCGGGGTGCGGCTCGAGCCCGAGCGCCGCGATCACGGTCCCGGCGTCCATGCCGCGCTCAGAGATGCGGCCGGGTCGCGGCCATCGCCGGCCGCTCCCCGAACGTCGCGAACCAGGCGGCGAGGCGCGGCCGCCCCTCCCGCCAGGCGAGGTCGGGAAAGCGGAAGTCCGCGTAGCCGCAGGCGCAGCCGGCCGCGACCTGGCCGACCGTCAGCGCACCGTCGAGCCGTCCGGCCGCCGCCTCCGCCTCCAGCGCATCGAAGCAGCGGCCGATCCGTGCCGTCAGCTTGGCGATCTGCGTGGCCGAGCGCTCGCCCTCGGGCCGCCGGCTCTCGCCGAGCAGCGCGACGGCGGCCTCCATCGCCCCGTCCGCCAGAGCTTGCTGGCGCAGCACCGCCCAGCGCGCAGCGCCGTCCGGGATCAGCCGCTGGCCGGCGAGATCGTCGAGATAGGCGACGATCAGGTCGGATTCCGGTAGCGCCATGCCGTCGTCGGTCACGAGGGTGGGGATTCGGGCGATCGGGTTGGCGGCGACGAAGCTCGGATCCATGTCCGCCGGCTCGCAGGGGATGCGCTCGATCCGGTCGTCGAGCCCCAGCTCGATCGCCGCGACCATCACCTTGCGTACGAACGGCGAGCGCGCCGACCAGTAGATCTGCATTGCGGCCTCCTCTCCCGAAGATCGTCAGAAATTGTCCTTGCGCTTGCGGATCTCGGCGAACACCGCGACCGGGTCGGCGCCCGCCATGCCGACGGCCGCCTGCACGGCGGGGTCGTCCGCGCGCAGGAACGGGTTGGTCCGCTTCTCCTCGCCGAGCGTGGACGGGATGGTCGGCCGCCCCTCTGCGCGCAGGGCGTCGATCTGCTTCGCGCGCTCGGCCAGCTCGGCATTGTCCGGGTCCACCGTCACGGCGAAGCGCGCGTTCGACTGCGTGTATTCGTGGCCGCAATAGACCCGGGTCGAGTCCGGTAGGCGGCGCAGCTTGAGCAGCGAGTCCCACATCTGCGCCGGGGTTCCCTCGAACATCCGCCCGCAGCCCAGGGCGAACAGCGTATCGCCGCAGAAGAGGACGTCGCTGTCGGCGAACCAGAAGGCGATGTGGCCGCGGGTATGTCCCGGAGTATCGAATACCTGCGCCTCCTGGGTGCCGACCGTGTAGCGGTCGCCGTCACCGACCTCGACATCGATGCCGGGAATGCGCGCCGCATCGGCCCGGGGGCCGACGATAGGCACGTCGAACCGCGCCTTCAGCTCGGTGTTGCCGCCGATATGATCGTTGTGGTGGTGGGTGTTGAGAATGTGGGTTAGCCGCCAACCGCGCCGCTCCAGCGCCGCTAGCACTGGGGCCGCTTCCGCCGGATCGACCACCGCTGTGGCGCCGCTGTCCGGGTCGTGTGCGAGATAGACGTAATTGTCGCTCAGGGCGGGAATCAGTTCGACCTCGAGCCTCGCCATTTGACAATCCTCCTTCATCGCCCTTCCGACCGGGGTGCAGCCTAGCATCATCACCGCCCTCGACCAACGCCGCCGCCCGCACGCGCTGTGGTAGGATCGGGCCCATGCGCACGGACGTGGTCGACCTTCGCGACTTCTATCATTCCAGCCTGGGCCGGGTGGCGCAGCGCATGATCCGGCGCCGCATCCGCATGATCTGGCCGCGGGTCACCGGGCTCAATCTGCTCGGCGTCGGCTATGCCACGCCGTTCCTGCGCCCGTTCCGCGACGAGGCCGCGCGGGTGATCGCGGTGATGCCGGCCGCGCAGGGCGTGCTGCGCTGGCCGGTGGACGAGCCCAATCTGGTCGCCCTCGCCGAGGAATCGGAGCTGCCCTTTGCGGACCTCTCGATGGACCGGGTCCTGCTGGTTCACGCGGTGGAGAACGCCGACCAGCTCCGGCCGTTGATGCGCGAGGTCTGGCGCATCCTCGCCGGTAACGGTCGGGTGCTGGTGGTCGCCCCCAACCGTCGTGGGGTCTGGGCGCGGCGCGAGGGCAATCCGTTCGGCAGCGGTCAACCCTATTCGGTGTCGCAGCTGCACCGGCTGATGCGCGATATGATGTTCACGCCGCTGCAGGGCGCGACCGCGCTCTACGTTCCGCCGAGCCGCTGGCGCATGGTGCTGACCGCCGCCGAGGCGTGGGAGGAGATCGGCGCCCGCTGGTTTCCGGTGTTCGGCGGGGTGGTCATGGTCGAGGCGACCAAGCAGATCTATGCGGCAACGGCGCGCCCGGTGCGACGGCGCCGCCGCGCGGGCGTTCCACGCCCGGTACTGGTCCCGCGGCCGGCCCGGGCCGATCCGGCGGGCCGGCGGTCGCACAGCGGGTCCGGCGCATAAAGGGGCTCGCCCGCCCGGCGGCGGACGTTATGCTGCGCTCCGGCGTGCCGGGCCATCGGCCGGGCGGTTCGGAGGCGAGGGGAGGATTGCATGAGGATTGCGGTCATCGGGGCAGGGGGCGTCGGCGCTCCGTTCGGCGCGGCGCTGGCCCGGGGCGGTCACGACGTTACCTTCGTCGCCCGCGGCGCGCATCTGCGCGCCATGCAGGAAGACGGGCTGCGCATTGAGGGGCCGCGCGGCAACGTCCATCTTCGCCCGACCCGGGCGACCGATGACCCGGCCACGATCGGACCGGTCGATTTCGTGTTCTTCGCGGTCAAGCTGTGGGACGTCGAGTCGGCCGGCGCGGCGATTCGGCCGTTGATCGGGCCCGAGACGGCGGTGATCCCGATCCAGAACGGTATCGACGCACCGGATCGGCTGGTGCCGATCCTCGGCGCGCAGCACGTCATGGGCGGGGTCGCGCTGATCGGCGGCGCGATCGCCGAGCCGGGCCTGGTGCGGCAGGTCGGCACCATGCAGAAGGTGATCTTCGGCGAGCTGGATGGCCGCCGCACGGAGCGCGGCGAACGGTTTCTGGAGGCATGCCGCGGCGCGGGCGTCGATGCCGAGTTCACCGACGATATTCGCAAGGCGCTCTGGGAGAAGATGGTGTTCCTGGTGGCGCTGAGCAGCCTGACCGCGATTACCCGGCAGCCGATCGGTGTGATCCGCGCCGACCCCGACCTGCGCGCCCTGCTGCTCGAGGCGGCGCAGGAGACGGCCGCCGTCGCCCGTGCGAGCGGCATCGCGCTCGCCGACGACTATCCGGAGACCCGGCTCGCCTACATGGACACGATGCCGGCGGAGACGATGGCCTCGATGGCGACGGACCTCGTTCGCGGCAACCGCCTGGAGCTTCCCTGGCTCGCCGGCAAGGTGGTGGAACTCGGCCGCGAACTCGGTGTCCCGACCCCGGTCAACCGCGTCGTCTACGCCGCCCTCAAGCCGTATATCGAGGGCGGTAAGGCGGCCGGCTAGCGCGAACAGGAGGCGCCGCCGAGCACGCAGAAGCGGGCGCAGTGAGGGTGGTTGAGGGCGACCGGCCCTGCCGCTTCCGCTAGCGTTTCGCCGAGCTCGAACGCCGGATCGTATGGCAGGAGCGTGCAGGCGACGACCGTCGCCCGCTCCGCCCCCTTGCGTCGCACCACCATCCGGGACGATGCGCACATGACCGAGTCCGGCACCTTGCCGAGGATGCCCCAACAGGCGGTGCTGATCTCCGGGATGTCGGCCGTCTCGTCCATCTCCGGGAACAGCACCAGGGCGGCCGGATCCCGGGCGTCGATCGGGATGCCGTGCTCGGCGAACAGGCGGGCGTAGCCGGCACGCTGAGCCGCCTCGTCCTCGCCCCACATCGTCCGGCCGGCAACGGCGAGATTGAAGCCGTTGCGGGCGAGCCAGACCAGTCCCGCCAGTGTCGGGGTCCAGCTACCCGGGCCGCGCTCCTCCTCGTGCCGTGCCGGCGTGAAATGGTCCAGCGAGACCCGCAGCGTCAGCCTCGCCCCGAGACGGCGGTTGAGGTCGAGCAGCGGGCCGGCAAGCCGCTGCATCGGCCGCATCGCGTTGGTCAGCACCAGAACCCGGAAGCCCCGAAGGAGGGCGTCTTCTAGCATCGGCAGGATGTCGGGATTCATGAAGGGCTCGCCGCCGGTGAAGCCGATTTCCTCGGTCGGCAGCCCGGCCGCACGGATCTCGTCCAGATAGCGCCCGACATCGTCTCGGGTGAGCCAGTGGAGGCGGTCGTTGCGCGGACTCGATTCGATGTAGCAGCTGCGGCACTCAATGTTGCAGCGCGTGCCGGTATTGAACCAGAGCGTCCTGAGCCCGGTCAGGGGCACGCGGGCCCGTGGCGCGCCGGTCGCCGTCCAGTCCCGATCGCGGAACTTCGTCGGGTCCAGCCGCGCCATGCCGCGTCGGTCGGGGTCCGGCCATTGCGGCCCGATCCGGGCGACCCGCCGCCGCGACCAGGGTTCCATCGGACCGTGCGTCCAGCGTACCGATCCGGGCTCCAGGGGAATGCCTCCGGCCCGCAGTTCCGGCGCGGGAAGCGCATCGCGGCACGGCCAGCGGCCGGTGGCGAGCGCCTCGGCCTCCGGCTGCGGCAGCCCGGCCGCGCGCATCCGCCGGGCCGCACTGCGGTGATCGTAGTCCAGTGCCCGGTGCTCGATCATCAAGCCGTCACGATCCGGCCTCAGCAGCGAATACCAGACCCGGGCCGTGCCGTCGTCGGCGGGCCGGCCGAGCGCGCCGGGATCGTGCCACAGCCGGCCGCCGATCACCTGGCTGAAGGGCAGGCCGCAGGTGCCGGCGATCACGCCGTCGGCACCGGTTGCGCGAATCCCCTCCAGCTTGACGGTCGCGGCGGTCGAGGGGAACACCGGGCGCGTGCACCTGTCCGGGCCGCGGGCAACGACCGCAAGCCAGTACCCGCCAATCTCCAGATCGATGCGTTGCGGCAGCGCCGTGGACCAGTTCGGAGCGTCACCGCGCCCGCCGGCGCCTGCGCTCTCCTCGTGCCCGCCCCGGATCGAAAGGACGCCGGCGTCCCGCAGCAGGCGGACGATGTCGCCGGGGTCGGGACCGATACAGAGCGTCCGGTCCGGCGGCACGCCGAGCCGCCGGGCTTCATCCAGCGCCGCGCGCAGGGCTTCCAGATTGCCCTGCGGCGCGCCGAGGATCATGATCGGCCCGTCGGCCCGAACGCGCGGTATCGCAGGATCCGTCATTCGATCGGTTACTCTACCCGTTCGCGGTCATCCGGCCCGCTAACGCCATGCCGACCCGACGGCGACCGGATCCGGCGGATCATCACACCAAGACGTGATCGCGGTCCAGTGCCCGTCGTCTTCGGCGTGCCGGACACGGTCCGGTTCCGTTGGCGGTTCGCCGCCCCGCTCTGCCCTCTCCCCCGGCCGGCAGCCGGTTTTTCGTTGCCTGTCCGCGGGCCGCCTGAAAACATGACCGCAGCGCAACGGGCCGGCGGGTGATCGGACGGTCCGGTCCCCCGGCCCGCGAACGAGGGTTGGAGGAGGCCCAGCGATGAGCAATGGAACGACGGGACGCAATCGCTGCGTCGCCCTGGTCGGGCCGTATCTCAGCGGCAAGACATCGCTGCTGGAAAGCATCCTGTATGTGACCGGGGCGATACCGCGCAAGGGCATGGTCAAGGACGGCAACACCGTCGGCGACGCCTCGCCGGAGGCACGGGCCCGCAAGATGAGCGTCGAGATCACGCCGGCCGAGACGAGTTGGCTCGGCGATCGCTGGACCTTCCTCGACTGTCCGGGCTCGATCGAGTTCGCCCAGGACGCGATGAACGCCTGCATGATCGCCGACATCGCCGTCGTCGTGTGCGAGCCGGATCCGGCGCGCGCGGTGGTGCTGGGGCCTCTGCTGCGCTTCCTCGACATGCAGAACATCCCGCACATGCTGTTCGTCAACAAGATGGATGCCTCGACGGACCGGGTGCGCGAGATCCTGGCGGCCCTGCAGGGGGTTTCGCAGCGGCCGCTGGTCCTGCGGCAGATTCCGATCCCCGAGGGCGAGGCCGTCGGCGGCTATGTCGACCTGATCAGCGAGCGGGCCTACCGCTACAAGCCGGGCGAGCCATCCGATCTCGTCTCCATTCCCGAAAACGTCCTGGACGCCGAACAGGCTGCGCGCCAGGAGATGCTGGAAGCGCTGGCCGATCATGACGACCGGCTGTTGGAGCAGCTGCTCGAGGATGCGGTCCCGCCCAAGGAAGAGATCTACCGGTATCTCAGGGACGAGCTGAAGAACGATTTGATCGTCCCGGTCCTGATCGGCGCCGGCGAACGCGACCACGGCGTGCGTCGCCTGTTGAAAGCGTTGCGGCACGATGCGCCGGATGTGGCCGTCACGGCCGAGCGTCTTGGCCTCGACGGCGGCGAGGAGCCGCTGGTGCAGGTGTTCAAGACCTATCATGCGCAGCACACCGGCAAGCTGTCGCTCTCACGGGTCTGGCGCGGCACCCTGAAGGAGGGCGCCACGCTCGGCGGCGAGCGGATCGGCAATCTCGCCAAGCTGTCCGGCGCGCAGACCGCCAAGGTCCAGGCGGCGGAGGCCGGCGAGGTGGTTGCGATCGGCCGCGTCGAGGGCTTCCGGACCGGTGATCTGTTGTCGCCGGGCGGCGTGTCGCGCCCCGACTTCTGGCCGGAGCCGATGCCGCCAGTCTACGCCTTGGCGATTCATGCGGAGAACCGCAACGACGAGGTCAAGTTGACCGGCGCCGTGCAGAAGCTGATCGAGGAGGACGCGTCCTACGCGGTCGAGCAGAATCCGGAGATGCACGAGCTTCTGCTTTGGGGGCAGGGCGAGCAGCACCTGCAGATCGGCGTGTCGCGGCTGCAGAGCAAATACAATGTCACGGTCAGGACCAGCCGGCCGCGGACCCCCTATCGCGAGACGATCCGCAAGAGCACGACCCAGCACTCGCGGCACAAGCGGCAGACCGGCGGCCACGGCCAGTTCGCCGATGTCGTGGTCGAGATTCAGCCGCTCCCGCGGGGCTCGGGCTTCGCCTTCTCCGACCGCATCGTCGGCGGCGCGGTCCCGAAGAACTACATCCCGGCGGTTGAGGCGGGCATTCGGGAATATCTGCAGCGCGGTCCGCTCGGCTTTCCCGTCGTCGACGTGGCGGCTACGCTGACCGACGGCAAGTACCACGCGGTGGACAGTTCGGACATGGCCTTCAAGACTGCCGGCCGGCTTGCCATGAGCGAGGGCATGCCGAACTGCGACCCGATCCTCCTGGAGCCGATCCTGAAGGTTTCCGTCTACGTGCCGAGCGAGTTCACGCCCAACGTGCAGCGCCTGCTGAGCGGCCGGCGCGGCCAGATCCTGGGCTTCGACGCGCGCGACGGCTGGCCAGGCTGGGACGAGGTGCAGGCCTATATTCCGCAATCGGAGATGCACGACATGATCATCGAGTTGCGATCCCTGACCATGGGGGTCGGGAGCTTCGCCTGGCAGTTCGATCACCTGCAGGAGCTGACCGGGCGTCTCGCGGACGACGTGGTGCGCGCACGAGCGGAGGCGGCCCAGTGACCCCGGAGCAGATCGACCGGGCCGCCGATGCCCTGATCGCCGCCGCTCGTGAGCGCCGGCGCATTCCCTCGCTGCCCGATGGCTGCCGGCCGACGACCGAAGAGGAGGCGATCGCCATCTGCGACGCCGTCGCCGCGAAGGCGGGTGACAAAATCGCCGGCTGGAAGATCGGCGCCGCCGATCCCGCCGCCCGGGCGAAGCTGGGACTGAAGCTGCCCTTCACCGGCATGATCGGGGCGGGTGCGGTGTATCAGAGCCCTGCCAGCTTCCGCCACGCCGACCTGCTGCGCCCGGTCGTCGAGAGCGAGTATGCGTTCCGCATGGCCGACGACCTGCCGCCGCGCGACCGGCCCTATTCGCGCGAGGAGGTCGAGCGTGCGGTCGCCGCGCTGCACATCGGCATTGAGGTGCCGGAGAGCCGCCTCGGCGACGAGCACGGGCTCGGCGGATTCGCCGTCGTCTGCGATTCCGGCGGCGTCGGCCGCTACGTCATCGGCCGCGGCTACGAGGACTGGCGCGATATCGACATGATCGGGCCGGAGGTCGTGCTGCGGATCAACGGCGAGGAGGCCGGCCGCGGTACCGGTGCCTCGGTCATGGGCCATCCGCTGGAGGCGCTCACCTGGTTCGCGAACTATCTCGCCGGTAAGGGCGAGGGGCTCAAGGCGGGCCAGTTCGTCAGCACGGGTTCGGTCACCGGGATCATCCCGGTCAAGCCGGGCGATTCGGTCGTCGCCGATTTCGGCCCGCTCGGGGACGTTCGCGTGGACTTCCCGGCCTGACGCGGACAGGCGCGGCGGTCCTTGCCGCCGCGCTCGCCACCGCGCCGGGGCCGGGCATGACCGCGCTCGGGCGAAGGGGGGGAGATGGATCCCGAGTTTCTCGGTTTCGGAGCCGCCGCGCTGGCGGCGGCCGCGGCGCTGGCCGGCGCGGCGGTGATCCTGGTGCAGAACGCTGGCCTGCGTCGCCGCCAGGACGAGTTGCTGATGCTCGTCCGCGAGCTGCATCGAGGCGGGGTGGACATCGAGCGGATCCTGCGCGAGGAGGGCCGGCAGTCGCGCGCGGAGGCCGGCGCGGCCGCGCGCGACCTGCGCGGAGAGGTCTCCGCCAATCTGATCCGGTTGAACGACCTGATCCGTCAGACGCTGGAGCAGATGGGCGCGGTGCAGCAGGAGCGTCTTGGCGCGGTCGAGGAGCAGATGCGACGCCTCGGCGTCGAGCTGCGCACCGCCGTCCAGGAGATGGCGGCGGCCCAGGGGCACCGGCTGGAGGAGGTCCGGACGGTGGTGCAGGGCCGGCTCGACCAGCTCCGGCAGGAGAACGAAGCCAAGCTCGAGCAGATGCGTCAGACCGTGGACGAGAAGCTCCAGGGGACGTTGGAGAAGCGCCTCGGCGAGTCCTTCGGACTCGTCAGCAAGCAGCTTGAGCAGGTGCACAAGAGCGTCGGCGAGATGAAGACGCTGGCGGACGGGGTCGGCGACCTGAAGCGGGTCTTGACCAACGTCAAGACCCGCGGCACCTGGGGCGAGATCGCGCTCGGCAATCTGCTCGGCCAGGTGATGACGCCCGACCAGATCGCCACCAACGCGGAGATCCGGCCCGGGAGCGGCGAGCGGGTCGAGTTCGCGATCCGCCTGCCTGGCCGCGACGAGGAAGGCGGCGAGGTGCTGTTGCCGATCGACGCCAAGTTCCCGCAGGAGGATTACGAGCGGCTGCTGGATGCTGCCGAACGCGGCGACAAGGACGGCGAGGAGGCGGCGCTGAAAGCGCTTGAAGCACGCATCCGCCGGGCCGCGCAAGACATCTGCGACAAGTATGTGGCGCCGCCCCACAGCACCGATTTCGGTGTGCTCTATCTGCCGACCGAGGGGCTCTACGCCGAGGTGCTGCGGCGGCCCGGCCTCACCGACTATCTCCATCTGACCTGTCGTGTGGTGGTTGCCGGCCCGACGACGTTGACCGCCATCCTCAACAGCCTCCAGATGGGGTTCCGCAGTCTCGCCATTCAGAAGCGGTCCAGCGAGGTCTGGCAGGTCCTGGCGGCGGTGAAGACCGAGTTCCGAAAGTATGGCGAGGTGCTGGCGGGCGTGCAGAAGAAGCTCCGCGCCGCCGACAAGGACATCGAGGAGGGCATCGGCCGGCGCACCCGCGCCATCGGCCGCAAGCTCCGCGCGATCGAGAGCCTTTCCGAGGCGGAGAGCCGGCGCGTGCTGCAGATCGACGGCGCGCTGGCGGATTACGACGACCGCATGACCCTGGAGCTGGAGGGTGAGCGGGTCGGATAGCCCGGCCTACGACTCGATCCAGGCGATCCGCAGGATATTGGTCGCTCCCGGCGTCCCGAAGGGAACGCCGGCGGTGATCACGATCTTGTCGCCGAGGTCGGCATACCCCTCGCGGTGCGCGACGGCGCAGGCCTTCTGGACCATGGTACCGAACGTGTTGACGTCGGCGGTGTGCACCGGATGCACGCCCCAGACCAGCGCCAGCCGGCGCGCCGTGCTCTGCTTCGAGGTCAGGCCGAGGATCGGCACGTCGGGCCGTTCGCGCGCCGCGCGCAACGCCGTGGCTCCGGAGGTGGTGTAGGTCACGATCGCCGCCGCCGAAATCGTGTGCGCCACTTGCCGTGCCGCCGCCGATATGGCATCGGGCGCGTTGGCGCGCGGCTGGTAGTGCTCGGCTTCGAGGTAGCCGCGATAGAGTGGATCCTGTTCCACCCTTGCGATGATGCGGTTCATGATCGTGACCGCCTCGCTCGGATACTCGCCCGCGGCCGTTTCGGCAGAGAGCATCACGGCATCGGCGCCGTCATAGACGGCGGTCGCCACATCGGACGCTTCCGCACGCGTGGGCGCGGGGGAATGGACCATCGACTCGAGCATCTGCGTCGCGACGATCACGGGCTTTCCGGCATCGCGGCAAAGCCGCACGATCTGCTTTTGCAATCCCGGCACGTCCTCGGGCGGCAGTTCGACGCCGAGATCGCCGCGCGCTACCATCACCGCGTCCGCCAGGTCGATCAGCTCGTCGAGACGGTGAATCGCGGACGGCTTCTCCAGTTTGATCATCACCGCCGCTCGGCCGGCGATCAGCCGTCGTGCCTCGGCCACGTCCTCCGGCCGCTGCACGAAGGACAGAGCGATCCAATCGGCGCCGCAGTCGAGGGCGAGGCGGAGGTCGCTGCGGTCCTTGTCGGTGAGGGGGGACAGCGGCAGCACCACCCCGGGCACGTTGACGCCCTTGCGGTCCGACAGCTCGCCTCCGGTGATGATCTCCGTCTCGGCATGATCGTTACTGAACTCCAGGACGCGCAGGCGGATGCGGCCGTCGTTCAGCAGCAGATCGGTGCCGACTTCGAGCGCCTGGAAGATTTCCGGATGGGGAAGCTGTACCCGCGTCTCGTCGCCGGGCTGCGCCAGAAGATCCAGCCGGAAGCGCTGACCGCGGTGCAGGGTGACCTTGCGCCCCCCGGCGAATGCGCCGACGCGCAGCTTGGGTCCCTGCAGATCGGCGATGACGCCGATGGGCGTGCGCTGCCGCCGTTCCAGCTCACGGATCGTCTCCAGCCGCGCGCGGTGTTCGTTATGGGTGCCGTGGCTGAAATTCAGCCTGAAGACGTCGACGCCGGCCGCGAACAGGGTGCTGATCATCTCCGGCGATGAGCTCGACGGGCCGAGCGTGGCGACGATCTTGGCGCTGCGTCTGCGTCGCATCCGTCCTGTGTCCCTGAGAGTCGATTGGCCGGTCACCCGGTAACGAGGATTGCCCGGAAATCATTGACATTCGTACGCGTCGGCCCGGTGGCGACGAGGTCCCCCAGCGCTGCGAAGAACCCGTAGGCGTCGTTGTCCGCAAGCCGCCGCGAGGCGTCGATACCCGCCACGGCGGCTCTGGCCAGACTGTCGGGACCGCTGATCGCGCCCGCATTGTCCTCGCTGCCGTCGATGCCGTCGGTGTCGGCGGCCAGCGCCCAGATCCCGGGCTGGCCATCCAGCGCGATCGTCAGACCCAGCAGGAACTCGGCATTGCGCCCGCCGCGCCCGGTGCCACGCACCGTGACGGTAGTCTCGCCGCCCGAGAGCAGCACGCAGGGCGCCGGTACGGGTTGGCCATGCGCCGTGACCTGACGGGCAATGGCGGCCAGCACTTTGCCGGCCTCGCGGGCCTCGCCTTCGAGCCGGTCGGACAGGATCAGCGGCGCGAGCCCGGCGTTGCGTGCAACCTCGGCGGCTGCCTCCAACGCCTGCTGCGGGGTTGCAACCATGCGAAGGGTGGCATTCGCGAATGCGGGGTCGCCCGGCTTCGGGGTCTCCGAATCTTCGGCGTCGAGTCGGTCCCGCACGGCCGGCGGCGGCTCGATCCCGTATCGGGCAAGAACTGCCAGGGCGTCGGTGCGCGTGCTCGGGTCGGCTACCGTTGGCCCGGACGCGATCACCGCCGGATCGTCGCCGGGCACGTCGGAGATCGCGAGCGTGACGATCCGGGCCGGTGCCGCGAGCTGTGCGAGCCGGCCGCCTTTGATCGCCGACAGGTGCTTTCGCACGGCGTTGATCTCCGCAATCGTCGCGCCTGAGCGCAACAGCGCGCGCGTTACCGCCTGCTTATCTTCGAGCGTGAGCCCCGGCGCCGGTGCCGTCAGCAGGGCCGAACCGCCGCCCGAGATCAGGCAGAGCAGCAGGTCGTCCGGACCCAGGCCACGGGCGTGGCCGAGAATGCGCCGGGCCGCCTCGCGGCCGCCGTGGTCGGGCAGCGGATGCCCGGCTTCGACGACCTCGATCCGGCGGCAGGGCAGGCCGTGACCGTAGCGGGTCACGACGAGACCTTCGAGCGGTCCGTCCCAATGCTCCTCGACCGCCCGGGCCATGGCCGCGGCGGCTTTGCCGGCGCCGACGACGACGGTCCGTCCCCGCGGCGGCTCCGGCAGATGTGGCGGCACCGCGTGCAGCGGATCGGCGCGGGCGACGGCCGCGTCGAACAGCCGACGGAGCAGGGCTCTCGGATCCGCGATCATGCGGGCCAAGGTACCGCAGGGGCGGCGCGGCGCAAGGGCGTTCCGGCCGCGCCGTGGCATCACCGGCTGCCGCGGCGCGCGGTCCAGATCCCGACCAGGACGACGGCGCCGCCCACCGCCTGGACCGGCCCGAGCGGCTCCGCCAGCAGCACCCAGCCGAGTAGGGCGGCCGCGACCGGCTGCAGCAGCAGGCTGACCGAGGAGAATGCCGCCGGCAGGTGGGCGAGGGCATAGGCGATCAGCGTCTGACCTCCGGCGTGGGAGATCCAGGCCAGGCCCGCAAGTACGGCCCAGCCGGCCATCGTGCTGGCCAACAGCGACTCGCCGAGAGCGAGCGCCACGAGGAACAGGAGCGCGGAGGTGACGGTGCTGCTCCAGGCCATCACCGTTGTCGCCGAGAACTGCCGGCGCAGGCGCGCGACCGTCAGGATATAGCCGGCATAGAACATCGCCGTGATCACGCCCAGCACGTCGCCGAGGAGATTGTCCGCCGAGATGGCGAGGCTGTCGCTCATCAGGAGCACGGCCCCGAGCAACGCGAGGCCCATGCCGGTCAGGAAGGTCCGGCTGTAGCGCTCCCGGAACAGCAGCCAGCCGGCCAGGGTCACGAAGATCGATGCGAAGTTGGCGAACAGCGTCGCGTTCGCGACCGTCGTATAGAGGACCGACACGTGCCAGAAGGCGAGATCCCCGGCGAAGAAGGCGCCGGCCAGCGCGAGCCACGCGAAATCGGTCGGGCTCTGCGGTCGCCGCGGTCGGTCGCCGTCCTGAGGCCGTTCGACCGCGGCGAGCAGGAACAGCGGCGGCAGCGCCAGAAGCACGCGGTAGACCGCCGTCGCAACCGGCCCGATCTCGCTGAGCCGGACGAAGATCGGCGAGAAGGCGATGCCGACCGCGCCGCAGAGCAGCAGCATAAGGGCGACCCGCTGCCGGCGGTCGCCGGGCACGAGGCGGATGGGGCGGGAGATGGCGCCCGGCGAGGCCTTGCTCATGGCCCGCTTATACGGCCCGCGCCGGCGCGCTCCAAGCCGGACCGGGGCGACCGCATCGGAGGGTAGGCGGTTCGGCCGGGTACCCGGGGGCGCTCGGGTCGGGAAGCGGACCGATTGTCCCCGGACGGCATAGCGTCGTGCATATTGTCCTATGGTATGCCATGGTCCCGGCGGACGCGGATCGACGGCATGCCGCCGTCGGACAATGTACCCGGAGCGGCGGGAGACGGCCTGTCGGCGTTGCATTCCGGGGCCGAACGTCGACCTCGAATCGCGAGGAGGGCGAAGTTCATCGACCGACGACGAGATTGGTTGACGCGAAGGCGGGCCCGGAAGCCCGGATAGGGGCGCCGTACGAGACGGGCCTGCGGCCCTTGGCATCGCGGCGGATCTTCGCCGAGAATGGGGCTATGCCGAAGAGGAGGTCACGAGGATGGACGACCGGACCCGCATCGAACTCGAGGCGCAGGCGTTCCGCACCCTGGTGCAGCATCTGCGCGACCATCCCGAGGTGCAGAATATCGACCTGATGAATCTGGCCGGCTTCTGCCGCAACTGCCTGTCCAAGTGGTACCGCGCGGCGGCGGAGGAGCGCGGCATTCCGCTCACGGACCCGCAGGCGCGCGAGATCATCTACGGGATGCCTTACGACGAATGGAAGGCGAAATACCAGAAGGAGGCGACGCCGGAGCAGAAGGCGAAATTCGCACAGTCGCATCCGGGTCACTGAGAGGCGCCCGGTGTTCGCCGGCTTCGAACAGCGGCGGATCGCCGCCGCGGATGCGGAGATCGCCGTCCGGCTCGGCGGCAGCGGCCCGCCTCTCCTGCTGCTGCACGGATACCCGCAGACCTCGGCGATTTGGCACGCGATCGCGCCGCGGCTGGCCGAGCGCTTCGCGCTGGTGATGCCGGACCTGCCCGGCTACGGCGCGAGCACGAAACCGCCCTCCGGCCCGGACCACGTCCGCTATTCCAAGCGGGCAATGGCGGAAGACATGGTGGCGGTGATGTCCGCCCTCGGCCACGACCGGTTCCGCCTGGTCGGGCACGACCGCGGCGCACGGGTCGCTTACCGGCTGGCGTTCGATCATCCCGGGCGTGTCGAACGGCTCGCGCTGCTCGACATCGTGCCGACCCTGGCGCAGTTCGAAAGGGCCGACAAGGACGGCGCCCTGGGCATCTTCCACTGGTACTTCCTCGCCCAGCCCGCGCCGTTTCCGGAGCGGCTGATCGGCGCCGATCCGGACTATTTCCTGCGCCACCTGCTCGAGCGCTGGAGCGGCAACGGCCTGGGCTGCTTCGCGCCCGCGGCGATGGACGAATATCTGCACGCCTTCCGCGACCCGGAGACGATCCGCGCCACCTGCGACGATTACCGCGCCGGCGCGACGGTCGACTGCGCGATTGATGCCGCCGACCGCGCCGCCGGCCGCCGCATCGGTTGTCCGCTGCTGGCGCTGTGGGGCGGCCGCGGCCGCCGGCGCAACGTTCTGGAGACCTGGCGCGAGTGGGCCGACGACGTGCACGGCCGGGCGCTCGATTGCGGACACTTCCTGCCGGAGGAGGCGCCCGACGAGACGGCCGCGGAGCTGCTTGCCTTCTTCGCCGGCTGAGCGGTGCCGGCATTCGAGCTGGTGGTGATGGTCGACTGGTCGGCCGCCTCGGTCCCGGGGCCGAGGCGGCCGAGCCCGGACCGCTGCTGGATCGGAAGCGTCGCCCCCGGCGATGCGGCACCGCAGGCGGTCTATTGCCGCACCCGCGCCGAGGCGGAGGCGAGGGTGGCGACGCTGCTGCGGCGGACCGCCGGCCCGGTCCTGGTCGGATTCGATTTCCCGTTCGGCTATCCGGCCGGATCCGGCATGGGCGGCGGCCGTCCCCTCGCCGCGCGGCTGGCGACCCTCATCGAGGATGCACCGGACGGCCGCAACAATCGCTTCGCGGTCGCGGCACGGCTGAACGCGGCGCTCAATGACGGGCGCCCCGGGCCGTTCTGGGGGTGCCCGCCGGCTGCCGAGTCGGCGACGCTTCCGGCGAGGAAGCGGGACCGTCGCGGCGGTCCGTTCGCCGAGTCGCGCCTGGCCGAGTCGCGCCTGGCCGGCCGTGGCATCCAGTCCTGCTGGAAGCTCTACACGCGCGGATCGGTCGGCAGCCAGATCCTGCTCGGGCTGCCGGCCGTGCACCGGCTGCTCGCCGACCCGGCGTTCGGCCACCGCTGCCGCCTATGGCCGTTCGAGACCGGCTGGGACGCCACCCTCGACGCGATCGTCATCGCCGAGATCTGGCCAAGCCTCTTCGCCTACCGTGAGGTGGACCACCCGATCCGCGACGCGCGACAGGTTATTGCCGCCTGCGCGTGGGCAGGAAGCGCGCAGCGCAAGGGGCTGCTGCGGCAGGCCTTCGCCCGTCCCGCCGACCTCACGGCGACAGATGCTGCGCGGTGCCTGGCGGAGGAGGGATGGATCCTGGGACTCGGCACCGGCCTGGCGTAGCCCTTGTCCCGCCGTAACGGCCCGATTATGGTCCCGCTCCCCGGCGCCCGGTCGCGGCGCCCGAGCTCACGATCCGGTTCTCACGCAAGACAAGATAGGTCGGCGTTCCAGGAGGTCGCATGGCGGACATCGGCGGCATTACGGGAGACCAGCTTCGATCCTACATCGAGCGCATTGAGCGCCTTGAGGAGGAGAAGGCGGCTCTCGCCGCGGACATTCGTGACGTCTATGCCGAAGCGAAGGCGAACGGGTTCGACGTCAAGACGATGCGTCAGGTGATCCGGCTGCGGAAACTGGATAAGGAAGAGCGCGACGAGCAGGAGACCCTGCTGGATCTCTATCTGCACGCCCTCGGCATGGTCGACGGTCCGCCACCGGAAGGAAGCTGAGCGGCCGGTGCGCCATACTCCGCGTTCAGAAGGGCTCGACCCATGGGCGCAGATCGATCTCCTGCGTCCAGGCACTTCGCGGCTGACGGTAGAGCTGCCAGTAGGTCTCGGCGATGTCGTCGGGATCGAGCAGAGAATCTTCGCCCTTGTCCGGGTCCTCGGACCGCCGGTCCGAGCGGATGCCGCCGTCAATCACGATATGGGCGACGTGAACGCCCTTCGGTCCCAGTTCGCGCGCCATCGACTGCGCCAGCGCTCGCAGGCCGAACTTGCCGACGGCGAAGGCCGCCGAATTGGCATAGCCCTTCACCGAGGCGGTGGCGCCGGTGAACAGGATCGTGCCGCGCCCGCGCGCGGCCATGATCTTGGCCGCCTCACGGCCGACCAGGAACCCCCCGAGGCAGGTATTGCGCCAGGCCTGCTCGAACTCGGCCGTCTCGATTTCGGCGATCGCCTTGCGAACGCGGCCGCTCGCGTTGAAGACCACTAGGTCGGGCTCGCCCAAATCTTGCCGGACCCCGGCGAACAGCCCGCGGACGTCCACCTCGTCGGTGGCATCGCAGGCGAAGGCCACGCCGCTGCCGCCCAGTCCCCCCAGCTCTTCGGCCAGCGGCTCCAACCTGTCGCGGCGCCGCGCTGCGACCGCAACGGACATTCCCTCGCGCGCGAACCGGCGCGCCAGCGATGCCCCGAGGCCGGGGCCCGCTCCGACGATCACGGCCACCCCGCCTTCGGCCATTACGGCCTCCATCGTAACGGTGCGACTGTACGGTCATATTCTGGGGAGCCGGGCGCGAGTGCGCAAGCGTGCCGCCATTGACGCGACCCCGGACGCTGCGCCAAGGTCGCGCTTGTTGCCGAACGGCAGGAGAGAGCAATGACGAATGGTGCGCTCACGGTGCTCGGCATCTCCGGCAGCCTGCGCCGGGCATCGTACAATATGGCGGCACTACGGGCGGCGCAGCGGCTTGCACCTGCCGGAGTGACGGTCGAGACCTTCGATCTCGCACCGATCCCCCTCTATAACGAGGACGTGCGGGAGCAGGGTTTCCCGGCCCCGGTCCAGGCGCTCCGCGATCGCATCCGCGCCGCCGACGCGCTGCTGATCGTTACGCCGGAATACAACTACTCGATCCCCGGCGTGCTCAAGAACGCGATCGACTGGGCGTCGCGGCCGCCGGATCAGCCCTTCGCGGACAAGCCGATCGCCATCATGGGCGCGTCACCGGGAATGCTGGGCACGGCGAGGGCGCAGTATCACCTGCGGCAGTGCTTCGTTTTCCTGAACGGCCGGCTGTTGAACCAGCCCGAAGTTCTGATCGCACAGGCGAACGAGAAGTTCGACGCTGACGGCAATCTGACCGACCCGACCACCGCCGACTTCATCGTCAAGCTGCTGACTGCGCTCGCCGACTGGACGCGCCGCCTCAAGGGTGCCGCGTGATGAAAATGGGCCGGGCCCGGCGGGCCCGGCCCCGACGGCGGTAGGGCGCCGTCAGCGCTCCAGAATCCGCCTGTCGCGCGGCAGGGCCTCGAAGTTTGGATCGCTGAACGGCGGCAACTCTTTCAGCTCGTCCTCCGACATCTCGGACATCATGACGGCATCGTTGGCGCCGATCCGCAGTTGATGCATCGGCACCCCAACTTCCTTGGCGCCCAGCCCGAGGAAGCCGCCGACCGAGATGATCGCCATCATGGACTGATCGCTGCCGATGACCACGTCCTCGATCTCACCGATCTCCTCGCCCTGAGCATTGACCACGTCCTTGCCGATCAGCTCCTCGGCCGTCATCTGGCCGATCCTGGCGTCGATCTCGGGCGTGGCTGCCGCGGTCGTCGTGGCGGTCGCCGTTCCCGTTTCCGTGCCGGAGGCGGCACCGTCCGCCGGCACCACGGTGACCTGAGCCGGCTGGCTGGCACCCGCATCCCCGCTTCCGGCCCGCTCGCCGTCGGCCGCGCCGGCCGAGGCGACCGGCTGCATCTGCTGCTGGATGTCCCGTGCCATATCGAGATGCTGTTCCAGGACCGGCAGCGTGGATTCGGCGAAGCGCTTCAGCTCGGCATCCTCACCCTCGCTCGCCTGCCGCTCAAACAGTTCGATATCCTTCTCGTGGGCGGCAACCATGTGCCGGATGTAGTCGCGGTCGAATGCCTCACCGGAGAGGCCGGAGAGCTGCTCCCGCATCTCCTGATGTTCCGGGCTGAGCTCCGTCGGCATCTCGACGGTCTTCTTCTTGGCGATCTGGCCGAGCTCGGTGTTCGCCCTGCTGTGATCGTCGATCATCCGCTGACCGAACATCTTCACGTCCTGACTGGCCGCCTGTCCGGATGCCAGTTCGCCCAGCTTCACCTCCATCAGGCCGCTCTCCGCAGCCTTCTCCACGAAGGCCCGATCCTGCTGCGACAGCTCGGTCTGTGCGGTGGCCGCAGTGCCGGACGCCGCGTCGTTTGCGGCGGGTGGGGTGGTCTGTGCCAGGGCCGGACCGACGGCCAAGGCAAGCCCCATCGCGGCCGTGCAGAGAAGCGTCTTCATGGGTGCCTCATGTCTTGAACTGCGATTGTGGAAAAGGGGGCAGCCCCGCGGGGCTGCCCCCTTTTAACCCGACAGCAGGCGCCCGGTTCCGATACCGCCGGCGGGGATCACGGTCACGAGCCGGGCTCGCCCCACAGCGCTTCCAGCCGCCGGTCGCGGCCGCAGGCAAAGCGGTAGAAGTGGTACTGCAGTGCGCTTTTCCGGTAATAGTCCTGGTGATAGTCTTCGGCGGGATAGAACTCGCCGGCGCGGGTGATCTCCGTGACGATGGGCCGGTCGAAGCGGCCGGAGGCCTCCAAACTCGCCTTGGACTCTTCCGCGAGCCGACGCTGCTCGGCGTCGTGGTAAAAGATCGCCGAGCGGTATTGCGGGCCCTTGTCGCAGAACTGCCCCGTCGGATCGAGCGGGTCGATGTTCCGCCAGAACACGTCCAGCAGGGTCGCATAATCGATCTTGACCGGGTCGTATGCCA